>PHAT01000005.1:0-313536 GCA_002840435.1 Deltaproteobacteria bacterium HGW-Deltaproteobacteria-6
CAGCGCCATCAGCATGGTGTAAAGGGCAAAGGCGCCGACCACTTCCGCCGTGTACATCTTGTCATACTTCCGCTTTAAAGAAACCAGGATCAATCCGCCCACGATCAGGCATCCCAGTTGAAAATACGGGAAATTCGCCGCTCCCGCCGCCGCGTATTCCGCAAAACCGAATGTTGCTGTTAAAAGAACAACTGCCGCTGCCGCTACGATGGTTCCTAATGTCTTTTTCATGATCTGCTGCCTCCTGTGTTTGTTTAGGGTTTGCACCCGTTGTTTGTTTAGTTAAACTTCAATTTTAAAAAAGCGCCGCTTTTTTGGAATTTGTTAGTTTAACTTATCCCGCAAAGCGGAGGGCTGAAAGCCCGTGGTTGCCTTTATACTAATGAAAAGACCGTGCCATCTTTTAACGGCACACGAAAGATAATTGTAAATATCGGATACTCATCATTATTTAACGATTATCCCACTGGCTGCCCCACGCCATAAATCAGTTACTTCCATCTTTCTTTCAATGAAATGTTCAATCGGCTTGAACGAAATATGAAAAGCAATTTAATATTCATGATCTTCAATTTTCATTGACAAGCATCCGGCATCCGGCTTAAATACCCGACATAAATTAATGATTTTCTTTATGGACGCTTTCAGCCAAACAAATAAAAGACATGGCGATGACAACAGCATTAAAGGAAAATTGCCCGGACTCTTATCAGATTTCTTATAAATTAGAGGAATCGAATCTCCTGATTTTTCTGGCGGGAGAGTTCGGCCTTAAAAATCTGACCGTTTTCACAAACGATATGAGCTGTCAACTCTCCAGTCAATATTTGAAAAACATCACCATCGACTTCACACAAGTCTGTTATCTGGACAGCGCGGCGGCTCTGGCCTTTGTTCAAATTGAAAAGTGGGCAAACGGTAAAAACATTCAGTGCCGTCTGATCAACTTAAATGACGAATCGAGGGGAATTTTCAGTGTCATCCACAAAGTCGCGCTGACTGATCTGCCTTCGAAACCGGATAAACCGCCGGATCGTTCCGGATACTCATTGGTGGACCGGCGCAAATCATCTTCAAAACCGGATAAGACGCAAGACCGTTTGACATACAGATTGTTTGAAAGGCGGGGCGGGCCTTTACAATCGGCTAAACCATATGCCGCATTTATACGCCAGGTTGGTCAATCGTCCTTGGCTATTGCCGGTGAATTCAGAAATTTCGTTACATTTATCGGTGAATTGCTGGTTGCTCTTTTCTATACCTTCCGGCATCCTAAAACCTTGCGGGGGCAGGATGTCCTTTTTTATGTTCAGCGGGCAGGCGTGGACGGTCTGCCGATTGTGGCCATGATCGGCGCCCTGATGGGATTAATCATGGCCTTCATGTCTTATCTGCAGTTTAAACAATTCGGCGCGAACATTTATGTTCCCACCCTGGTCAGTTTTGCCATGATCAAAGAACTGGGACCTATCATGACGGCCATTCTGGTCGCGGGACGTTCCGGCTCCGCTTTTGCAGCGGAAATCGGCACCATGGTGGTTAATGAAGAAGTCGACGCGCTGCACACCATGGGCTTTGATCCGATTCGCTTTCTGGCTGTTCCCAAAGTTCTGGCGGCCGTCATTGTAGTGCCGATCCTGACCATATACGCCGACTTGTCGGGCATAATCGGCGGTATGATCATCGGCATCACCAGCCTGGACCTGACGTTAAAAACCTACATCAGCCAGTCGATCAAAACCATCCAGGCGTTCGATGTTGTCGCCAGTTTGATCAAGGCCGCCGTATTTGCGGGCCTCATTTCCGCCATCGGCTGCCAGCGGGGATTTCAGGTGCGGGCGGGAGCTCAGGATGTCGGTAAATTCACCACATCCGCCGTTGTCACGTCGATTTTTCTGATCGTGCTAACCGATTCCATTTTCGCCGTTATGCTGTACTACATTAAAAATTAATAAAGGAGTTCCCGTTTTGGAACCATCGGAACATCAACCCATCATCATTGTAAAGAACCTGACTCAGCGGTTTGGCAATAACACCGTTTTCGAAGATGTGAGCTTTGAGGTCTACAAGGGGGAAGTTCTGGTGATTGTGGGCGGCAGCGGTTGCGGCAAATCAACGTTGCTGAAAATCATGATCGGCCTGCAAAAACCTTATGCCGGGCAGGTTTTGTATCAGGGAATGGACATTACCCGGGCATCCGATGAGGACTTGAACGATTACCGGCAGAATATCGGTGTGCTCTTTCAATCCAGCGCCTTGTTCAGTTCGATGACGATTAAAGAAAACATCGCGTTGCCGCTTTCTGAATACACCGATCTTGATCCGGGAACTATTGACAATATTATCAAAATGAAACTGGGCATGGTCAACCTAGCCGGGTACGAAGATCATTATCCATCCGAACTTTCCGGCGGCATGAAAAAAAGAGCGGGCATCGCCCGCGCGATGGCGCTCGATCCGCGCGTGCTTTTTCTGGACGAACTGTCTGCGGGCCTTGACCCGATCACCGCGGTGGAACTCGACGACCTGATCATCAAAACCAATGAAGCCCTGAGGACAACCATGGTGATCGTCAGTCACGAATTGGAATCTATTTACAAAATTGCCCATCGGGTGTTAATGTTGGATAAGGAGGCCAGGGGAATGATTGCCGAAGGCAAACCTTTGGAATTGAAAGAATACTCTGCAGACCCGCGGGTGAAAAGCTTCTTTTTACGCCAACTGCCTGTAGATCATGATGAACAGAGGCTTTATGTCAGCTAAAAGCTCAAAATTTTTAATCGGTCTTTTTGTCATTGTCGGCTTATTGATCTGCGCGGGAATCATCATCTGGGTGGGCGCGGCAAAATTGTTTGTCAAGGGCTCTCTCTACACGGTATATTTTGATGAGTCCGTCCAGGGATTACAGGTGGATTCGGCCATTAAATACAGAGGTGTGGAAATCGGGAAGGTCCAGAGCATCGACGTGGCGCCGGACTACCGTCTGATTGAAGTCAATATGAAAATCGATCTGGAAGGCGATCTGCAAAACCAGACCATCGCCTCGCTGAAAACAGCGGGAATTACGGGAATCGTCTTCATTGAACTTGACCGGATCAAGGCCGGCGAATCAGCCAATTCGCCGAAACTTACCTTTCAACCGGATTATCCGGTTATTCCATCCCGCAAGTCGGAAATCAGCAAGTTTCTGGCGGACACCAGCGTGATCATGGAAAGCATCAAGGCTATCGATTTCAAGGGCATTTCCGATCAAACGAAAAACACCTCTCAAGCCATAGAAGGATTTGTGAAGGGCAAGCGGATCAACCATATCATGGCTAATCTGGAATCCACCTCCGCCAATCTGGACCATACCATTGCCGCAGTCAACAAAATGGTTTCCGAAGGCAAAGTGGATCGGGCCGTAACAGAATCACTGGGCATATTAGCTGATGCCCGCAAGCTGGTCGGACAGGCAAAAAGTGAAATCGACAGCCTGAAACTGCGTGAAAAGGCAGAACAAACTGATATTCTTCTTAAAGATGTCGCCAAAAAAACAAACACCATTACCGGCGATCTTCAGGACATCTCGGAAAATCTGCGGGTCACCTCGGAAAATCTGCAAAAGCTTTCCGAAAGCTTAAACAGAGATCCATCGGATCTGATTTTCACCAAACCGCCGCCGCCGCGAAAACCCATGGAATAGTGAAAGGAATCAAGCTATGAAAAATATTTTATTACAACCACGATTTTTCCGTAAACGGCGGCCGGGCTTTTGTTTCCTCATGTTGGCTGCTTTTCTCCTACTGATCGCCGGATGCGCCACAAGCAGCAAGCCGCAATATAATGTGGAAAACTACCTGTTGAATTATCCGGCCCCTTCCTGGACCAAACCCGAAAAGCTTGCCGCGTCCGTTAAACTGAACCGGTTTTCCATCGCCGCCGCCTATAATTCCACTCATATGTTTTTTCGCAGCGACGCTTACAGCATTGATTCCTTCAATTACTCCCGCTGGGCGGTCAACCCCGCCGACATGACCGGCGACAACCTTCTTCGCGACATGAGAGCAAGCGGCCAATTCCTCGCGGTCTTTTCCCGGCATGAAACAGATGAAAGCCGGTTTATCATTTCGGGCGGCATTGAAGAATTTTATCTGAGGACGGACAACGGCAATAACAAGGCGGTCATCGGCATCTCCATATCCATGCAGGACTCGCGGGAAAAAGAAACCGGCAAGAGGATGATGTTTCAGAAGAAATATTTCCGGGAAGAACCGCTGAAAGAGTCGTCGCCCAGGGGCTATTGCCAAGCTGCCAGCAGGGCCATGGAAATCATCTCCCGCGAGATCATCAGTGATATTTACGCGGCTGTTAAAAAAACCGTCCAATCAACACCGGGGTCTCCATGAAGGAAATTTCCATCCAAACCCATTCGCGCTTTGAAATGCTGGACATCACGGCGGCAATCCAAAAAGCGATCCGCGAAGAAAAAATCGAATCAGGCATTTGCCTGGTTTACGCGCCCCATACCACCGCGGCCGTGACCATCAATGAAAACGCCGACCCGGATGTGCCGCGTGATATCCTGGCGGCGCTGGACCACGCTGTCCCGCTTTCCGCAAACTACCGGCACTCGGAAGGAAACTCCGCCGCGCATGTCAAATCATCGCTGGTCGGCGCATCAGAGATGGTCATCATCGAAAACGGCCGTCTGGTTTTAGGCACGTGGCAATCGATCTTCTTCTGTGAATTCGACGGCCCGAGAACGAGGAAAGTGATTGTAAAGTTTTTACGTGACGCGTGAAGCGATGGTATTACTGATTTTTACCAAGTGCCTTTATCTCCGTACCCTTAGTGTATTGCAGGGTAATATAAACAAACCTTGAGTTATGCCTTCGGTCTTCAGCCTTCAGCCTTCAGCCTCTTTAAAAACCTCCATCATCTGCTCCTGAATCAGACCATTGCTGGCCAGAAGATCGGGTGATTTCAACCGCCACGGTCCGCCCCTCATATCGGAAATAGTACCGCCCGCTTCCGTAACCAGAAGACTGCCCGCGGCGGTATCCCACGGTTTGAGCTTCAATTCCCAGAATCCGTCAATCCGCCCGCAAGCCAGATAAGCCAGGTCGAGAGCCGCCGCACCCGGCCGCCGGATCGCCTGCGCCTTTACGGCCATTGCACTGAAAAAATTAAGGTTGTTGTCCGGGCTAACGCGGATGTCATAAGGAAAACCGGTAGCCAGAAGGCTGCGCGACAGATCATTGACAATGGAGACCCGCAGTTTTTTGCCATTGAGATAAGCGCCACAAGCCCGCGAGGCCGCAAACAATTCATCTCTGACCGGATCGTAAATAACACCAAGCACCACAGCGCCTTCCTTCTCCAAAGCAATGGAAACGCAAAAAAAAGGGAATCCATGTGCGTAATTGGTCGTCCCGTCCAGCGGATCAATAATCCAGCGCATTTTTGCCTGCTCATTTTTTACGGCCGATTCCTCGGATAAAATTCCATGATCGGGGTATAGGCGGCTGATTTCCGTAAGAATCAGCTCTTCTGACATTTTATCAGCTTCCGTCACCAGATCGATCGTTCCTTTGTAATGGACCTGATGCTGCTCAGTTAATTTCGAGGCGAGCAATTTTCCTGCCTCACGCGCCATTTTTTGGGCAAAGTCCATGAACTCCGTCATGAAATGCAAACTCCCTGTCAATATTTATTTCAGGGGTTAAACCATAAAGCAGGCCAAAAAGTAAGCATAATCTTAGAAGTTGCGCTGTATAAAAAATAGTGCTAAACAAAACAAAAATAATGATTATTTGTGATAGGTTAATGACGACAGAACAAAATGCTGATTCCTTAATAATTGATTTAAAAGCAGCTCGCGAAAAATCAGGGTTGACCCTGAAAGAGTTATTTGAGCGTACAAGAATCAGTGTGGTCAATCTTGAAGCCATCGAAAATGGCGATTATCATTTACTGCCTGTCCCGATATACACGCGAAACTTCATTAAAACTTATGCCGATGCTCTAGGCGTGGATGGAAAATCCGTTTTGCGGCGCTACGAAGAGTATCTGCAAGCGCTGCAAGTAAGGGAAAGAGAAGAGATCATTGAACAACCCCATGACGCGCCTCTGATCGTCATTCTTGCACGGTACAAAGCCTATCTGTGGGTTGTATGCATCGTCATTGTCGTTGCCGCCATATCCTTTTTTGTAAGCATTTATAATAAGCCGTCTCTGGAAGCGCCTCTAAAAAGCGAAACTGCCCCCAAAGCCGTGATTACCGAATCACCGGCCCAGGACAAAACGCTGCCGGATAATCTTCCCATCGACGTCAATCTGCCCAGGCCCGAAAATTTAATCACGGCAAGCCAGACAAGCGACGGGCAAACACAACCGGCGCCGAAGGGAACGGAAGTGCAGAAATCCGACGCTCCGGCGCCCGCGGCCGCGCCCAAAAACAGCAAAGCCAAAACAGCGGCACTCTCGGAGGATGAAGAATCGTCCGTCCTCGTTGTTCACGCCACGGAAAAAACATGGCTGCGGATTCAGGCCGACAACCAGGAATCTTTTCAGGTTTTACTGAACCCCGGAGAAACCATATCACGCAAAGCGGCTCGTTTTAACATGGATATCGGTAATGCCGCCGGAGTCAGGATACAGATTGATGGAAAAACCATAGAAAATTTAGGCAAGACGGGACAGGTCATCCACCTGCGCTTACCATAAAACATTTAAGATGAAAGAGGTAATATTATGTTTGGAATAGGAATACCGGAACTATTGATTATATTGGTTATCATCCTCATTATTTTCGGCGTCGGAAAACTTCCCGAAATCGGTTCGGCATTGGGTAAAGGAATAAAAAATTTCAAGAAATCCGTTTCCGATAATCCCGACACTACCGGCACTCCGGTGAAAAAGGAAGAAGACAAGTAATCCCTGTTTTTATTAATAGTTTTCGATAAAGATTAATAACTTCAGGAGAGAATCTATCGCCAAGACCGGCACCGGCCATTGTTTTCTGCCGACCTGACAGAACAACCCGAATGTTCAAAAAGCAAACAAGAAAAAAGCCCGGCAGAATCAAAGCTGCCGGGCTTTTGCATGTAAAACCATTCAGGCAGTCGCTAGAACGGTTATGTTTACCTATAAATTGTATACATCCAGTAATAGCCTTGAATTTGTTCATAATTGCCTAAAATAAATCATGACCAATTTGTTTTTTTGTAAACTTCTGCATTTAAAAATGCTTTCTCAAGCAATTTTTGTTTACACTTTTTTTAAAAAAGCTTATTTTATTGACAACAGGATGTTGTGGCTTTTGAACAATACTTCTTAAATTTAAGAAGACAAAAAAATATCACATCACTGTGATTTTCGCTTCGGCACGTTTCCAAGAATAATATGGCTGAGAGAGGAAGTCGTGACCTCAGAGCAACTGCGCACAGCTATCGCGCTCGGCAGGGAGCAGCGGAATACTGAATTCAAGGGCCCTGGAGCGCGGAGCGACAAACCGTTTCTGGCAAAGGTCGTCCGCGCCGTGCTGGCCATGGCAAACCGGTCTGATGGTGGTGTTGTCGTTATTGGTGTGGATGATGACGGGGAATCTCTAACTCCTACCGGCCTCACACAGACCCAAGTGGCAACCTGGCGGTATGATGACCTGCAGTCAAGTGTCACGAACTATGCAGACCCAGCAGTTGACATGGACGTGAACGTCGTAAGTCTGGATGGCCACGAATTTATCGCGATCACCGTCTCGGGGTTCTCCGAGCTTCCGATCCTGTGCAAGAAGGACTATTCGGGCATACTCCGAAACGGGGCGCTCTATGTACGCCGCTATGGTAAGAATGAAAGCGTGGAGATTCCTTCTCACATTGAGATGCGGGAAGTCATCGAGCGCGCCGCCGAGCTTGTTGCGCGTAAGATGGTCAGGACTGCGACTCGCCTTCAGCCGTACCTCGAACCCTCGGCGTCAGGTAGCGCACGTCAGAAATTCGATAGGGAAGTTGAGGATCTGCTGTGAGCGTCGCCGACATGGTCAAGACTCGTGGCTACTGGGTTGTACGCATTATACCGGAGGAGTATCCCGAAAAGACTCCGTTTACACTGCAGGTGCTTGAAGCGGCTGTCAAAAACAGCTCCGTCGCCATCCGCGGATGGGATTTTCCGCACATCGATACCCATAAATCGCCAATCCGAGCGCCCAATCACATCGAACAGCCATTTGATTGGCAACACTACTTGGAACTCTGGCGGGCATACCGAAGTGGCCAGTTTGTGTCACTGTGCGGCCTGTGGAATGACTGGCGAGATAAGTCCACGTTCTGGCCACCCGACTGTACGTGGAAGAGTGGAACTCTGCTCGGTGTAGAAGACACCGTGTTTCGTGCCGTTGAGATCTATGAATTCGCGGCACGCTGGTCAACGGCTCTAGGGCTCACAGGAAGACTTACCATCGATATGAAGCTGCAAGGGCTCACCGACCGAGCCCTCGGCCTAGGGCCGAACCGTGTTCCATTTATGCATCCCCACGTCTGCTCCGTTCAGGAATGGACATTCTCGGAGTCATACTCCGCAACCGCCCTACTCGCTGAAACGAGGTCTCTCGCAGTGCCACCGGTGATCTCCCTATTTGAGCTCTTTGGATGGGATGTCAGCAAGGAGAGCATCCGTGGCATTCAAGCAGACTTCCGGAAGTGATCCGGCGGCGCGCTCACGTCTCAACGCTAAACGGCAAGGTGTTACTAGATCACGATCCGTAATGCCCACTTTTGATAACCTACCGTCATCAACGCTTTGTAAGTGACTTCAACTTCCGTTCAAATTTCATTTTTTTATCGCACCCGTGCAATTTCAAATACAAATGGAGAATTTAGGTGATCTGAGCGGATTAATGATAACGGGTTGAAACGTGCATATGTTTAAGTCCGGTATTTTCAGGATAACGAGGTATTTGTGTCTTCCTGAAATCGATAACCCTATTGATCTTATTGACATACTGGACTTCAATCGAAAATGATGATAAGTGTCACACCAATTAGAAAAGCAACTACACGTTTCACCATGTCTGACGGGCTTACCGGGATGAAGGGCTACGCCGTTGGCAAATCGGTCCACTGGAGTGCCGAACCATGTCCAATAATCCTTTCGTTGTTGATCGCATATGGATTCCGAGAGGCGCTAAGATTGAATTCAGCCACGATTTCTTCGAGTCAGAAGAGGTCGCCGCTGGTGTTACACCACAAACTTACCTCAGAGGTCTCAATCCTGATATTCCGTGCATAGTTCTACTAGGTCCTCCCGGTATTGGCAAGTCAACAGAATTCGATCGAGCTGTTCAGAATGCCACTTCAATCAATTGTTCTATTGCACAAACACCGCTTCGCGGCATATCAACGTTTGATGACTTGCGCACAATTGCCCAGTCCTTATTAGACACAACAAAAGGCCGGACGCTGTGGTTTCTCGACGGGCTTGATGAAAGTCCAGTTTCAATGCCGGTTGCGCAGCAGTGGCTGTTACAGACATTCACTTGGGCACAAGAACGATCGCCTGGCACCTTGCTGCCACGAATGAGTGTCAGAACGGCAGACTGGTCTTCCCAATTTGAAGATCAATTGCGTGAGTTGTGGAGCCGGGAAGGCGTCGAAGTCTTCGAACTGACGCCATTCACGGAATCGCAGGTACAGGCTTACGTCACTGCCACGACGCCCAGCGCGGACAGGTTCTGGGAGGCTGTCCAGGAAAGCGGTGCCACTCCTTTCGCAAGCCGTCCTATCACGCTACGAATGTTGCTGGCCGGCTTCCTACAGCAAGGTTCCTTAGCGCAAGACAAGATTTCCTTATATCGCAGAGGAATCCTTGCCCTCCTCGATGAATCAAATCTCGCACGACGCAAACTCGGTATTTATGGCGAGTTGGACGCCGACATGCGATTTGCCCTCTCGTGTCGTATAGCCGCCGCATCCGTGCTCTCGACAAAAACCCTAATTTGGGACGGCCTATATTGCGACCCGATTCCGGCCAACGCTGTCACGGTTTCTGAACTATCAGGCGGAGTCGAGCAAACACTTGGCGAGAAAGTCAATGCAAGCTCGAAGCACATTCGAGAAACACTGAAAACCGCGCTATTTCGGCCGGTCTCTGAGGACACGTTCGACTGGAGCCATAAATCATTCGCCGAATTCCTTGCAGCGCAATACATTCGCGCTGGCAAACTTACAACCGCCGAACAGCTTGCGCTCATACGCTCTGGCCTCCCGGGCAATGATCGGATCGTTCCACAACTAAGGGAAGTAGCTGCATGGCTATGCGCCTCCAATCACGACCTTTTCCGTATATTGGTCGAAACTGAACCGGATACACTCCTTTCGAGCGACATTGCCTTAGAATCAGATATGGATCGCTTCGCTCTCGTTGCGCATTTGATCGAGAGACTCGACAGAGGTGACGCTTACGACAAATCTGAGTGGCGGGACTACTATTCTCGCCTCGACCACCCCAGATTGGCTGAACAGATCGGCTCCGTTATCACAGCGCGTTCCGGAAATATCATTTTACGACGAACCGTCATTGACATCGCGGAAGCTTGCCTTAGAAGAGATCTATTACCGCAACTGCGTCGGGTCGCGTTTGATGAATCCGATAACGCCCACATTAGAGCTCGAGCCACTCATGCATTAGCAAAAATCTTGAGTGATCAGGAGCGGCACGAGCTTGTTCCGCTGGCAATGAATCCGCAAAATGATCCTGATGATGAAATCAAAGGCTGGGCGCTTCAAAGCACTTGGCCGAAACATCTTTCAGCACACGAGTTGTTTGAGGCGCTTACTAAACCCCAAAATGAGTCGTTAATAGGCAGTTACGCATTCTTTCTATATCACCTCGATTTCGGCCAGCTGAACCCAGAGGGCGCACTGGCAGCGCTCCAGTGGATAGAAGGCCAGGACCTCAAGAAGAACATATACCACTCGTTTAGGAAGCTTATTCCAAAAGCCCTAAGTGAGGTGTGGCGAAACAGCGATGATGATAGTGTTTTAGCGCGCTTGGCAGGATTTATATTGAGCAACGAGCACACTCGATCATTACTTCGCCATGAGACCGAACTTAAAAGATTTCAAGATGAGTATCTAACAGCAGAGCCAAAGCGTCGTCAAAGACTAGTGAAAGAGGTTTTAGCTCGCGCGCCCCAAAACTGGAGTGGCGCGCGAGTGCTCACTTTTTTGCCTTGGCAAATGGTTGTTAGGTCGGATCTAACTTGGCTCGTAGACGACTTGCTACAGATAACTGGTGATGAGGATAAGCAAAAACATGTCATCGAACTAATCGTCGCGTTAATCGACTGGCAACATTTCAATGAAATTGAATTCGTATGGGATGCTTCCGAGAAGCACCAAGGCCTAAAAGAAGCACTCAGTGCGATTTCGGCAATCTCTCTTGATTCCGACTACGCGAAATTGCAACAGGAAGATAGTAAGCGAAGCAGGGAACGAGCGAAAGCCAAACCCGAACGCGACGCAAAGACAGTCGCCCGAGAATTGCTCAACCAGGTCGAGGGGGGTGACCTTGATGCGTTTTGGCGTTTAAACCTTGTCCTTCTCAAAAATGAGAATGGTCAGGTCGATGAGTTCACCGGCGTGCTAACCTCTGGAGCTATTTGGCCGACGTTGGAGGCCGGTGAAAAGCAGCGGGTGGTTGCAGCGGCAATCTCTTATCTCAATTCTTATCCGCTAACGCAAAACTATTTTGCCCCAAACACCCATTATAGACCTGCGGCAGCAGGGTATCGCGCTTTACGCTTACTACTCTCCGAAAACATTGACGCCTATAGTGCAATCGCAGCCGACACCTGGGCGAAATGGGCTTTACCGATCATCAGTCTTTCGTCCAACGACAGCAACAGTGAGCGCAAAAACCAGCAGCGGATCGCTCAAGATTGCTGCAAGCATGCACCGGCGGCGTTCCTCTCGGCACTCTCGGCTTATTTAAAAAACTCCAGCGATTTTTATCAAGTTACCAACTTAATTGAAGACTGGCCGAACACATCGGTTTTCGATATCGTTTGGTCCGCGCTCAAGACGGCCAAAGTCGATAAGAGTATTTTCGAAAGGGTTTTATCGCAGCTTCTGCCAAATTATCTCCCGGCGCTCGAAGCGGCAAAAGCTGCGCTTGAAGGCTTGAGTCCTGACTCGGACGAGTTAGCTATAACCGCCGCCGCCGAGCTGCTCAGAACGAACCCTCGCGAACATTGGGGTCGGCTGCGCGAAATAGTCTCGGCCCAGCCAGATATTGCCCGTAAGCTTATAACTGCTTTTGGCTCTGACTGGAGAAGAGATCGAGATGGAAGTGAAGAGGCTCTCCCGACGCCCATGCAGCAAGGCGAAATGTACGTATGGATCGAACACTTATTCACGCGCACACCGAAGGAGAAAGGTGCGCATTGGGTAACACCCATCGACGAGGTCTTCAATTTTCAGAGTGCTTGCTTGCGTGTGCTTACAGCATCCAGCACGAATGAGTCCGTTAAAGCCATAGCCTGGATTACTGAACAACTACCGAGCGTCGGCTGGTTGAAATGGAGCCTTGAAGACACAAAGGAAAATCAGCGGCGACTCGGGTGGGCGCCGCTGGCTCCTAAGGCCGTTCTGGAACGAATACGACGCGAAACGATTGAGGCGCAACCGAGCAGTGATAAAGAAAAGCTTTTTGAGAAGGCGGAGGATGTCAGTCCCGAGGGCACGGCGCCGATTTTAAACGTCGTCAGTTCCTTGCCGTCGGTTGTGCCAATGCCTGAGCCAAAGGGACCTAGTCCGCAGCAACCCGAACCACTGCTCACTTTCCTCGTGGTAAACGATGAATGGTTCTCCGGCCATGGTGGAGTTTCTACGTTCAATCGTCACTTGTGCATCGCTCTCGCAAAGTTGGGTCACCGAGTCGTTTGCTTTATCCCGGAAGCAAAGGACATCGAAATTGACCAAGCGAAGAAATATGGCGTCGAAATTGTTGCCGCGTTGAAATCACCTGGACTGACTGTTCCTCAGCTTCTCGCCATTGGGCCAAATGGAAACTTATCGCCGCCTCCTGATGTCGTCATCGGCCATGATCAAGTAACGGGCTCGGAGGCACTCGCACTTGCGCGGAGGCGGTTCAATTGTCCTTACTTGCACTTCATCCATTCGTCACCTGAAGAGCTTGAGCCCGTGAAGAGCATGGCTGGAAGTGTCGATTACCTGAAAGCCAGTAAGAAGAGGGAGCTTCAAAAATCCGTATCGTTATCATCAGATGTGGTACTTGCTGTAGGCCCATGTTTGTACCGCCACATGAGGACCGCCTTAGTTGGTGGGAATGGCGCAGCAAACGTTATTGAGGTCATACCGGGGCTAAACCCCGATCTTTTGACATTTTCGCGTCCGCAAGACGACGGATTTCAGTTGCACTGCCTACTTTCAGGACGGCTCGACGAAATAGGGGTTAAAGGAACTGAGCTATTCGTAAAGATTGCTGGCTCATTCCAAATGCAATCTACGATTAAGGGCGTTCGTTTCATAATGCGAGGGTTCTCCGCAGAAACTATGAATTCCACTGTCGAGGAGCTACAAAAGCAGTGCGGCGCGAAGCCTTACAACATCTTCGCTAGAGAATTTACGACGGACGAGAAAGCCCTTCTGGACGAACTTAAATCTGCGACAGCGTTTCTCATGCCTTCAAAAGTTGAAGGTTTTGGTCTTACAGGTCTCGATGCCATTTCAGCCGGTATACCTATGATAGCGAGCGCAGCCAGTGGCCTGGCGCAATTGCTGGCGAGACATGCAAAAAACTTCTCGGGAGACCTTGAACGCATCGCAATGGATGCGGTCTTGGATGTCGAACCGGATGGCGATGATGTGCTTGATAAATGGTTTGATCGACTAAAGACAATTCTGACTAACCCAGAAAAAGCGCTTATTGAGGCTGATGATCTTCGTAAGGCCCTCGCACCGAAGGTGTCATGGACCCTCGCGGCACAAACCGTAACCGCGGCTGCGCGAAATGCATTGAAGGCACCGGGTGGCGTATTAGGCGCGTGACCGCTTTTGGTGAAACCAGCCATTAGCGATCATGCCCTTAAGGCACACACGCCAACCAACGGCGGCCCTAAGAACGGCGTTGGCGCGCATCAAGCAAGACGTCCCTTTTAACCTTAATCCGCAGAATTGATGAATGAATCCGGCTGAGTTGTTGTAGGTGGATCAGCGTTCTGACAAATTTCTTTTCTTAATTGCGCCAGCACAACTTCAAATACAAGTATTAACCTTCGTTAATAAGCTTATTTTATTGATAACGGGATGTAAGGCGCAGATTTTTTAAAGTGCGTCTCTGGAAAGGCGCTGGCCTGATGTCTTCCTGAAGTAGTTATTATTGAGTCTTTCCCGGATATTCAACAGTTCAAATGGAAAGAGGTAAGGTGACCGGAAAAAAATAAGTCCGGTTTTATCCGGCCTTTTGAATGTCCTGTATTGGGCGTTACGTTCACTAACAAATGTTTAATGGCGTGCAGTTGTCGGGATTGATGATTACGGATGGGAAGAGAGCACTTTCAAATCAATCGGCCTACATAAAAGCCACGAAGAACGATTGATTGCAGAGCTAGGCCCACTTGGAAGATAACCCATGGATCGTCGCAGAGAGAAAACGCAACAACTCAAGCAAGAGTTGAATATCAAAGGACTTAGCTTTCCCCTCAAAGATGTACCTCCAATTCTGAAAGTCGCCATCATATGCCTGCAACGCCTCGATCAATGTCTTTGGTTTGTTCCGATATTGTTCTTGGGCGAAACAGTTCTCCAGTCCATTTTTAATGTTTGCGTCTAGGGCGCAAAAAAGCTTTGAAGGCATATGGCCGGTCTCCAGCGGCACCTCTCGAACACGACCAAAAGCGGTAAGACCGGGCATGATTTCGGTAGGTTCCTCACAACTAAACTTAATGTTTAAAGACTTGAGGAATATTTCAAGGGCAAACGTGGCATTTACAATGGTTGGGACCGACATCCGTGAGTCTGAGAATTTATTCAAGGCTTGAGCTGCTTCATAAAAAGAGTCCGCAATGTTGAGAACGCCAAGATTAGGTATTTGCCGCATCATATGCAATTGTCCTTTGTGAGTGGGCTGCTGAAGGAAGGCCGGAGCGGCCTTCCTTTTTTTTATTTTCGTATTTCTTGAATATTTTCTTTCACGGGAATCCTCTCAAATAACATGGGGATGTCTTTAATTCTTCTTTAAAGTTCTGTCTCTTGACTTTGAGGCGTGCGATGTAGTCCGACATTAAATGCGACGTATACCTTATACCCTTTCTTCAATTGTTTAATTTTCCTCTAGATCAAGTGTTAGTTTTTCTAGAAAATTCTTAAAAGGATTCCTGCTATGTTCCTTTTGTTCTTACTGTTTTTTTAGGCGTTCCTTTTCTTCTTGCTGTCTTTTATAACGTTCCCAGTTTTCATCTGCTATTTTTTTACTTTGAATTTCTTTTTTTTGTTTTTCTATTCGTTGAATTTCATCTTGCTGTTTTCTCAATTCATCTTGCTGTTTCCTCATAAGTTCTTTTTTTTCTTGCTCTTTTCTTATCCGTTCTTTTTCTTCTTGTTGTCTTTGATGTTCACTTTTTGCTTGTTCCCTTATTACTTCCTCGATTTTTTCTTTTGAGCAGACTTTTTTTAGTAAAATCATCTCCGCTGACCTATCTTTTACGTTCGTAGGTACAATATTCGTATCAATCGTGTTTTCATATGGATTATATTCGGCTTTATAGAAAATATTTCTTACTATTTTATTAGTTTTCTTAGAACAGTTTATTTCATTCAATAATAACCATTTTACTTTGCCAAAGTTAATTTCCTGTTTACTCCAAACTTGTATAACATTGGAATCGAGCATCTTTATATGTTTATTATCGTAAGAGTATTTACCACTATCATCCCTTTCATAAGCAATCCATTCTCGTCCAAGATTCGCTTCTTCTTTGAGTAATCTTTCTTCTTCTTTAGCTATTCTTTCTTTTTCTTTAACTATTCTTTCTTCTTCTTTTTCAATTACCTTTTTCCGTATTTCTTCATCTCGTTTTTCTTCCTGACATAGTTTCACTACGATTTCTTTGCGAATATAGTAATCATTTGTAACCCATTCACCCCATTTATTCTTTATTTGATTAGCCTCACGATCAATATAGAAACGTTTGTTTGGATTGCTATCACATGAATACGTTACTCTTAGCATCACCGGTCTGTTAGTAATACAAACACCAGATGAACATGTAATGTACGGCGTACCTATTCTTATAATATCATTGCTCTGATTTTGGAAACTAAGACCATTTAAGGGAAAGACGAAACTTATGGTCATTACAAATATAAAAAAAAATTTAATAGACTGGTTATTTCTTTTCATTCTCATTGTATTCATTTCATTTTCCCTTTCGGAGCCAGGGCAACGGCGTTATGAATAGAGCTACTTTGTGGACTCGGATTTTCACTGTAATTACCAAAGTTTTTCCGGATAGTCCAGCAAGATCATGGTAAGAAATAGCATTGGGAAAATGTATGGTAACTTCTAAGGAACCATTTTTAAAGATTTCTTCCCGTAATTCTTGGCGGATTTACATGCTTGCCACCGAACATTTGTAAGTGGATCAGAGTTCTGACGAATTTCTTTTTTCTTATTGCGCCTGCACAACTTCAAATACAAGTATTCACCTTCGTTAATAAGATTATTTTATTGATAACTGGTTGTAAGACGCAGATTTTTTAAAGTGCGTCTCTGGAAAGGCGCTGGCCTGATGTCTTCCTGAAGTCAATAAGGGAGGTCCGACTTCCTTCTTAGTTTATTCACAAATTGACAATCTTGACGAAAATTCTTGAAATAAACACAATTCAAGACCGCCAAGCACACCGGTACGAAAACTCACATTTTGCAGCCAATTTTCCATTGACATATGAGATCGTCCGGTCCTATATGTCTTAAACAAGACATGCATTTTCAAATGTAGCATAGGTGCTGCCTAGAAAATGCTTTATTTTATGTATCACTAGAGCAAAATATACCTAGGTACTTTCAATGGACAGACATCATTGAACACAATGCTTTGGTTCAATGATTGAAAAATCATATTAAAATATAAAATGGCGAAGACTTTAATGAAATAACAGAAGATAATCATATAGAACCTCTACTTATAAACGCAACGCTGGTTGAAAAAAGGAAGAAGGTGCATATGGAACCTGTCAAGTCGCATGGCCTGTCTCTAATTTCCCCACATGAGGCAAACAACGCTCAAAATACAGAGCTTATGGATCTGACTAAGATTGCTTCTACTTTGCCACAAATTGAGAATCCAAGCATCCGGCGAGAAAACATTATCTCTACGCTTGCAGAAATGCTTAGCGCTGATACTGAGGTGATTATTGTTGATGGTCCCGATGGCATTGGTAAGACAACGTTACTTGCCCAGTTTGCTCGTGAATATCCTGATCACACTTTTAGCATTTTCATACGTTCGTGCAGTCGTTATGCTTACGACTCGGGAATGCTTATGCGAGACCTTTGCGACCAGATTGGCTGGGTTCTCAAGAAGGAGAATTATCGTGCTGAGAAGGAAGTTGATCCTACCCAGTTATTAAATACACGTCTCTATGATCTACAGCGGCACGCGAACTATGAACGCTCAACGTATTACTTTCTAATTGACGGATTGGAAGAGATTCCTCAAGAGGATTGCCATGAGCGCGACATGATCCTTAAACTTTTGCCGTTCGGAATCCCGCGTTTCCGTTTCATCCTATCTGGTCCACAGGAGTCTCTGAATAATCTTACAAACAAAATCCGCAGAATTAGTCCTTTCAGATTAGTTGGGTTCAATTTTGAGGAAACCCGTCAATTCTTGAACGATTTTGTAACAGAACGTTCAACATTAGAAGTGATTCACAAGATCTGTAAAATGGTGCCAGGAAATCTAGCGAGTGTCCGTCGTTTGCTGAAGGCAGGTACAGCCATAGAGCAATTGCTGGATGAATTTCCTGATCATCCGCCAGATTGGTTTGAGGTTGAATGGCGGGTGGTAGAGAACGAAGATTATTTGCTACGCCAGGCACTTGCCATCCTTGCTTTTGATCGACGTTATCATTCAATAGCCTCACTTTCTCATCTCTGTAAAACAGAACCTGCGGAGCTGGATAAAAAATTAACCCGCTGTACTTTTGTTGAACGGAGAAACAATGGACAGCAGGTCGAGTTCGTTCATGATGTGTTTAAGCGTTTCGCTGCAAACCGTTTGTCCTCACTGAGACGAACTATCTTCGATATAGTTATCTCGGACTTATTGAACACGCCGGAAAGTGATGATGCCTTGACACACTTGCCCGGTTTTCTACAACAGGCAGGACGCTATGACGAGTTGCTGAATTATCTGTCTCCGGAGCATATTGGCAATTTAATTGATTGCGGGGATTCTTGGATACCACTTCATCAGAAAGCCGAGCTTGGTGTAGAGACTGCCTTTAGCCTGGACCGCGACGGCGACTTACTAAGGTTTGGCCTTCAGCGAGCTACGATTGCGAGCATCGAGAGTTCTGAGTCGTGGCGTTCTGAGATCGAAGCATATGTTGCACTTGATGATTTTTCAGCAGCATATGCGTTAGTACAGCGAATGGTTACGAAAGAGGATCGTCTTCAATTACTATCAGTAATTGCCAGAGCAAAGAAAATCAAGAAATTGCCGATTGAGATAGAGTTGAATGACCAGATAGAGCAACTCTACCGCATGATTGACTGCGGAAGTCTAGGTGATCGCGGTATCGAAATTGCTTCAGACTTGCTTTATACACACCCAGAATTGGCTGTTGAACTTGTTCAAAAGTGCACTAATAAGGGGAATACTGAGGACAATATTGATCTTGCATTGGGTATGCTTTCTTTCAGGGCGTTTGTGGAAAAAGGTAGTGGTATGTCTGGAATGGCATCAACTCAAGATGCCCTCCGCGCGAAGGTGAAAGATCCAAAGATTCAAAAGTTTATTAATACGATATCAATCTTATTTGGTGAATACAGTGCTGAAGGCGTAATAGCCGATGTCGATAAGTGGGAGAAGGCCGCCGACCGTATTTTTGTATTAAGGACATGGGCGGTCACCAACGTAAAACGACAAGATTCTGTAACAGTTATAGAATATGCGCTGAACACCATACTTCAAACAACAACGTACACTGCTAATGCCAAAGTCTACCAAGAACTGGCTTTGCCATTAATATATATTTCTGACCTTGAACGAGTGAAAGCGATCATTGGCAGGCTCGACGGATTGAAAGGCCTCATTCAATCGGCCGGTCCAACGGTGGAATATGTTAAACTTCAGGGTACGTTGGCAGAGGCCGAGGCACGTTATGACAAACATACTGCCATTGATCGTCTACTAGATTTATTCGTCTACGTAGATGCTCTGACAGAGCCTAGCACAAAACTAGTTGCATTTGCTGTTTTATCCCGAACTTTAAAGATAATCGACGAGCACAAACTGCTCGAGGTGGAAAGCGGTATACATGCCGCTGTGCTTGACGGGTTAAAGGCCATTGTTGAAGAAATTTTAACGAAGACAGCAGATCATTATAAAGCTATCCGTCCAGCAATTGAGGCGTTGACACGTAGCGATACAAAAATTGCCTTGGAAGTTATTGACAGATTAAACACATTGCCACGAAGGGAGGCCGCGCTTGTCAGATTTATGAAAGCGATGGCAACTGAGTCTCCTTCTAACGCAAACTTTGCTGCCCTAAAGGAAGCTTATGGCAAGATCAAGACTTCTCTCCTACGGACAAAAGCAACCCGTGTAACAATACGCGGATTGCTAAGTCGAAAGAATGAATTGGACTCATTTATTCATGAGATCATCTCACTGCATAAATGGGTTACGGATATTCCGGATGCCGAGAAGAAGTGCCAGACAATATGCATGTTTTTTGATATTCTCTTCTATAATAAGAATGCTACTGATTCATTACGGGATACACTCCTAAAAGAACTTAGTGATACTTGGGACAAGATTGACGAGGGTTGGTCTAAGGTAGAATCTGGTTTCAAGATTGTCTCTATAATGGCGAAGTTTTCTCAAGAAATAAGCCGTAATTTTCTGGCCAATACTATGAAGGCGCGAAATGATATTATTTTGGATTCAAATAACATGGCAATTAGTTACATTAGCTGCGTCCAGCTTACTATTCGCTGTTTTGGAGGCTTGATTAAGCGTAAAGTTTATATTGACGAAGACTTTGCAGATCTTCAGGTAATCATAGATAACATACCATCTCTCGCTATTCGCGCGGTTGTTTGGAGTGACATTGCGTTAAAGTTTTTCGTCGCGCATGACATGGAACATGGGCAAAAAATCGTATCAGAGCGGGTTCGCCCCATCTTTGATTTTGACGTGCTTGAAAATGAAGAGATTCGCTGGCGGACTGTCACCACTGTTGCAGTGGCACTATACAACGCACACCATAGTTCAGCAATACAATTAATTGACAACCTACCCATGCCTTACCGGGACGCTGCTTATGGAGATATCTGTTCATTTCTTATTGAGAACAAATTACCTTCCGAGCGTTATGATTCAGCAAGTAAACCTATATTTAAGGTCAATTATTTAACCTTTATAGATGTTTATGAAGTTCTGCAACACATGGAGGCGGACGATGTAATATACTGGTACTTAAAGTCTTTAGTTGATAACATCCAAAAACGTTTGCGGAGTGAATTCAGTAAAACTCAGATTTCCGAGATTATGCAAAAACTTCGAAATCTCGTCGACGTGAAGTTTCAAAATCCCGACTACATTAAACACGAGGGTTATAAAATTCTGGCCGAGGCCCAAATCGCACGATTGGAACGCGACAAGAATCCATGGGAGGCTTTATCGTCGAGGGCGAGATTAATTCCCAATATAGCGGACAGTGCTCTTGTCCTGATGGGCATCGGTGAGGCAATGTCAGCGAAAGAACTGATTAAAGCCATTGCTTTGTTTACGGAGGCAAAAGCTTTAATCTCCCAAATATCTACTTTTGAGGATCGCTGTAATCACTATGAAACACTAGCCAAATTATGTGCGGACATTGATAAGCCTCTAAGCAAAGATTGCCTAAGGGAAGCATGGAACGAGACATTGCCAATGGATGCAACAGAACTTCCAGAAACTCGACGCCGTATTATTGATTTTGCTCACAGAATAGACCCAGAATTCGCAAGTAGTTTAGCATCAGAAACCGATGATGATCCTGGACGGGAGTTTGCACGGGAACAGACCAAGCAGCGCATTGAACTTCTTAAACGGCGTGAGCAGGTTGTTTCAGGTGAACACGATGCCTTGAAACCAGAAGAAAATAGTGCACAGCATATAGAATTTGCAAAGATGATGTTGGCTGGGCTTAACTCAAATCGGATCAATCCTTTTCATATTGACTTTACAAGACAGTATATTAAACAAGCTAGTCAAATGGAACTGTCCGGCGCTTTTGAGGTGCTCTCTTGGGTAATTGAAAATGCTGTCCGCCGATATTCAGATACTGATCAGGCAAGTACTTTGATACGACCTCTCTACGAAGCTTCACGCCTGTCGGCTGAACTTGCCTTCAGGATCGCGGCTCGTGTAAGGTCAAACATTGATTCAGGAATTTCAGCAGCGCGTCATACAGAAGCATCGGGTAATAATCTGATCCACTATGGAGAACGGGAAAAGGCATTGGCTATTCTCGAAGCTTTTGCATCCAAAGCAACTAATTTTATCAAGATCACCGATCCTTACTTCGGCCTCGAAGAATTGGAGTTGGTTAAATTGATTCGCGGAGTAAATTTAGCTGTTCCAATCTTCATCCTTACAAGCCGGAAACATCAACAGGATACCCGTATCCAGCAAGCATGGGATGATACATATCAATCGTATTGGCGTATGACTGTTTCCGATTCCGACCCCGGTGAGGTGACTATTATTATGATTGGCAAAGTTCCGACAGGTCAACACCCAATTCATGATCGATGGTGGTTGTCTGAAAATGGCGGACTCCGAATAGGTACTTCCGTTAAATCCCTAGGCTTCAAGCGCATATCCGAGGTTTCTCCCATTTCAGGGACTGATTCGGCACTGCTTGTTACTGAGGTAAATCAATACATCAACGGTAGCGGAAACCTTAAACATAACGGTGACCTTTTGAGACTCTCATCCTTCAGGCTATGATTGATAAATTTGGCTCAAATAAGATGGATACTCAATTTGTAACGTCTTGACTTTTCAATGTCGTTTGTTAGGTAGGTGAATGATGTAAATAAGACCGATACGGAAAAAAACATCGATGATGACTTTTTCCGTAATGTTCTTCCTGAAAGAGAGAATACTATTTTCTCAAATCATAATCATCAACTTTTATAAATGCTAACCATCAAACAGTGGTAGGTGGACACGATAGCCAGTGCAGGTTATTTTCTTAAGTAGTACCGGTTGAACTCTGCGACAAAAAAACATCAACCTCGCTTGTTCACTTCAATAAATAATGGATAATCTCTCAGGACAATCAAAGGCGTTTACTCATAGGTGAATGCGGCAATTTTGCTACAAGGAGCAAAGACTCAATTTGGACTTGATACATATTTCCGGGTAAGGCCAGTTGGATTATGCTATATGATTAATATGAATAAAGACGATCTTAATTATGAAAGGCTGTTACAGAGAGCCATCGATGTTTTTGGTGACGAAGAAAAAGCAAAGCAATGGTTTTCTTCTCCCCAAAAAGCACTTGGCGGAAAAACGCCCCTTGAATATTCAGAAAGTGATGTTGGAGCGCAGGAGGTCGAAGATCTTCTAGGCCGTATAGAATGGGGAGTATATTCATGATCATTTTCGGCGCGCCGAAATCGGGGAGTGTTGCTTATGAACCGGTGGATGATTTCCACCAGTTCCCCTTTGAAAGTTAAACATCCTGCCGCTTTTACAACCGTGTTTGCCGGCACAGGATAATTTTCAGACTGCACCTGCGCGTTTCTCAATGACGGCCATTATCTTTTCAATGATTCCGAAGCTTCCGTGCGCTTTTTTGAAATCGTCCATCAGGACTTGCGCGGCCGGAATGATGTCGCCGGACATTTCCTTCAATGTTTTTAAAACAAGACTTGATTTGATAGCGACGGCTTCACCCAGTTTCTCCCAGTGTTTCTGCCGTATCCAGGACGGCCTGTTCTCGCCGCCTATCCTCATTGCCGACTTCTCAGCCAAATCCGGATAGACCTGTGTGCAGATCAGATCGTAAAAGGGCGCGAGGCGCGGGCCTCGGTCAGTAAATATCATGGCCAGATTCTTGGCGTGTGCATCGGCGTTGCCAATCAGGAAGTTGAAAATCGCCCATTGCAACAGGGCCATACGGTCGGCGGCGGGGCGTATGCGATGGCTTCAAGCAATAGTTCATCTTGTGAAACCTTTCCTTTTTTCCCCATTTATTTCTCCTTCATTGCGCTTTTTATGCAATCTGAATTTTGAACTTGCAGATTGCATAAAACTACATAATCACATATGATATTGAATACTTACAAGTATGCTGCGTTTGAAACGTTAAGAACGCCGACTTTTAGGGGTGGATAATGAACCTGGAATCCTCACCTTGAAAAAAGCCCCTAGGCTCGGACATACCCTGAATAAGTTGGGTAAGCGTACTGCCAGGGGCGCTATAAACCATCAAGATACGATACCGTGCTCGATTCGTACAAGTTCCGTCAAGACCAAATCAATACCGATATCGGTTTTCATCATTTCCATGGGTGTCTTGCCGCCAAGGGCTATGACTTCCGAGTTAAGCCATTCTGTGCAGGCATTGGGATCTTCAAAAACTTCTTCGCATCTTTTCATCACATGAGTAATATCCATGTTAAATCCTCTTGCTGCATTAATTTTCTGTATTATAGCAAAAACTGAGATTACTTCAAACTAAATTAGCTTGTGTTTAAATAATCGGCGCCGAAGGAATAATCTCATTTTACCATTGCATCAGCTGCATGGTTTTGGGTCACAAACATCGCCAATACCATCTTTGTTGCAGTCTCTATACACCGTTTTACATTGGCCTAATGGGATTAAAAGTATTGCAGGCAGTTTTTTTCGCATGTAACACTGTGGCTGTCTCAATCAGTAGCTTTTATTTTACCCGTGTAGACGTTGGGGCTGAAAGATAGAGGCATACAAGTATTCCAGTTAGTAAGGACGCTCACTCGAACAGATTATGTAGCATTTCGAAGTTTATTAAATATGCGGATAAAGTCCCCGAAGGACAAAGAATAATTGTCGCAGGTCATCCTCTGATATACCTTTTACAATTTTCGTCATTCGGGCTTCAATATCTTTTCGATTTGTAGATTCATGTTCAAAACGGAACAACTCATAAAGTTCAACATCCAGTGCTTCAGCAATTTTTTCCAGTGTTTCAAAAGAAGGATTTTGCAGACCGCGTTCAATTTCACCCACAAATTTATAACTGATGTCTGCTTTTGAACCTAACTTTTCCTGAGTCAAGCTTTTCGAAATTCTTATCTCGCGAATCCTCCGGCCAAGAAGTGATCTTTTATTATTTCGTTTATTTTCCATTTAGGAACTATAGAAGGTCTTTTATTCATGATAAACCCTATAATGGTGTTAATTTATCTTTACATAACACCAATAGTAGTCTTTAAAATATAAACACATAATAAACATGGTAGGTCTTCGATTCAATACACTGAATGCCAGGGCTAAATATAAAAATCGATACCGTAGGTTGAACTGTAAATAACCAGTATATAAAAAAGCATAAGTAGGAGAAAAAATGAAAATTTTTTTTGAGGTTCAAAAGAATTGGGAAATTAATAAATTCCATTTGGGAGGCACGGAAATACTAAATTATCTGCTCGTCGAAATTAGTACAAATGGAAATATATTTCTCATTGATGCAGAAATTGAATTAGAAGACGGTGAAACTCTTGTGAACAGATATATTTTAGGTTCAGTTATTGACACCCTGAATTTTATTAATCAACCTGGAATAAAGGATAGCAAAATAGCTCTTATATCTACACGTCGCGATAACAAAGGTGAATATGGAATTTCTGATTTGGTAGAAATCATTGAGGCTAAAGACAAAACAGGCAAGATTGCTCATGTTCTGCGCTGTAAAAACGGAAGAACATATATAGGTTCTCTACTTGAAAATATTGACGATGAACTTAACCTAACTGACCATAAAACGATTTACCAGAAAATTCTGACAAAAGAATAAAAAGATAATAATGCTTTTTGAGCAGATAATATTAAAGCTACTGTTCGATTAATTGTCCATTTTCCTTCAGCCAAGCTTTTGCTTTGCCTTTTCCATTGCTGGTATCTGAGCCCCAGACTTGATTAGACACTGTCTGTCCGGTCAAGCTCGGGGGACACCCTACACCTTCTGTGATCATGCAGTCCATCGGCGACTATTCTTAATCAAGCTTTTTAGATAAAATAGTCTGTCCCCGGTTAACACCTGGTAGTGGATGGCTTAAAAATTCATAATCTAAGCCACGCGCATGGGCGTTGTAAGCCCACGCCGCGAATTGCTCAAGTAGTCGCTGATTTTCCGATTCCAAACGTATGTTTTCTTTTTTTAATCGTTCAATGGTTTCCAGTGCAACCTTTAGTTCTGGTGAAGATATAACAATCTGACCGCCAACCCTTGATAAATTTTTCTTTTGGACTTCAAACGCATTACGAATTCGCTCATGTTTGAAAAGCGTCTGCCGTGTATAGCGATAAAATAAACTCAATTCTATCGCATTAATCAATAATCCCCATGTAAGTTTTCCGAGCCAACCATCGAGAATTTCAACTATCTGCTTGATGTCAGCATCCGATAAATTTTTAGCTCGTCTTTTTTTCATTTCAATTCTCTTTTCTTTCAATATCATCATTAACCGCCTTTGAAATGACTGCAGAATTGTGAGCATTCGGGACTTTTATTGATTCATTTAATCGCTTCGTACTACTCTTTGGCGAAGCCAACTGGATTATAGAACCAACTGGCACATCAGGATTATTCATAATTGAGCATAGTTCCGTCAAACGCTTAACCGCGGAACGGTGGTGTTCCAGCCACCTATCGCTCCCCGCATACCCCTCTCCGACTGCATTTTCAGCTCTTTTCAATAGCTCAATAGATTCGTCCAGTCGTTTTTTCAGACGTTCAGTCTTCTCTTCATCACCTTTGAGACAAATCAATTCAACGCAATGGATACAATCCATACAAACCTGACAGGGTGACATGGTGTAGTCATGGAGACAGAAACCGAAGTCCGTTGTATGGGCTGTCGGAACCATTAGACGTGCGAATTCATCACGCAGGATGAGAACCCTTTTGGGTATTTTTGCCAGAGGACCGAAAAACTTGCTTTCGTTTCCGACAGCATCTCGTATTAGCATGAGCATGTCGTCAGCAGTTACATGATCATAGGCAGCGTTCTGGCGGATATCCTGGCGACCCGACCATTTTGCGACGTCTAGCTGGCTCATGCACCCACTTTGAGCAAGTGTGTTGAGATAGTGTCTGAACTGGTGGGTTGTAATTTTTATTGGACTGCCATCTGGTTCAGCAAACCCAAGGCGGGAAAAAATGGATGCAAACCCATAAGCAGATCGTCCTCCCAGACCATCATTGATCTGGTCAATGCTAATTGGCTCAATCATCCAATTGTATGAGGCTTTTCTTTTCCCTAATTCATCAGTTCTGCAAATAAATAGAGCATCACTGTACTTCAGTCCCGTGTCCGGATCCAAGACAGGAAAACCTTTTGGAAGCATATTAACTACAGCATTTTGAACATCTTCAAATCGTACATGTCTTGATGCATTTCTTTTAAGTTTAAGACCTGAACACCATCGGTAAGCTCCAGCCTCACCTTTTAAACCGATTATCTTTCTAACTTCAGCCATCGATAGCCATTCCTGGCCACGAATATTTTCCAGATCGCCTGAAAGATAGATGCATCCCGGATTATCCTCATACCATTTCGCTACGCGCCGAGCTTCGGTTGTAATAGTTTTTATCTTACTTATTGCCTCTTTCACTACACTAATCCATGAGGGCAGTATCCATTTCACCATAGGACCAGCACCTTTGGCGGCCGACCACCGCAATCCGTAAGCTTCATCTTCATTGTCTCTCTGTTTCTGGCAGACTTCACAATTTTCCGGCAACATGAGAACTTCACTTATCCGAGAGGGAGATGATAACAGAATTGCCACCACTGATGAGACTATTACATCCACTGGTTCAGTGGCCAGGCAAAAAACCTTAGGCAAGGCGTCCAGCGCGGCCTCTGACGGCAGCTTTGATTGCCTTCGTTTGTCGAATTCTTTCCCTACCCTCACCGTATCACTGGGCCGTTTCAAAAAGTTTCTCCATAGAACAGGCACGATAGTCAGTCGGTTTTCAGTCAAAAACTTGGCAAACATTTCAAGATGGCCGCCAACACGGTATGCAACAACTTCCGTGTATTTTTTACCTACTATTTGTGCCGCACGATTTAGTATCAAAGCATCGATTCTAACAGGATCGGGGCAGCCAGCATTTTCCGACAAAGCATCATTTACAGCCCTAAGGCCAGTCAAACGTTTCGCGTAATCCATAATGGGGTGAACTCCGTGCATATACCTCATATATGATTTTGCAAAAGACAAAAATGGTTCAGGCATTGATGTAGGTAATCCGTCGTTTACACTTTCCAGTCTACTAAACACAAGCCTATGCCGTTTGTTTCCAAACCCCTTAATATTGAGATAATCTGTTATATCCCAACTATTATCATCAAATTGTAGTTCAGAACCAAAGACGGTCAATTTGTTTCGACAGAGGTCGATAAAGCCTTTTAAATTACTCCCGGCATCAAGTTCAGCCTGCGGCTTAAAGTAAAAAATATCAGCCATTCTCATCTCCCCGACTATCGCGAATAATCTGACACTGCCTAACAACTTCCGCCACAGCTACAATTGTCCGATCATTAATTGAAGAAATGCGCAAATCACTGGAAATCAACAGCCGTTCACGTTCAGCAATCAGGTAATTCAACACCATTTCATGAGGGGCATCTAGCCAGGGACGGAAACTCCGACACGTATAGCAGGCAATAGGCGCCATCGATCCGCAGAAGCCATGTTTTCCACAACTGCCAATCGGTTTCATTGTGGGATCGAAACGCGGATCACAAACCCGATGCGAAGGATCTCCTGCATAGGGAGCCTCAGATTCATCGGCGATTATGACACCAGCAAATGCCTGCGCAAGCGGCGCCAAACGAAATGCAACTGCACGGTCGATTCGTCTGATAATCGCCGGGTCAGCCTCGACATAAACACCAACATTTTGCGTATCCGAGTGATCCAAAAGTTCGGCAATTTCTAACTCACCATGGCCCTCAACGGCGGCCCTGGTACCCACAGTCCGACGGAAGCGATAAGCATTAATATGAAGAGGCTTGCCGGTACGCTCTGACATCACATGCAACCGGTCGATGATTCCCCTTAAAGTCTGCAAAAGGCTGTTGGAGGTTCGGTGAAACTCAAAACCAGGAGGTACCCTTCTGCGTGTTATTTTTTCTGGGAACAAGGGGGCTTGATCAGGATCCCCCAGTATACCTTTAAAGCGTTCTTTCACTTCGGCGGCGTGCAGAAGAAGCTTTTCACCAATATGCTCAATCAAAAGGCGATCCTTAAATTCAGATCGTGCAAGCTTGTTCCGTTGCTTAACGCGGGGGACACGAAGAGTATAAACTACCGATCCACTTTTTGACTGCCCGCTCCCCACATCACTGACTTTGAGGAGGGAATACTGGATAGGGCGCTGTCCCAATGCCAAGAAGAGCCAAACCAACACATATTCACCAAGACTAATGACTTTGTCCTGAAAAGCTGCCTTCAAAACAGACAGAATGCCCTGAAGCTCAAGATCGGAGTAAGGGCCATTCACCGGATCCATTGTGAGAACTGCCTCTCCCTTTACATTCCCTTTTATTCTGAATTGCTTCAGAATTGCTACTGCATCGTCTTCGATCCCCGGATAACTCATCTCGTGCCATCTTTTCAGGAAACCAGACATATAACCTAGATAATATTGATTTTTTTTGCTTAATGTTGAATAGTAGTTAATAATTTGATGCCCTGTAATCGATGAAACAATTGTTGCCTGTTCTGAATGAATAAATTTTAAAAATCTTTTTAAATAAAAAAATTGATTTTCTGCGTAAAAAATTGATTTATTTCTCAAAAACCAAATAAATGTTTTCTTGAGCGCCAATTTCATTTCCGTGGTTATCGGTAACTTGCCAAAATCAAGATTTACGATTTTAGAGCTTTCGCAACAATTCCATATATCCAATTGAGGGTCAAATTCCGCACCTCCACGCGTCCGGACTTGTGATGGTAAGTTTAAATTGCCAATTTTCGATGATTTATGATGTAGTGTTAGACTATTCATCGTTTTTGTCCTCTCCAAGCATGTTTTTTTGCATTTCCAGAGATATCTTATTAGCTGCTTCGCGAACATGACGGCGTGTATATATAGCTGCTGTTCCCGATGTGTCCAGCCAACCCATCAAATATGAACGCATTTTCTTTTCTTTTCCTTCGTTAATTTTCTTTTTATCCATCTTTTCTGAAAATCGCTCATTCCAAGTATGCCGCATGATATGTGGATAAAGTTTAGGCAATTCCGGGCATTTCATGCTCAACACTGTAAAAACTTTGTTCAATGATGAAATTGACATGGGCTTACCGGAATTTGAAGCGACAAAAAGGAAATTATGCTTTCTCGCACCGGGCAATGCTATTCGGTGAGACATGATGTAGGCTTCAGTCATATCACGCAATCCTGGAGACAACCGAATTTTACGCGCTCTGGTCTTAGCGTTCGGCTGATTCCGGCGTGGATCCTGAGGATCATCCGCGCGCCTTGCCACAACAACCGTACTTTCTTGAAAATTGATATCCGAGATCCTGATGCCCAGCAATTCTCCCCTGCGCAACCCATGATAATACAGCCAATGCATGATGAGAGCATTTCGATATCTGGAATATTCCTCCATCCAAGGGTTATCTTCTGAATCAGGCTCAATTACCTCCAATAATTTTTCCCGGCTTTTCTGATCCAGCCCTTCGCGATCATCAAGGCAATCCGAGGTGCATACATCAGGCATCATGGAGTTAATAGCCTTTACAATCAGCTGTTGAGCCTCGCGAAGAGACTCAACATGGCAGCTTTGTTTTTTCTGCTGTGATGAACGGACTAGTGACAACCAGACAAGGTAGTCACGTACTATGCGAAGTCGATTGGCTGCTGATGCCGGTAAAACCTCCTTCCTGCTAGTTTGATCAAATCTTTTTCTGTATTTTTCCAGTGAAGTTGTGACCGGTGATGGCAACACGCCCTTACTCTCAACATAAAGGCGTGATGATATCTCGGCCATTGGCAAATGGCAAAATTCAACCAATGACTCTATTTCTACCAACGATAGCAATTCTCCCTGCTGTAACCTCTCTATTATATTTATCTTATGAATATCGAGGTAAATATAGAGAACCATTATCGATCTCAAAGAGCTTTCTATCGTATTTGCTGCACGATTTCTCGCTCGCAATTGCGTAAGGGAATACACTGTAACATCAAATAACGGCATTCCCTCGAAATCCAAAAACATCGGCAATCGCTCACCTGATGATAACACTACCATTCTTATTTGATATCTCCGCTTCATTGTCACCCCCTTGTGTTATTTTAAAAAGGGCACAAAAAAAGGACGCAAAAATAGCTTTCATTGAAAGCTATTCAGCGTCCTCCATTAGCGTCAATTCCCTGTGTCGATCTTTCTTACGTTTTACAACACATATTGATTGGCATCAAGAGAAAATATGAGTTCACAGTTTACACTTTGCGATAGGTACACATTACTGGATAAACACAACATCATATATTTCATACATGTTAATAAAAAATGCCCGTAAGGTTAATATCTTACGGGCATTAGTTAACAAATTTTATTTAGGTAGATATTAAAAAGGAACATCTTCCATCGGCGTGCCGCCGCTTTGCGCGGAAGACGCCATGTCGTCAGCCTTGCCTTGCCCCTTGGAATCAAGCATCTTCATGTCGCTGGCCACGATTTCCGTCGTGAAGCGTTTTACACCGTCCTTATCCTCCCATGAGCGGGTTTGAATACGGCCTTCGATAAAAACCAGTTTGCCTTTCACCAGATAATTGCCGCATATTTCGGCCAGTTTGCCGAATGTAACAATACGATGCCATTCTGTTTTCTGAACTTTTTCCCCGTTTTTATCCTTCCACTGCTCATCGGTTGCCAGATTGAAATTGGTAACCATTGTCCCGTCCGGTGTATATCGAACTTCCGGGTCTTTGCCCAGCCTGCCGATCAATATCGCCTTGTTGATCATTTATTCTCCCCCCTGCTTATAAATTCGCTGCATCATACATAACAACCGCCCTATAGGCAAACACATTTTTCGTTCCCGTGCTGCCGAATGCGCCGTGCGCCAAAACGACAATCATGCTTGACTAATCATTAAAAAAAATATAGTCAGATTGACTTTAAAAAAGTGGAGAAATTATGGAAGACAATGATCTTTTAAAGGTTCGCCTGGAAAAAATCGCGGCCTTAAAAGCAGCCGGCGTGGATTTATATCCCAATGATGCAAAGCCCCAAAATACAACCGCTCAGATCATGGCCGAGTTCGGTAACACCGATGGCGAAGCCCTGGCACAATTGACACAGAAATTTTCGGTTGCCGGGCGGCTGATGGCCATCCGCAGCTTCGGTAAAGCGGCCTTCGTCAAGATGCAGGACCGTAAAGGTCAGATGCAATGCTATATTGCTAAAAACATCTTGAGCGAACAGGATTTTTCCATCTTTAAAAAGATGGATATCGGCGACATTATTTACGTTTCAGGAAAGCTTTTCCGGACCAAGACCAATGAGTTGACCATCGAAGTTGAATCGTTGCGCCTGATGGCCAAATCCATTCACCCCCTGCCGGAAAAATGGCATGGCCTGACGGACATTGAAACCCGCTATCGCCAGCGGCATCTGGATTTAATATCCAGCCCTGCCGTCAAAGAAGTTTTTTACCGGCGCAGCCTGATCATCAAACTGATGCGGCAATTCATGGACCAGCATGACTTTCTGGAAGTGGAAACACCCATGATGCAATCGCGCGCAGGCGGCGCCGTTGCCCGCCCTTTCAAAACGCATCATAATGCGCTCGACATGGATTTGTTTCTGCGCATCGCCCCTGAGCTATACTTAAAACGTCTCGTAACCGGCGGGCTGGAAAGAGTCTATGAGATCAACCGCAGCTTTCGCAATGAAGGGATTGACACCTTCCATAATCCTGAATTCACCATGATGGAGTTTTACTGGAGCTATGCGACTTACGAGGATTTAATGACTTACACGGAAGAGTTATTCGGATTTATCGCCAACCATATTTTCGAAGGACTCCGGTTCACATATCAGGGCACCGAAATCGATTTGACGCCGCCCTGGAGAAGGCTTTCCGTCAAAGATGCTCTTTTACAAATAGCCGGCATGACGCCTGCCGACCTGACGGATCCGGCCAAAACCATCGCTTTTGCCCGAAAACTCGGCTGTGATGTTAAGGAAACCGACCCTCTGGGGAAAATTCAGATGGCCATTTTCGACGAAGTGGTCGAAAAAAAGCTCATCCAGCCGACCTTTGTGACCGATTATCCGGTTGCGGTATCCCCCCTGTCCCGAAGGAATAACTCCGATCCGGAGCTTGTTGACCGTTTTGAACTCTACATTTGCGGCCGGGAATTTGCCAACGCTTTTTCCGAGTTAAATGATCCTGCCGATCAGCGCAGTCGATTCGTCCAGCAGCTCAAAGAGCGGGAAGCAGGCGATGATGAAGCCCACGAAATGGATGAAGATTATATTCACACGCTGGAATACGGCATGCCGCCGACAGCGGGGGAAGGAATCGGCATCGACCGGCTGATCATGCTTTTTACCGATTCCGCGTCTATCCGGGACGTGATATTGTTCCCGCTTTTAAGAACCAGGCAGGAATGAACTGCACACCCGATTTTTACGAAGCGGTAAAATCAACTGTTTCCCGACAGGATATTGATTAATGCCTTACGAATTCTTTATCAGCAGACGGTATATGAGGGCGAAACGCAAACAGGTTTTTGTTTCGATCATTACCTTTATATCGATTTTCGGTATTTTCCTGGGCGTGGCGGCACTGATTGTTGTTCTTGCCGTCATGAACGGCTTTGAAGAAGATCTGCGTTCCAAAATTCTGGGCATTCGCTCACACATTGAAGTAACAGCGGATATGACCGGCATCATGAAAAATTACCCGGCTCTTCGCGAAGAAATCGATAAAACACCGGGCGTCGTCGCTTCCACGCCTTTTATTTACACGGAGGCCATGATGCGCAGTCAAAACGGCGTCACCGGCGTTATCATCCGCGGCATGGATACCGAAAGCGCACCTAAAGTAATTAATCTGGGGAAAATCAGGCAGGGCAATATCGAATACCTCAATAAAATTCCCGCCGATGTATTAAAGGATCTGGCCGCCGAAAACAGAAACCTCGCGGGAATCATGATCGGCAAGGAAATGGCAAGAAATCTGGGAATTTTCCTGTATGATTCCATTACGATCATTTCCCCGTCCGGCGGCATTGCCACCCCGATGGGCATGGTTCCCCGCATGAAAAAATTTATCGTGGTCGGAATTTACGAATCGGGATTTTATGAATATGACTCCAAACTGGCCTTTCTATCGCTCAAAAGCTCCCAGGAATTTCTGGACATGGGCGACGCCGTTTCGGGCATTGATATCGTCGTCAAAGACATCTACAAAGCCGATGTAATTTCCCGCACCCTTCAAAACAAACTGGGCTTCCCCTACTTCGCGCAAAACTGGATGCAGATGAATAAAAACCTGTTTTCAGCCCTGAAACTGGAAAAGCGCGTGATGTTTATCATCCTGAGTTTAATAGTGCTGGTGGCCGCTTTTAACATCATCAGCGCGCTCATCATGATTGTTATGGAAAAAAACAAGGATATCGCCATTTTGAAATCAATGGGCGCCACCTCCGCCACCATCATGAAGATATTTATCTATCAGGGACTGATTGTCGGCGTGATCGGAACTTTCCTGGGCTGCATTGCCGGCCTCACCATCGCGCTGAATTTGCAGAAAATTTCTCTCCTGGTGGAGAAAATTTTCAACTTCAAAATTCTGCCCGGTGATGTGTATTACCTGAGCGAACTTCCCTCGAAAGTGAATTATGGCGACGTGGTCGTTATTGTCATCGGTACCCTGCTGATTTGTTTTCTATCAACCATTTACCCGGCGCTCCGAGCCTCCAAACTGGATCCGGCGGAAGCCCTGAGATACGAATAATAGCGACGACTGATATGATCATACTGACCAATTTATCCAAAACTTTCGTAAAAGACGGCAACAAAATTGAAGTCTTGCGAAATTTAAATCTGGAAATAAAAAAAGGCGACTCTCTGGCCGTCGTGGGCGTTTCCGGGGCCGGTAAAAGTACGCTGATTCACATTCTCGGAACGCTGGATCATCCGACTTCGGGCACACTTTTCATGGCCGGCCATAATGTTTTTGAGTGGAGCGAGAAGAAAATTTCCGCTTTCCGCAATAAAACGATTGGCTTTGTTTTTCAATTTAATAATCTGCTGCCGGAGTTTACCGCGCTGGAAAACACCATGATGCCGGCGCTCATCAGCGGGCTCGCCAAAAAGCAGGCGATAGATAAAGCCTCACAATTATTACAGGAAGTGGGTCTGGAGCATCGCCTGAAGCATAAGCCGGGGGAACTCTCCGGAGGAGAGCAACAGCGCGTGGCCATCGCCCGGGCGCTGGTGATGGAACCGGAAATTTTGCTCGCTGACGAACCGACAGGAAACCTTGACACGGAAACAGGAAAAAAGATAGAAGACATCCTGGTTAATTTAAATACCATGAAAAAAATAACGCTGATCGTTGTCACGCACAACAAACTGCTGGCAGACAGGATGTCCGGCAGAATCGGTCTGCGGGACGGGGAAATTTATGATTTTTAATAAAAAAACATTGCAAATAGTCATCCCGCTGGTTCTTTTCATTCTCTGTTTTCTTGTGGAAGCTCAGGCGCAGGATCCCAGGAAAATATGCATTCTGCCTTTTGACGTCCACACCAACGTCGGGAGCAGCGCCCTGCAGGAATCCGTTTACAAACACCTGATCGGTGAATTGCAGCAGGAAAAGAAAATTCAAGTGATACCGGCGGGTGATTTTGCCAAAAGCAACGTGGTTCTCAATAAAGAAAAGGCCATCAGGGCCGGAAAAACGCTCGGAGCGGACTATGTGGTTACAGGCAGCATCTCCCAGTTCGGGGAGACGCTGAACGTAGACGCACAAATTATCGATGTTGCCCGCGGAACAATCTTACCTTCCGTGTCCGTCCAGGGCAAGGGATCGGCAGGCTACGAGGCGCTGGCCGGTCAGTTAAAAACGGAAATTCTGGACCGCACGGGACTCTTGGAGAAAATTGTGCGGATCGATATTGCGGGAAATCGCAAAATCGGAGCGCCGGCCATCACGGAGAAAATCAAAAGCAAAGTCGGCAAACCTTTGAATCAGGCGGATGTCACGGACGATATTAAAACGATTTACAAAATGGGGTTTTTCCTGGATGTCAGTGCCAGCGTTACAACAGAACCAGAGGGCAAAGTACTGACCTTTACCGTTGCCGAAAAAGGGCTGATATCCGAAATCCGGCTGATTGGCAACAAGGCATTGGACCGCGACGACATTCTGGGCGCCATGACCGTCAAAACCCGCCAGAGCCTCAATCAGGAAAAAATTAAAGGCGATATCCAGAAAATCAAGGAGCTTTACGACACCAAAGGCTATTACAACGCCGAGATAAGCGACCGCCTGGAAAAGGAAGGCACAAAGGATATTGTGCTGGTTCTGGAAATTAAAGAGAACAGCCGGGTCTATATCCGTTCCATCACATTTGAAGGAAACGACTCTTTTTCCACAAAAGAACTGGTCAACATGATGACCACGAATACGCGAACCTTGCTGGGCTTCATTACCGATTCAGGCATCCTGAAAACGGATCAGCTCAAGCAGGATGTTCAGAAATTAACCGCTTTTTATTTCAACAGCGGTTTTGTCAACGCCCAGATCGCCGAACCGGTCATCACGCATGACGACAAAGGCATCTATATCAAAATCATTGTCAGGGAAGGCAAACGATTCAAAATCGGAAAAGTTGAAATTTCCGGTGATTATCTGACAAAAACCAGAGACGATCTATTCGCGCTTTTAAAATCAAAAACAGGAAACTATTATGATCGGGAAGCGATTACAAAGGATATGGAAACCATCCAGCTTGCCGCCACCGATGAAGGTTATGCATATGCCGACGTCAATCCGAAAACCGTCACCCATGAAAAAGAGCAGCTGGTGGATTTGAACTTCCAGCTCACCAAGGGCGAACTCATTTATATTTCCCGCATCGGCATATCCGGAAACACCATCACCCGCGACAAAGTCATCCGGCGGCAGTTATCCATCGTGGAGGGAGATTTGTATTCCTCCAGCAAGCTGAAAAAAAGTTATTCCGGCTTGAACTATCTCCGGTATTTTGAAGAGATTGATTTCCAGACGGAAAAAGCACCGGATAATAAGATGGACATCAATATCCGGGTGAAAGAAAAGAATACGGGGATGTTTATGATCGGCGCGGGGTACAGCGCCGTTGACAAGGCGATTATCATGGCGCAGATCTCCCAGCAGAATTTTCTGGGTTACGGACAGACGTTAAGCCTGAAAGCATCGCTTGGCTCCACAACCAATAATTATGAACTGTCTTTTGTCGAACCATGGCTTTTTGATCTGCCGCTGTGGTGTAAAGCGGATCTCTGGAACTACAAAAGTTCATATGATTCCTACACCGTTGAAACAAAGGGAACCGGATTAACCCTGGGATATCCGATTTGGGACAGGGTTACCGGTTATGTCGGCTACAAGTTCAGCATCGACGCCATTAAGGATGTTAATCAGGCAACCGCCACCAGCTATGTCAAGCGTCAGGAAGGTGAAAGATATACCAGTGCCATGACCTTCAGCCTTGTTTATGACACCACGGACGACAGCATGTTCCCCACCAAGGGAATCAAGGCAAGCACTTCCGTGCAGCACGCCGGGGTGCCTTTTGGCGGCAACGTAGAGTTCACGAAATACGGGGGCGCCCTGGTCGGTTATTACTCGCTCTTCAAGGATATTGTTTTAGCCGGGAAAAGCAAAATCGGGTATCTGCAAAACAATGACGTAAGCGACGACAGACTCCCCCTTTATGAAAGATATGTTCTGGGGGGCTTGAATTCTTTGCGCGGGCTGCGCTATGTCGGTCCGACCAATTCGGGGACCAGCGATGTCATCGGCGGTAAAACCATGGTAACCTTTACGGCGGAAATAGTATTCCCGCTGATCAAAGACGCCGGTATGAAAGGCGTCATATTTTATGACGCCGGCAATACCTGGGACAATAATTATTACCTCGATGATTTGAGGCAAACCTGCGGCGCGGGTATCCGCTGGTATTCGCCCATCGGACCCTTGCGGCTGGAATACGGCTACGTGCTGGATCGCAGAGGATTGAACGACGACAGCGTGGGCCGATTTGAATTCAGCATCGGCATGATGATGTAATGGATCAACGAAATGAACTTCATTGATTGATAATAGACTAACTAACCGAGAGGAGATTTTAAAATGAAAAAAAATATTTGTCTGATTGCAGGATTGGTTCTGCTTATTTTTGTTTGGACGAACACGTCCTTTGCCGCCGATAAAATCGGGTTTATCAATATGCAGACGATCATTCAAACCTCGAACGCCGGTAAAAAGGCAGCCGAAGAATTTAAAAAAATCGTGGAAAAGAAACAGGCCGCCATCCAGGCCATGGAAAACGACGTCAAGAAAGTAAAAGATGAACTGGACAAACAGGCTTCCGTCATGACGGCCAGCGCACGCAGTGATAAAGAAGCCGCTTATCAAAGAAAGCTGCGCGATTACCAGATCCTCGTCGATGACACCAACAAAGAACTCCAGAAGCGGGATCAGGAATATTCACAAAAAATGGTTCCTGAAATATTGAAAGTCGTCCGCAGCATTGCGGAAAAAGATAAATACACTCTGATTCTGGACTACAGCACCATGCCGCTGCCTTATCATGACAAGGCCAGCGATATCACCAAGAAAGTCGTCGATGAGTACAACAAAGCGAATACAAAAAAGTAAACGTGATTAGATAGCATGAAAAAAAGCATTCAGGAAATAGCCGCCATGTTCGGCGGCTCCGTCATCGGCGATGAAAAGACGATGATCAGCGATATCCGGCCCATTGACGACGCAGGCGTTGATGATCTGACCTTTATCGCGAACCCGAAGTATTTTAAGATGCTGAAAACGACCCGCGCAGCGGCAATCCTTGTTCCACCGGGAACCGTTGAACCAGGCAAAAATCTGATCGTCGTGGCCGAACCTTATACGGTCTTCGGGAAGCTTCTGGCATTGTTTTATCCGGTCGATCATGGTCCGGTCGGCATCAGTCCTGACGCTTATATCGAAGAAGGCGCCTCAGTTTCGACGGAGGCAACCGTCCTGCCCCGAGCTTTTATCGGCCGCGGCGCCAGGATTGAAAAAGGCGCCGTTATCTACCCCGGCGTGTTTATCGGCCGCGGAGCCTCGGTCGGTGAAGATTCAATCCTTTATGCCAATGTCAGCGTTTATGCCAACTGCATCATCGGCAAACGGGTGACTTTGCATTCGGGTGTCGTGATCGGCGCGGACGGCTTCGGCTTTGCCGCGCCCGGCGCGGGCAACACCAAAATTCCCCAGGTCGGAATCGTGCAAATCGACGACGACGTGGAATTAGGCGCCAATACCACCGTTGACCGGGCCACCATGGGCAGGACCTGGATTCAGCGCAACGTGAAGATTGATAATCTTGTTCAGGTCGCCCATAATGTTGTGATCGGGGAAAATTCCGCCATTGCCGCACAAACCGGCATTTCCGGATCCACCAAAATAGGACAAAGTGTCATCATCGGCGGACAGGTCGGCATCGTCGGCCATATTTCCGTCGGAGATCATGTCATGATCGGCGCGTCATCGGGCGTTCACAAGAATATCCCCGCCGGAGAAATTGGCGGAGGAACACCGTTCCTTCCCTATAAAGATTTTCTGAAAGTGGAGTCCTGCAAGGTTAAACTCCCAGCCATGCGCGTAAAACTGCAAAATCTGGTCAAACAGGTGGCGCAACTTGAAGCAAAAATAAACAAAGCAGGTGAAGATTAAAAATGAAAATTCATCCCACAGCAATTATCGCTCCTGATGCTCAAATTGAGGAAGGCGTTGAAATCGGCCCGTACGCCGTGATTGGAAGCGATGTGAAAATCGGGAAAAATACCATTATCGGCCCGCATGCCGTTATTGAAGATTATACGCACATCGGAGAGGGCTGCCGTATCTATCAATTTGCTTCGATTGGCGCGGCTCCCCAGGATTTGAAGTTCGGCGGCGAAAAGACCCGGGTCATCATCGGCAACCACAATACGATTCGGGAGTTTGTGACGATTCACCGCGGGACCGCCGCGGACATCGGCATGACGTTTATCGGCAATCATAATCTGATTATGGCTTACTGCCATATTGCTCACAACTGCAAACTGGGAAACAATATCGTTCTGGCCAATGCCGCAACGCTTGCCGGTCACATTCACGTTGAAGACTTTGCCATTATCGGCGGATTGACAGGGGTGCATCAATTCTCGCGTATTGGCGCTCACTGTATCATTGGCGGCGCATCGGCCGTTCCGAAGGATGTGCCTCCTTATACGATGTCGTCCGGCAACCGGATTAAACTTTACGGTTTGAATCTCATCGGTTTGAAGAGAAGAAAATTCCCGGAAAAAAGCATCAAGGCGCTCAAAGAGGCGTATCGTATTATTTTCCGTTCCGGCATGCTTTTGGCGGAAGCCCTGAAAAAGGCCGAAGCAGAAGTTGAGGACTGCCCGGAAGTCCGGTATTTTATTAATTTCATCAGGGAGTCCAAACGAGGCATTTCCCGCTGACGGGCATCTGATATTTAAAAAAAGAAGTGACCGATGTGAAAAAATATGCCTCCTAAAGAAATCAATCCATCCCCCGCGGAGACCACAGGAAGCAGGAAAACAAAGACGATCATGATTGTTGCCGGCGAAGCGTCCGGCGACATGCATGGCGCGGCACTTGTCCGCGAAATGGCCGGAATTAATCCCTCGCTCCATTTTTACGGCATCGGCGGCAGCCAGATGGAAAAAGCGGGAGTCACCCTTCTGGCCAATAATGCCTCGATGGCCGTTATGGGAATAACCGAGATCGTCACTAAACTGGGCAGCATCTTAAAGACGCTCAGTATGATGAAGAAAGCCCTGGACAGCAACAGGCCTGACCTGGTCATTTTGATCGATTATGCCGACTTTAATCTCCGTTTGGCCAGGGCCGCGAAAAAGAAAGACATAAAGGTCTTCTACTATATCAGCCCGAAGGTCTGGGCCTGGCGCGGGGGGAGAATTGCGCAGATCAAAAAATTCGTCGATCGTATGGCCGTCATCTTTCCCTTTGAAGTCGATACCTATGCAGCCCACGGGTACACCGTCAATTATGTCGGTCATCCCTTAGTCGACATGGTCAAACCGCACGGCACAAAGCAGGATTCGAGAAAAAGCATTGGCGTTTCTGCAAACGAAACAACCATCGCGCTTTTGCCGGGCAGCCGGCTCGCGGAAGTAAACAAACTGCTGCCGGAAATGCTGCTGGCCGCTGAAATCATTTCGCAAAAAATACCGGGGGTTCAATTTGTTCTGCCGCTGGCTGATACCCTCGAAGAAAAAATCATATTGGATATCGGCAAAAATTCTCCGGTTAAAATTAAAGTGATTGCCGGCAAAACCTACGATGTTATTGCTTCCGCCGATCTGGCCATTGTTGCATCGGGGACGGCAACGCTGGAAACCGGCTTGCTGGGTGTCCCGATGATTATCATTTACAAGGTCTCGCTTTTTTCGGAGTTGATCGCCAGGATGTTTATCAGCATCCAGCACATGGGGCTGGTCAATATTATTGCGGGAAAAACAATCGCACCGGAGTTGATTCAATCGGATGTTAACGGTCAGCGCATGGCATCCGAGGCGCTGGCTATTTTATTAAACCATGAAAAAAAACAGGAAATGATCGCCGAGCTTCAGGACATCCGCGCCAGAATGGGTGAGCCGGGCGCAGCCGGAAGAGCAGCTCAAATCGCCTGTGATATGCTATAGGAACAAAAATGGAAACTTTCAATCGATTGTTGTTAATGGCCAAGCAGTACTATTTGCGCTTTATCTTCGCCGCAATTTGCATGTTGATCGCCGGAGGCCTGCAATCCGCTCTGCCGCTGATTGCCAAGCCGGTGGTTGACGAGATATTCGTCCAAAAGGATGTTTCCGCGCTGAAATGGATCCCCTTTACAGTCATCGCCATTTTTTTCTTTAAGGGATTGTGCAACTACGCACAGAACATTTTAATGAGTTCCATCGGCCTGCGCATTGTTGCGGACCTGCGCAATAAACTCTATGAGCAAATTCAGAAACAATCCCTGTCCTTTTTTTCCGGACATTCCACCGGCCTTTTGATGTCGAGGATTACGAATGATGTTCAGTCCGTTCAAACCGCGTCATCGGAAGCCGTGACTGCCCTGGTCAAGGACAGTTTTATGCTGGTGTGTCTGATCGGCGTAATCTTTTACACGGACTGGAAACTCGCACTCATCGCGATGGTCGTTTTTCCGCTGGCCATCTATCCCATTACCCTGTTCGGCAGGAAAATGCGCAAAGTGACGACATCCACGCAAATCACGATGGGAACCCTGAATTCTCTTTTACAGGAAACCATTTCCGGAACCCGCATTGTCAAGGCATTCGGAATGGAACAATACGAAAACAAAAGGTTCGCCGCGGAAAACGAGAGACTGTTCAAACATTACATTAAAGCCGTTTCCGTCAATTCCATTACCAGTCCCCTGATGGATTTTCTGGGCGGAATGGGAATTGCCGCCGTAATTTTTTACGGCGGATACAGCGTCCTGCAGGGCAATTCCACGCCCGGCACTTTCTTCTCTTTTATCGCCGCTCTGCTGATGCTTTACGAACCGGCTAAACGGCTTACCAATGTCAATAATACCATCAATCAGGGCATTGCCGGCGCCGACCGTATTTTCAGCATCATCGACCGGGTGCCGGACATTGAAGACAAACCCGATGCCGCCATACTGCCGCCCATCAGCAAAAGTATTCACATGGAAAATGTAACCTTTTGCTATGAAGCCACACCCGTGCTGAAAAACATCAATCTCACCATCAGGGCGGGCGAGGTGGTCGCGTTTGTCGGCATGAGCGGCGGCGGAAAAACGTCGCTGGTCAATCTGATTCCCCGCTTTTACGACGTTTCCGAAGGGCGCGTCATGATTGACGGCCATGATGTGCGTGATGTTACGCTGCAATCCCTGCGCCGGCAGATCGCCATCGTCACCCAGCAGACCATCCTTTTTAATGATACGGTGAAAAACAACATCGCTTATGGTGACATTGAAAGGACCGAAGAAGACATCATCAACGCCGCCCGCGCAGCCAACGCCCACGATTTCATCACCAAATTGCCTGACGGATACGACAGCAACATCGGCGAACTGGGAACCAAACTCTCCGGTGGAGAGAAGCAAAGAATCTCCATTGCCCGCGCGCTGCTGAAAAATGCGCCCATATTAATTCTGGACGAAGCGACCTCTTCTCTGGACACGGAAGCGGAAATCGAGGTGCAGGAAGCGCTGGACAATCTGATGAAAGGGCGCACGACGCTGGTCATCGCGCATCGTCTCTCCACCATCCGCAATGCCGACCGCATCATTGCCCTGGTCAACGGAAAGATCGTGGAAGAAGGCAATCACGAAACCCTGCTGGCTAAAAGGGGCGAATATTACCGGTTGTATAATTTGCAGTTCAAAGATGAAGGAAATGGCAATGAGCGATTGGCAAAGGATCTGGAATAATGATGATTCAATTCGCCGCATCAGTCCGACAAGAGCAATTCTCTATCTTTTATCCCTGCTCTACCGGCCGGTTGTCTTTTTGCGCAACCGGCTCTATGATCAACACATTCTGAAGTCCGTCAAACTTTCCTGTCCGGTGATCAGTGTCGGCAACATCACCGTCGGCGGCACGGGGAAAACCCCCTGCGTCATCGCACTGGCCGGAATGATTCAGCGCCGCGGTTTCCGCCCGGCCGTCATCAGCCGCGGTTACGGCGGTAAAAACCCGCGGCCCGTCAATGTTGTTTCCGACGGCAAAACCATCTTGCTTGATGCCGAAGAAGCCGGTGACGAGCCGCTGCTCATCGCCCGATCGCTGCCGGATATTCCGGTCATCACCGGCTCGAAGCGCCGTCTTACCGGACAGGCGGCTATCGATCGATTCGGGGCCAATGTGCTGATCTGCGACGACGCATTTCAACACCGGCAAATCTTCCGGGATCTGGATATCGTTTTACTCGATGGCAGAAAACCGCTGGGCAACGGGCACCTCCTGCCGCGCGGTGAACTGCGCGAATCGCCGGGAGGGCTCAACCGGGCCGGCTGCATGATTCTGACGCGCGCGGATGAGACGGAGCCGTTACATCCCGGCATCGCCTCGATCGCCCGATCATCCGGGATACCCGTTTTCCGGGCCGTTCATCGGTTCAGAGAAATAATTAAACCTGATCAGAGCGCATGGCCGCCCGTTGCACTTCGAGGCAGGACAGTATGCGCCTTTTGCGGCATCGCCAGGCCGGATTCCTTTCAGAAAATGTTGAACAACGCCGAAGCGCAAATCCTGTCATTTATTCCGTTTCCCGATCATTATTCCTACAACCGGTATGATCTGGAGGACTTGCAAAACAATTTTATCCGCCTGCAGGCCGATTATCTGGTAACCACGGAAAAGGACGCCATGCGCCTTCAAAGTCATCCTGAATTTTTAAAAATGATTTGCATTTTACGCATGGACATGGAAATAAAACCTTCTTCGCAGTCATTCGAAAACTTTATAGCCGAGCGATTGACCGCTGTCGCTCAAAATGGATAGATCCGGCAAATGGAACCAGAAAAAACGTTTAACATAAAGATTGCAATTGTCGCCAATCGCCTGACGCCTCATTGGGTCAAACGATCTGCCGCTTTTTTGTTGTCCAGATTGATGTATTATCTGTCGCCCAAGCACCGGTTGATCGCGATTCATAATCTGATCAGGGCATTTCCCGAGAAATCGCTGGACGACATACTGAATATCGTCAAAGCCTCCAACGAAAACTTTATCTTGTCCATGCTGGAATTTCCCGATCTGCTGAACGTGAATAAGGACAATATTCATCGCCTGGTCTCCATCAAGGGGCTGGAGCATTACGAAGCAGCCTGCCGCGAAGGCAAAGGGGTTTTGCTTTTCAGCGCTCATTTCGGCAGTTGGGAAGTCGGCAACGCCGCGCTGGCGATATTATCCAAGCCGCCGGTCTTCATGGCCCGTATTCTGGACAGCGCTTTTCTGGAGGAGGGCAGCACTTATGTGCGCGCCACCCTGGGAATCGGCAATATCCACAAGGAAAACGCCATGCGGCCGCTGCTTCGCCTGTTAAAAAAAGGAGAAGCCGTTAAATTACTGATCGATCAGAATGTCGCCGTCTATGAAGGGGTCTTCGTTGATTATTTCGGACGAACGGCCTGCACGACAACAGGCATCGCCCTTCTAGCGCTGCATACCGGCGCAGCGGTTCTGCCAATATTCACAACCCGCATGCCCGACGGCAAATACGTAACCGAGATCGGTCCGAAAGTGGAAACGGTCAACACCGGCGACCGGGATCAGGACGTCCGGATCAACACGCAAAACTATACGAAAGTCATTGAAGATCATGTTCGCCAATACCCGCATCAATGGCTCTGGGTGCATCAGCGATGGAAAACAAAGCCCTGCCAGGCCGAAAGAAATTCATGAAGCGTATGTCGTGGTTTGCGATTCACGAGATGCAAGATACGGGGAAAAATCCTTGATACTGAAAAACAAAAAAAAATTACCCAAGAGCGGCCTCGACAGAATATTGCTCCGCGGCACCAACTGGATCGGAGACGCCATCATGACGTTGCCTGCGGTCGCCTCCGTGCGCGCGGCCTATCCGAAGGCTCATCTGGCCATTCTCGCCAAACCGCCAGTGACGGATATCTATAAACTGTTTTCAGCAGCCGATGAAATCATTCCTTATGAGCAGAAATTTCAGAATCTCCCGGGCGTCCTTCGTCTGGCTTATGAGCTCAGGCGAAAAAAGTTTGACGCTGCCATTCTGCTCCAAAACGCCATTGAAGCGGCGATTATCGCCGTGGTTGCAGGCATCGGCGTACGCGCCGGCTACAATTCCGACGGACGCGGTCTTTTGCTGACACACGCGATACGCCGCACCAGGGAAATCCTGAAGGTTCATCAGATTGATTATTATCTGGAAATGGTGAAGGCCCTTGGTTGTGCAAATGTTGATCGCACCATGCACATGGAAACCTGCATCTCTTCCGCAACCGCGAAGGAAATTTTGCAGCAGTATGTGCCGGAAAGCGGCAAAACCATTATGGGCATTGCACCGGGGGCAACTTACGGACCGGCCAAACGATGGCTGCCGGAAAGATTTGCCCTGGCCGGGGATTGCCTCAGCCGGGATTTAAACGCTCAAGTCGTCCTCTTCGGCGGCCAGCCCGACTGGGAAACGGCCGAACAGGTCCGGAAACAGTCACAAACCGGCATGCTGAATCTGGCCGGCAAAACGACTCTGCGCGAAGCGGTTTATCTCATATCGCAATGCCGGTTATTTATCAGCAATGATTCCGGGTTAATGCATGTGGCCGGCGCTCTGAATATTCCCACCGTTGCCATTTTCGGTTCCACCAATCCGGTGACCACATCACCCGCCGGCGAAAAGACCGTCCTGGTGCGGAAGCCGGTGTCATGCAGTCCCTGCTTGAAGGAAACGTGCCCGACGGATTTCCGCTGCATGACGGAGATCACCGCCGACGATGTTGCCGCGGCGGCCAGCACGTTAGTGAAGAAAAGTTGAGCCTTTATGGGAAAAAGCATCGCCATATTTCTGGACCGCGACGGAACCATTAATGAGGAAGTCGGATATATTGAAAATCTGAATAAGTTCAGAATCATTCCGGCCGCTTTTGAGGCGATCCGTTTAATCAATCTCAGCGGGTTGCAGGCCGTCGTCATCACCAATCAGGCGGCGATTGCCAAAGGCCTCATAACCGAAGCATTCGTAGGGCAGACGCACGAGCTTTTGCAGACGGAACTCAAACAAAAAGGCGCGGCCATCAACGCGTTCTATTACTGCCCGCATCATCCGACGGAAGGTTCTTCCGCCTACCGCAGAATTTGCGATTGCCGCAAGCCTGCGCCCGGGCTGCTATTGCAGGCGGCGCGAGAAATGAACATCGACTTATCCTCATCTTACATGATTGGTGACCGGTATCGCGACATGGAGGCCGCTCACCGGGCCGGGGTAAAAGGCGTGCTGGTTAAAACAGGCTATGGTGCGGATGTGCTCGCCAACGCCGGTCCCGACGAGGAAACACCGGCGGGAAAACCCGAGTTTATTGCGGAGGACATTCTTGAGGCGGTCCGCTGGATATTGAGGAGCCGGCAATGAATATCCTGATTGTCAAACTGAGCGCCATCGGCGACGTCATTCATACCCTGCCGTCGCTGACCGCATTGCGTCGTCTTTTCCCGGACGCGCATATAACCTGGGCGGTGGAAGAAGCGGCGTCCGATCTGGTCATCCATCATCCCTGCCTGGATGAGGTCTTGATTTCCCGGCGAAAAAGCTGGATCAAAGATATTAAAGCGGGGAAATTCCCGTCAACCTGGCGCGAAATCCGTTCTTTCGTGAAGCAACTGCGTCAACGTCAATATGATATCGTCATCGATTTTCACGGGCTGCTGAAAAGTTCGGTCATCGTATTTTTGAGCCGAGGAAAAAGAAAACTGGGTTATGATTCTTGGCAGGAACTGAGCGGATTGTTTCTGAACGAAAAAATTCCGGAAGATATGAATAAGCATGCCGTTGACCGGTACCTGGATTTTGCACGGTATCTTGGAGCAAAAACGGACCAAGTCGAATTTACACTGCCGCTGACGGACAAAACAAAGTCGGACGCAGAGCGGCTGCTGAATGCCTGCCGCCTGAAAGCAAAGCAATACATCGCCGTCAATCCCATTGCCTTCTGGGAAACCAAACTCTGGAACAATGAAAAATTTGCACGACTCGCGGATTTGATTCAGGAGAAATTAAAACTGGATGTGGTTTTTACGGGAAGCAACCAGGCAGACGCGGCAGATATCCTGTCGCGCATGACAAAGGGAGGGATAAATCTGGGAGGGCAAACCAGCCTGCTTACGCTGGCTGAAATATATAAAAACGCTTGTGCGGTTATCACGACCGATTCCGGCCCCATGCATCTGGCGGCGGCCGTGGGCACACCGGTCATCGCTCTTTTTGGTCCGACCGATCCGGCAAGAACAGGGCCATACGGGGCAGGTCATTCCGTTGTTCGCTCCGGCCTGTCGTGCAGTCCTTGCCTGCTGAAAAAATGTTCAACCACACAATGCATGAAGGACATTACGGAAGAACAGGTTTTAAATGCGCTGATCATAAAGCTGCGGCAGATGCCATGACCGAATGCTTTAACCCCGCAATCAAAAACTCCCGCAACATGAAATCATTATTAATGAGTCACCCCTTCACGGCGCAACACCTTGAACAGCGTTAGAAAAAGTATTTTTAAGTCCAATTTCATTGAACAATTATTAAGGTAATGGACATCAAAATCAACCTTAACCGGAATGGGAAGGTTGTCACGTCCGTTAATTTGCGCCCATCCGGTAACACCCGGCATTAAACGATGCACGCCTTTTTGAGTTCGCAGCGCGATCAAATCATCCTGATTAAACAATGCCGGGCGGGGCCCGACAAAACTCATGTCTCCTTTGATGACACTCCATAATTGAGGCAATTCATCGAGACTTGATTTTCGCAAAAACTTGCCGATGGGCGTCAGATACACATCAGGATCATTCAAAAGATGCGTTGCTACAGCAGGCGTATCTGTGCGCATGGTGCGAAATTTGGGCATTCTGAATATCACGTTGTCTTTGCCAACCCTGTCGGACCAGTAAATAACGGGCCCCCTGGAGGTAGACTTTACCAGAAACGATACAGCCAGCAGAGGCAGAGAAAAAAAACAAAGGGCAACAAACGCTATCGCAATATCCAATAATCTTTTTAACACGGCAACGTTCCTGACTGTCTCATTTCCCGAACAGCATTTTGCCAACCGGTCGACAAATCATATTGCGGCACAAAACCAAGTTCATACTGAATGCGCCGGCTGTCCACCGCCACATCCTCCGTATATTTATCAACAGTCGCACGCACGATAGGCGGTTTAATGCCGGCGATCTTCGCCAGATCTTCAACAAGGCCGGCTGCAAAGCGCACCGGACCAACCGGCAATGACAGACGGGGCAATTTCCTGTCCAAAGCCTGACACATGCTGGAAATAATATCATTTAAAGTGTGAAATTCACCGTCAGAAACGTTGAAGATTTTTCCGGCGGCGGCGGAATGCTGTAAAGCCAGCACAGCAGCGCGCGCCACATCCTCATCATAAACCAATGTGCGTCTGTTGGAACCATCCCCGACCGGCAGGAAACGGCCTCTCGCCAGAGATTGTAAAAGACGTTCATAATTCCCTTTAATTCCTGAACCGTAAATCGCACCCAGACGCAAAACAGTCCCCATCCGCCTGCCATCCACATCTCTGGCATTCAGCACAATTCTTTCCGCCGCAAGCTTGGTCTGTGAATAAAAAGTATCCGGATGAGGCGGGGTCTCTTCGGTAACAATCCGGCCGTGCGTGGATCCATAAACGGCAATGGTACTGAAATAAATAATGCGCCTGACTCGCGACTGCAAAGCTGCCTCAACGACCGTAGCCGTCCCTCCCACATTAATCCGTTCGTATTTCTTTTGCAGGGCGGGCGGCGGATTTACAATATGCAGCAGAGCCGCCAGATGAATAACCGAATCAATGTCACAAACGACGGCTTGAACGGCCGCAGCATCCGTTACGTCGCCAATAACAACTTCTACACCTTCGGGCCATAAACCAACCCGGGGTGGATCAATCGACAAGGTGCGAACGCGGTAGCCCGCATTGCACAACGCAGTGACAACGCGCGGGCCAACGGCGCCCGTGGCGCCCGTTACTAAGATTTTTTGCATGCGCTGATCGAATCTGCTCAAAAAGTCAATTTCCGGTTTTACGTCCGTGGGCCACGTCCTGCATCCAGCCTTCCAATTTCGTCATCAGCATGTCTCTGTCAAAATTTTCCACACAATAATGAATGCCGCATTTGCCCATTTTTTCTCTTTGGTCCCTCGGCATTTGATACATGGCAAGCACAGCAGCGGCCAGGGCATCGGCATCCTCGGCAGGCGAAGACAAACCTGCGCCGGATTCCGAAACCAGACGGCCGCCTTCCCCGTCAAGAGCGGCTATAATCGGTTTCCCACAAGCCATGTAGGATTGAATTTTTGCGGGAATGGTTAATGCAAAGATCGGATCTCTTTTCAGGGTGACCAACAGAACATCGGCAAATGAAAAATAATAGGGCATGGTTTCCATCGGGTGTCTGCCCAGCAGATGGAAGCAATCGGAGATCCCCTGCTTTGCAATCTGCCCTTCTACCCAACGTCGCGAACGGCCGTCACCCAGAATAATCCACTGGATGTCTTTATACTCCCGAAGTTTTACTGCAGCAGCAAGAATGGATTCAAAATCCTGAGCGGCGCCGATATTGCCGGCAAACATGATTCGAAAGCCGGAAGGTAATCGCTGCAGCCCCTCAAAACCCGATTCTGCAGGCATCGGTTTGTATATTTTTTCAACGCTGTTGGGGAAGTAGATAATCCTCCCGGGGGCAACCCGATATTCTTCTATCATGGGGATAAAGGCAGTGGATTGCACCAATATCCTGTCGCAGCGTTCATAAATAAATCTTACCAGCCTCTTGACGCCATCAAGAATTGTCCGCGAATGGACAGCGCCCGTAGCGGATAGACTTTCCGGCCATAAATCCTGCACCCAGAAAAAGAGGGGAATCCCCTTCAGCTTTTTCAGTACCACCGCCGGAATACCGACGGTTACCGGTGAAGGCTCATAAACCAATATTACATCGAAGTTCCCGCGGCAAAAAAAAGGCGCCATCATGCTTGCGAAAAAAGCAAATGACGCATAATTGAGCATCAAACGTAATCGGCCGCCTGCGCCGCGCGCTATTAATGGAACGCGTATTATTCTTACACCGCAGTAATCCTGTCGAAGGTTCCTGAACAGGCTGTAGCCGGGGAAAAAGTGTCCGTCAGGATAGTTCGGTATCCCGGTAAGAACCGTCACCTCGTGGCCCCTTTCCACCAGACCGGCACCCAAGTCATTGATGCGAAAGTTTTCCGGCCAGAAATACTGGGATATTATCAGAATTTTCATCAACTACATATTCACTGCTTCTTCCATACCGTCCGGTTGACATAGTCGGTATAGCTCAGGATGATCCGCAGAACTTTCCGGGAGACATTATCCGTATCGTAATCCGACACCAGTCTGAATGGCCGGGACGATAACGCCTGCTGGCAGGTTACGACATCAATCGCATCGATAACCGACTCAGCCTGCAACCCGCACATGATCAGGGTCCCCTCATCCATCCCTTCGGGCCGCTCATGGGCCTGACGAATGGTAACCGCCGGGAAATTAAGAATGGTCGACTCCTCGGTAATGGTGCCGCTGTCGGAAATGACGCAGGCGGCGTTCATCTGCAACTTCACGTAATCGAAGAATCCAAGCGGTTTCAGAAAATGAATATGCGGGTTAAAACCGCCGGAACCCATATCCTCCAGCCGCTTTCTCGTACGGGGATGAGTGGAAAAGATGATGGGACGGCCATATTTCGCCGCAATGGCATTCAGGGAGGCGAGAAGATTGGCAAAATTATCTTTGCTATCCACGTTTTCTTCGCGATGTGCACTTACGACAAAGTATTCTCCTTTTTTTACCTGGAGTCTGTTCAACGCGTCAGAGGACTCAATTTGAGGCAGGTAATAATCCAGCACCTCCTTCATCGGGGAACCGCTCTTAATCACCGTTTCCGGCTTTATCCCCTCCGCCAGCAGATAACGGCGGGCATGCTCGGTATTGGTCATATTGATATCACTGGTGTGGTCAACAATTTTCCGGTTGATTTCTTCCGGCACCCTCAGATCAAAGGATCGGTTTCCCGCCTCCATATGGAAAATAGGTATCTTGCGCCGTTTGGCCGATATAACTGAGAGGCAGCTGTTGGTATCACCGTAAAGCAAAACGGCATCCGGTTTTTCTTTTCCCATGACCTCATCAGATTTCGCTATAATATTACCGATCGTCTGTGCCAGCGTTTTACCTACCGAATTAAGGAAATGGTCGGGCTTGCGAATCCCCATCTCCTTGAAAAATATCTCGTTTAATTCGTAGTCATAATTCTGCCCCGTATGCACCAGCATATGCTCCAGATGTTTTTCCAATTCATACACCACGCGGCTCAGTTTTATGATCTCAGGCCGGGTACCGACTATCGTCATCACTTTTAAAGCCATATAAATTCTCCTTGCATTCTGCCGTCCTGATTATCCCGGCAGGACTTCATTTTTGTTGTGAGACTGCCATTGCTCGTAGGGCGTTTGATCGGCGGCCATGTCCAACATCATCCGGCGCCAGGATGGGCATTTAAAACCCGTGGCCCTGACAAATTTTTCACCGTTGAGATTACGTTTGCATTCAAATTGATCGTCACGATCTATTTCAATGTCAATTTTATAGGCTTCTTTCATCAGATGAAGCAGGTCATATTTGGAAACTGTTTCGCTGGAAACGTGGTACAATCCATGCAGATCCGGAAATTTCTCTATCAGTTCGCTCACCAGCTCGGCAAGGCGGTTCGTGGTAAGACCGGTAAACAACGCTTTACTGTAGCCGCTCACCCGCTGGCCCTCCCTGGCCAGGAACCATTCAAGAAGTTCCGTGCCGCCGAAGATTTCGCGGCCGATAAAAGAAGATCTGATCGTCAGGGCGTTAGGTGATTGGACGTCACCGAGCGCCTTTGTCATCCCGTAAAGATCCCGCGCATCCGGAGGACTATTCTCGTCATAATTTCCCGACTTGCCTTCAAAAACACAGACGGTGCTGAAATGAATGAGCCGGGCGGCATTTTCAGCACACCATTTGGCCAGCACATGCGGAAGCAAGGCGTTGACGGCAATATTAGAGAGTTTATCATCCGCCTCTTGGCTCCGCAGCGTTACGCCGGCACAATTTATAATGACCGAGGGGCGAATGTCTTTGAGGACGGCTGCCAGTTGTTTAAAATCGCGAAGATCAAGACATTCAATAACATTGGTCCCGTAAAACAAATTGCAATTTTCGTAATAGGTTTTTGCTTTTCGTATGGAAACATAGGTATCGGGGAATTTTTCCGGCAGTCTTTGCCAAAGCTTGTGACCGAGCGCCCCCCCCCCGCCTGTAATCAGTATGCGTTCGGCCTTATTCACTTGATATCCCATGAGGCAAGTTCCTGTTGAATATAATCTAATCTCAGCAATTTTTCCGTCACCTCATCAACGGCAAGCCTGTGCGTATTATGTGAATTATAATCGTCCATCCTGGATATCTGTTCCGTACCTTCGGTAAAATATTTGTTGTAATTCAGATCGCGGTCATCTGGAATAATTCTGAAATAATGTTCAAGTTCTTCGGCCTTGGCAAGCTCTTCCCGGGTCAGCAGCGTCTCATAAAGCTTTTCGCCATGCCGCGTTCCGATAATCTTTATGTCATTATCGCTTTTAAATATCTTTTTTAACGCCATCGCCAGATCATGAATCGTACAGGCAGGGGCTTTTTGAACAAATATATCACCCTGCCGGGCATGCTGAAAAGCATATACCACCAAATCCACCGCATCATCCAAAGACATCAGAAATCTCGTCATCTTAGGATCTGTTACGGTCAGCGGCTTTCCCTCCTTGATTTGCTTGATGAACAGCGGAATAATGGACCCCCGGGATGCCATGACATTTCCATAACGCGTGCCGCAAAATACCGTTTTGTTGTTGCCTATTGTTCTGGTTTTCGCCACCATCAGTTTTTCCATCATGGCTTTCGAGATCCCCATGGCATTAATCGGATAAACCGCTTTATCCGTGCTCAACACAATTACTTTTTTTACGTGATTAGCCAGCGCGGCATTTAAAACGTTCTCCGCACCCAGAATATTGGTTCTGACCGCTTCCATCGGATAAAATTCACAGGACGGAACCTGCTTCAAGGCAGCGGCATGAAAAATAAAATCGACGCCATCCATAGCAAAATTCAAGCTGTCGTAATGGCGGACATCCCCGATATAAAACTTCACCTTCGGATTATTCAGTTCAATACGCATGTCTTCCTGTTTTTTCTCATCCCGACTGAAAACACGGATTTCCTTAATATCGGTGTTGAGAAATCGTTTTAAGACAGCATTGCCAAATGAACCGGTGCCGCCGGTGATCAGAATGTTTTTACCTTTAAACATCTTTCATCTCCTAAAAGCAAAATCAGCGCTTCTTACTGTTCCAACAGCGCCTGGTCCCTGAGAAATCGTGAAAAAACACTGCGCCATAAAAATCAACCGTTAATTTTGCAGCCTTCATCCTATCCCCATTATTCAAAACACTTCGTCCTTTAATCATGTCAAAACATTTTGCTTTTTGTGCTTCGCGATCGTTTCCGGCGACCACCATTCCCCTGTGTCTATTGTTGACATCATCCTTTCAAACTGCCCGGCAAGAAGTTCCGATGTCTCCTGCCCGAAAGAAAACCGTTGAAAGGGGCTGGCGAAAAAGAACCGCACAAAATTATCGTCCCTGACCATCTCTTTGTATCGTTCGAGATTGATGTCCGTATTCACAATCAGATAGGGCTTGTCGTTGAATTCCGCCATCGTGGCCATACCGGAGGATGATCCCATGTGCAGAGCCGACTCGTGAATCATGGCCAGTTCCAGTTCAAGATTCGTGTACCGATCTTTGGCGATGATCACATTTGAGCATTCGCGGAGTCTGCTGTCTACTTCAGAAAGAGCACAGATTACAACGAATTTTACAGGATATCTGTTCCGGCATCCGTTAAAAAATTCTATCCAGCTGTCTATGTGCGCGTTCCGATGGGTACCATAAGATGGATTATTGCGCATCTGGACGGTAACCGGAATATCCGGCCACACGTGATGATAGAAAAAATCAAGGGCCGCATCCCGCAAAAAGGGTCGGCACTCCAACCGCGGGATAGAACCATGGATTTGATAGTAGTCATACAACACTTCATTAAAAATGACGTAATTCAAGTAAATGCCGGACGCGTATTTCCCTGCCGAAGGCCAGACCACATAACGACTTTCATTGTCCGCTACATATTTTTCCAGTTGCGCATGTGAATTAAAAATCATGACGGATCCGAGAAATGAATTGACCTGAAGGACCGGCAGCAGGGAAGAAAGATAGTGATGGACATTGTCCCGGTTGATGCCGGCGTAAGCCTCATCAACGGGTGACGGATTATGATGGTCATAGACCATCGCGAAATCGATCATCCCAACGCCGTGCGTTTCGCGAAGCGCCAGCGCGGCTTCCTGGACATGGATGATGTCGCCGATGCTGTATGGCTGGTAGGACAAATCATAAACGACCAATAATCTCCGTTCGCCTTCCTGAGACGTGGGAAGGACCCAGGCAACGAAACGAAACAGCCGCCATGATGAAACAGCCCATACCCAAAAACGCATCAGGCGCCCGGAGCGGCGCGCCAGGGGGCCTGCAACCTTACGAAGAACGCTCTTGATCATAGGCTCTTACACATGTATAAAAATGACGGAACTGTTCATATAAATCCGCCGACGCCGGCACATGAACACGGCCAGGCGGATCATTTTTTTGCCCGATCCGTATCATGGCACCGGACTTCCAATACTCAGCACCAGCTTCATGATCATTCTCTCCGGTTATATAAAAAGGTTTTTCGCGGCCGATCACTGCCATGGCATACTTGCTAAAAGAGCCCATATACATGTCGGATAATTGACAAAGCGCGTACTCTTCAATGAAATTGTATCCTAAGCTTTTTGTCACCGTGATATTCGGCAGCCCGGTTTGAAAATCTTCTTTAGCCGCAATTGCCTTGTCAAACAGGATAAAGTGAATCCAAGGGAAGTCCTGCCACGCCTTCAGAAAAAAATCCCGCCACTGAGATGATGAAAAAGCAGAGAAACCACCCATGTCCATTGCCACCAAGAACGTCAGGGGCGAATGCATTTTGATAATATTTTTCGCCCAGACCCGCAAATTCACATGAAGCCGTGTGCAGTTCCCGTGGATACGTTTTATGTCCTGCCGATAAAGAAATTTTTGATCAAAGACAACCAGTAATTCATCTGAAACATTCATATTATCTTTTCGAATAAACTTTTCCGCATGCTCACGCATCAGCAGCAGCGGCATCCGGTGAAATTCTATATCTCTGACTGACGGGTACAACTGTAGACATGAAAAAAGCTCAGCAAACTGCTGATATTGATTCTCCTCGCCAAGGTAAATGTGAAGTTGATCCAGAATGGCTTCGGGAGACCCAAGGCTGCCGATCATCTGGTCTAAGGCGATCATTGCGTCTCTGACACATTGCGGAGAGTCCTTTATGATGTAAATTTCTCCGGTATGGAGCGGGTGATTCGAGATTTCATCAAATCTCAAAATCATAGAAATAACCGTTCTGATGGAATTTTTTATCAGAAGAGCCCCCGGCCTAACGACATAGATTACCCGGGCTGTCTGCAGCAACCGATGCCACCATTTCCGGCTCGTAGTTACTATTGTTGTAAAGATATTCATTGTGTTTTCAGCATCTGATACGTGGGTTCAAATAAAGACAGCAGTAATTCAACTGTTTCTTTTTCCCAACTGATAATCTGATTGTCCAGTGCAAATGGGTAGGACAGAGCTCCGATGGGCAGATCGACATACTTGGCCGCAGCATGGTCAAAATTGGTGATGATATAGGGAATTTCACTGAAAGTTGCCAGGGCGGAAAAGCCGCTGGATGTGCCCATAAAAAGATCCGTCTGATGAAACAGCGTAATTTCATGAGCGAGATTATATCCCATCGCTCTGGGAATCAACACATTTTCAAATGTATATAATTCCTTTTCCCATTCCGCATACCCACCGAAAGCAAGGAACAACACATCCGGATATTTTTTACGGACCACTTTAAAGAAACGATACCATTCGTGCAATGGCGAATCCCGGCGGATAACCCCTGACGCCTGCCCTGCAAAGCCTAAATCGGCATAATTTGCCCGCTGCCTGATGTTTACAGAGACCAGAAAGCGTCCGCTGCAGTGCTCCTTCAGAAAATCATCCATGCTGTTTTCATAACCCCGCGGTGTTTTTAATCGGGGAATATAATGATTTTCCTGAAAGAATTTATCGATTTTTTTATGGGAATAGTAATCCAGCTGCTCCATGGTATGGATTAACAGGTTTGGCCACGTGTGAAACCCGCTTAAAACTTTCTTCAACAAATAATAGTCAAAAGCGTGTCTGTTGGCAAACAGCTTCAACGACATCTCCAGCGGATTGCATAAAAAAGCCGGGAATAAATTGGATATATAGTCCCTGTAGTTTTCCCGGTTAATGTGTGGTTGAAGACGACCGGAGGGCCTTCGCGGATCAACAACCAGGCTGTGAATCACAGTATCGATGCCTTTATCCAGCGCTCCAATCGCCACATTAACCTGCCAGGTAAACGCATCTCCCAGCGCGTAAGGCGCATAAGAAAAATCGTAAATACCGATGAAGGGATACTTTATTTCTTTCTTTTGAATTTGAAAAGACATTATTTCTTTCATTTCAAACCGGACATGATTAGTCCGGCCTTCCTTTTATTAAGAAATCTCGAACTCGCAGCACCTCTTGATTTTTCATTAACTCGGAATATAGTTTTTTCTGCCTCCATTTCCGTTCAAGATACGATTTAATCCTTCTGTAGGCGTAAGACGGGTAATGCTGCTTTGTCAGCACAAGATCCGCACCCGAAGCAAACACATAATTATTGTCAACTTCTTTCAACAAGTCATTTATTAAGACGGGGGCAATATATTTTCGATACCCCTTCTTAATATTATTCATGGCATCTTCCAGACTGATGCCGTCTTGAGCAGATATAATTGAAGCGACCGCATTGTTGAAGTTCACAAAATCATCCGACCATGATTCCAAAAGGACTCTGTCAAAACGATCCATTAACGAGTCCTCCCTGGTGCAGTTTGTATTAAAATGGTGCTGCCGGAGAAGATACGGGACGGAAAGTGTTTTGATTTTTCCTGATGCAACAGCCATCAGGCTCGTTAAGAGTTCAGCAATCGTTACATCTTTGGGATATAAATCACGTAACGCATCAAAATAGCATCTAACATCTTCAATGTGATGGACGTCGTAGTAGGTTGTTGAATACGCTGCGAAGTGCGATATAATACGGTCTGAAGCCTTATCCTCCTCAAGGGAAACCGCTGATTGCACGAGGCAGCGATCAATGCTTCCATAAGCTCCGTTTGCATCCGGCGCAATGGTAAACGCATACACTTGTCCTTTGCATGTTTTATAGTCATTGTTTTCCGAAAGAAATTTCACCGATTGGCGGAGACCATCAACGATATAAAAATCATCATTATCTGCAAAAACAACAAAGGGTGTTTTTACTCTGGATAAAACATCCACTTTCTTTTCATGATAAATTAAATAGGTCGCATCATAAGGGTAACGGATATACTCATAATCCAGATGAGGATAGGTATTCGCGCTGGATAAGACTTCGGTAATTTTCTTGTCTGATCCACCGTCCGCGATGAGTATCTTAAAGGGAAAGCGGCTTTCGTTGGCGTAAGCCATCCACCGATAGGTAAATGGCACACGGTCTTTGAGCGTGAGAATGACCGTTAAATTCTTATCAAATTCGTTTTGCATAGACCTCATTAATTTCCCCGGATTATTAAATACTTACCAAAGAGATGGCAACCAGTCAACTGAATGATGTTCATTCTATCCATAATGGGTAACCGTATCTTCTCAAATCAGCAACTTTCTATTCAGATAATTATGGGGCTTCCATAAACTGATATTCAAGCGTGGATGTTTATGTCTTTCCAGAATGATCTTCTGCTGGCGAAGAATGAATTTATTGATGAATAATCGCATCAACAGGACATTGGAAAGCCTGCTGTTCGAGATATTAATCATAACATCCCAATCATTGGAGAATATCGCGCTCACCGGAAGAATATCAACCCCCGACGGATTCTTTTTTCCGATCTGTTTATCATCAACAGCCCCGGCAATGATACATCCATCTATGGTTCTTAATTTTTCCATAATGTAATGAAGACAGCGACCCGCACCCATCAACAGAATCTTTTTATTTTGCAGTAATTTTTCAGGAAACACATCCGGCATTAACGGCAACAATCTTTCTTTATTGACCAGATTTTCAGTCGCCATCAAATCGCAGGCATCCTGGAAATACATATCTGTTATCAGAACAAGGTCTGGTTTCAGCTCCTTGATTTCGCCCAGCCTATATTGAGGATAGAAAAAGAATTTTTTCGATTCTGGCGTGCCGCCTGAACCAACAAAGCCGATGATTTTATTCATATCAAACCCCGGAAGGCCGAACGCCAGGATGCTTTTGGCGTTCATGCCCGTACCCAGAATCAGGACCTTCTCCACCCCCTGCAATGCCTCACTCAACCTGTCAACTGATTCCGGTGATCCAATCCTGGAAAATGAAACATTGAAACAGTGTGGACAAACCAATCTTATGACAAGGCCGTCCCATCTCCAGTTCCCGAATTCCTTGCCGATTTCGCTGCTTTTTTTACAGATGGGACACCGGGCAGAATACTGATAACCCCCTTCGGCAACCTCCAGTTGGAGATCACATTTGAATCTGCCGGAAAGGAATCCCAGATAGCGCCGGACTTCTTTCATAATCCCGTTGTGAAGGTCTTCCGTACCGGGAAAATCACTGACATTTAAATAATTTTTTTCGGCAATGCGTTCATCGTCCAATCCAATGTATTGCAGCTTTGTTAAATACTCATACTCGTCTTCGATAATTTTTTTTTCTCTGGCATGTCTGTAAATCAATGTGCCGGGGTAGGCAATTGTCAGATTAATATTGGAAAACATCTCTTCCTCGATCAGCAGATTGAATGTTTCCCGCAAATCTTCCCCACCTTCTCCCTCGCTCCCAACCATCACATTGCATTCCTGCGGCATTTTAGTTGCTTTGAGTTCATGAAGGAATGTCTGAATAGTTTTTCTGTTAACGCCCTTATTCATCCGTTTGAGGATTTTATCGGAGCCGCTTTCCGCGCCGATGGACACACCGATGCAACCTGATTCTTTCATCACCTTGAGGATAGCCGGATCCACATCCAGTCTGAGACTGCAAAACCATTCCTTCGGCGGTCCTTCCGCTGAATACCGCCGACAGAATTCGACAATTTCCTCATGGTGGGCAAACAGCACTTCCGTCATGACGCCGAAAACCGAAAAATCATATGTTTCACTCATCCTCCACATCTCCTTGAGGATGTTATTGATTTTTCGCGATCTGAATTGTCCCATTGTGGGCCGGCAAAAAGAACAATGCCCCGTACACCCGCGTCCGGTCATAACAGGAAAAAACGTCCGTCCGGGAAAGCTGTGATGGCAGCTGTGCAGATATTTCTCCATGTCCAAATGATGCCAGGCAGGTTCCCGATCATCTGAATCCAGATTCAGCCTTAAAGATGCTTTCCTGTGGATTGTTCCGGATTTTCTATCCCGAAACATGACGCCCGGAAGGTCATCGAAAAATTTTTCGCTTCGTTCCAGACGGCGTAATAAACCGGCAAAGGCTGTCTCCGCTTCTCCCAGCACGGCATAGTCTATCCCGAAACGGTCGAATAGAATATCCGGATTAACGCACTGGGTAATGTTACCGCCCAGAATAAACGGCATGCTTTCTCCGTATTTTTTTATACGCCCGGCTAACTCAAGAAAGAAAGGTGCGTCACCCACAAGACCGCCTGTTGCCACGGCCAGATAGTCGTTCTGAGCGAAAAGTTTTTTATAATTTACCTTTTGAAAAAAAGAATCTATAAAATCAAAAGGAATACCATTTCTATCCATATCCGCCATGACATAAGCCAGACCGATCGGGAAAAACCCGTAATTGGGTTTTATCAGCAGGATTTTGCGGGAAAACGGATTTTGTTTTTCAACCATCTCCGATTTATACTTTTCTTTCTGATGAATATCTATCAACGGAAATTGATCCGGGTTAAATGCGCAAGTAAGAATAATTCACGCTTTTTATCATCATGTGTTTTTAAAACCGCTCAATAGAAATTCCCTGATACGGGATACTTCTTGATCATGATTCAAATCCGGACAGAAATCATTTTGATTTAAAACCTGCCTGGCATCCGGATTTATTTTCGTGCCTTTTCCCGCACCCGTTAATTTAGCTTTAAGTGCTTCATAACTTTTGAATAGATATAATTTTATAGATGTATTGGAAGGCGGCGGCTGTTGTATGGTGTTTTTCAAGATGCTATTTAAAATAACCGGATCAATAAATCTGCGATAGCCTTTTTTTATATGTTGAATCGCACTTTCAACACTTATATTGTCCCTGATCCCGCAGATTGCGGCAACTGCCTTTACAAATGCTGTAAAATCATCCGACCAGGATTCTAAAAGCATTCTGTCAAAACGATCAACCAATATGTCCTCTTTAGCGCAATTTGTATTCATGTGATACTGCCTGAGAAGATACGGATGAGCTATTTTCTTTACTTTTCCTGATGCAACCGTCATAAAGCTTGTTAATAGTTCGGCGATGGTCACATCTTTTATATCAAAGTCATGTAACGCTTTAAAATTTTCTCTGATGTCTTCAATCCGATGGACATCATAATATGTAGTTGAGTACTTTTCAAAGTGTCTGGAAATGCGTTCTAACGCCCTCTCTTCTTCAAGCGATGCAGCCTCGTATAATGAAAACTGGATTGCATTTCCGTAAAGAGCATTTAAGTCAGGACTCAAAATAAAACTATACGTCTCTCCTCTGCAGGTACAATAATCACGGTTTGCCGTCAAAAACTTCATAGCTTCACGAAGACCGTCATAAATGAGAAAATCGTCATTATCCGTAAATACGGCGAACTGCGTTTTAACTTTTGTCAAAACATCAGCTTTTTTTGCATGATATATGGAATATGTTTCGTCATAAGGATATCGAATATAATCATAATCGAGGTTGGGGTAGTTGCTTCTATTTGATAATATTTCAGTTATCTGCTTATCCAGGCCGCCGTCCGCTATGAGAATTTTAAAAGGAAAGCGGCTTTCATTGGCGTAGGCCATCCATCTATATGTAAACGGCACACGGTCTTTGAGCGTGAGAACGACTGTCAGATTCTTATCCAATTCTTTTTGTGTTGAGCTCATCTATCTTTTTTCAGGATTGATGGGGGGGCTGGCTGATCTAAGCGGAGCAGTCGAATCATTTTCCGCCGTTCAACCCGGTAAAGGATAGCCGTACTTTTTCAGATCAAGTCCATACTCATGCATCAATTTCGCGTTGTCTTCCTGATAGAGTTCAATAACCCGCTTCCTCCAGGCATCCGACATAAAACCTTCGGCTGGCGGGCCTGACTGAACATAATTTCTGGCCATATCCTTCAGGGCGGCGCCGGGAATGTATTGTATGATATCACGGCCTCCAAAATGGTCACAGAATCGATGATACTGCCATTGACGCATGGTGTTCCTCGTCCTTTCACGCCGCGATGAAACAAGCCCAATGGCCTCATCGGCATCTATGCGCAAAATCGCGCAAAGATCCTTGATGAAGCCGGGCGGGTTAGAAATAAAATCTTCATAGAACAAGATTTTAACTTTCTTTCTGTCAAAGTATTGTGTAAAGCCACAAAGGATTCTATGATAAAAATAACTGCCGATGAGACTGTATTTGATAAAATTTGTGGAATGATCCATCCATTCATCAAACGAAACAAATCGTTTCCAGTACCGGCGCGGAACATTCCTCAGGTAGGCGCCATGGTTGGCATACATCGACGGAACAGCCGTCAGCTGATTTCTTACAACCAGTAATATTTCAGCGTCCGGAAGATAGCCGGAAAGACGTTTTGCGCACAATGCAGGAATATGGCTGGTCATGATATCTTCGCTGGAAAACAGCAGCGTCTTATCCCCGGCCGTTTCTTTCTTGCGCTTGAAAAGATCTTCAGCTTCGCGGGCTTTGAAATAGATATCATCATCCGAAATAAGAGAAAGGATGGTATCCTGATGTTCCGCATAATCATCACCATCCTCACCGATATAGACGAGATCTTTACTTTTTGAAAACAAGCAACGCTGAAGCGTTGTTGAACCGGTTTTATTGGCGCCGATATGAATGACGTTTTTTGACATGTTAATCCCTGAGCGTTGGCGATCCGAAGATCAAGTTACATTTCCGTTCCAAGCGATATTCCGATGGAAAATTTTGCATGGGCAGAAGTTGAATCTTTCCGAGGAAGGAAAATTCCAGGAGTGATTTGTAGATAAGGTGATAACCCCGTGATTGTACATATTCCGTCACTTCACTGATATTCCAGAACCAGACGGGAATCTTCTCTCCGTAATAATTCTGAAAGGATACAAACGTTTTAATATCTCCGGCATTCAGCGCATTGAGCATCAGGACATCAGGTTGATAATTCAGGAGTTGCTTCAAGAGCCCACGCCAGTCACGGATATAATGAAGTGCTGCTGCTATATGAACAATGTGAAACCTGCTTTCGCCAACAGGTAAAGAATCATGATAGTAAATATTATTGAAGTTCGCATATATTTCTCGACCCTTTTCACAAATTCTTTTCCCTTCCACAATGTGATACTCTATTTTTTGCGGGTCGGGCAACGAATGAATACAGGCCATAAAACTGTTTCCACTGCCGCCGCCAAAATCAAGAATACGCAGGGGTGAATCGGTTTTGTAAGTCGCGAGTAATGCCGCAATCGGAGGCAGGGGATACTCATGAACCAGGCTCAATTCAGAAGGCGCGGTTTTATTGGCGCCACCAATAGCGCCGGGTGACGATAAAGCTTTAAACACTGACGTGACCCAACGCTCGGAATCCCAAACGTGATCAGATTCCGATTCCGGAAACGCATCGACTATTCCATCCCAGACGCAGGGACTTTCCTGATCAGTGCTCATGATTGCAATTTCCAAGCAATGCAATTGTTTCTTCGATATCTTTCGCAATGGATCCGGAATAGCGAAAACCATGATTCATGAAGCGCTGACTGGAAACCTCATAAGAAAGCTGATTCATGATTTCATTATCAACGTACTTAATCGATACATGTGGAATATGCGCGGCAATATTCTGAACAATGTCGTTGACCGTTAGATTATCGGTTAAAACATTATAGATCTGATTATCATACAATCCGCTTTGAATGATAAACTGATACGCCTTCATGGCGTCCTGCAGGGACAGATACGGACGTTTCTGATGCAAGGCGGTTGTCCAGACCGTCAGGGGCTGTCTCATAACGGCCTGCCAGCAGAATTTGTTGACAGCCGTGTGAAATCTCATGCCCGGAGAAATTCCGCATATCGTGCCGAAACGACAGACAATAAATTTCAAGCCTTTGGACCGGCCCAGTTCGAAGAGATAGTCTTCCTCTTTAAGTTTTGTTTCGGCATAAGGACTCTGGGGCTTTAAATCTTCGAGCGTACAGCATTCGTCGACCAGGTTTTTCTGCGTCCCGTAAACACTGGTGGAGGACATATGAATCATCGGGCAGCCGAGACCGGCGCAGGCTTCAGCAACCCTGGCTGTCGCGTTAAAGTTATTCGTTTCGACCTGCTCTTTATTGTTGAAACTTCCGGCGGCATCGGTAATAGCCGCCAGATGGATAACCACATCCGCCCCATCGATCACGGAAAACAGATCGGCATTTAACACATTCATTTCCAAAAACCGGTAACGGCTTTCCGCGGGAAGGTTGAATAATGAGGCATAGCGATTGGTCAGCATATTATCGATCATCACAACTTCCAGCCCCCGAAAAGCGGCGGGCAGCTCCCTGATCAATCGGGATCCGATATGTCCTAATGCTCCGGTTACAATGATTTTCATTTTATTTACGCCAAATAATGTTTGAGATGTTTTTTGTAATATTCCCTGGTTACGACAAGCCCGGCATCCAAATCAAATTGGGGCGCCCAATTAAGATACTCTTTAATTTTTTTGTTGCTGATCACGGCATTGCCCACCTCCGTCGATTTTCTGTCCTTGGGCCATTCGATATATTTTATGCTTCCACTGCCCATGCACTTCATCGTTTTTTCCGCAATCTCCGCAACGGTGTAATGATGATCTCCCACGGCAAAAAGCGCCTGCCCCTGTGTTTTTTCCGAAAGAGCGGCGGCAATCAATGCATTGACGGCATCATCGACAAAAATCACATTTCTCAGTTGGTTCCCTTCGCCGAAAATATCAATATTCTTACCCTGCATGGCAAGTCCCACGAAATAATTGTTAAAAGTAAAACCGGCGCTGTGGATACTGGCTCTCGGACCATACACGTTTGACAAGCGGACGACCGCCGCGCGCAGCATGTAAGCATTCGCATAGATAAGAACATATTTCTCCGACACGGATTTATTGGCAGAGTATATATCGGTGGGGAATTCGGGGTGTTTTTCATCTGCGGGCTCGTATTGCAATTTACCCAACTGCGTACTTGTTCCGAGTTGAATAAATTTCACATCGGCGTTGAATCGACGAACGGCTTCCAATAAATTAATGACGCCGCGCACATTGACGTCCATATCAATCCAGGGTTCCCGCATGGAAAAGGGATGAGATGTCGAGGCCGCGCAGTTAAAAATAATATCTTTCTTAACCACTCTTTCTACGATTTGGTCATAGTCCAAGATATCATGATAGCAGAGCTCCACGGAATCTTTTATATCATGGATATTATAAAGCTTACCGCCCGAGCGTGTATCCAGGCAATCATAAATTGTGACATCCGCCCCCATAGCCAGGCACTGATGTGCGAGGTTGCTGCCGATAAAGCCCAATCCGCCGGTGATTAAAACCTTTTTTCCTTTCATAAAAACTCCTTCAATTTCCCGGAACAGATTATGACGATTTTTTCCTGGCTCTGACAAATATCATGAGGTTCCGATCACCTTTCCAGTTAAAACGGGACAATTCATCCACTTCAAATCCGATTCTATGCAAAAGCGCACGAATTTTATTTTCGGTATAACAATTCTTATGGAACTGCCCTTCGCTGTTCTGGGGTCCGAATATACTGGCGGTCAAGTATCCCCATCGACTTTCCGTTGAATATGAATATTGACCAAACCAGTGCTGAGCGGCAATTGCCTCCGGATCATTGCGGAAAAAATCCTTCCATTCGTCCTTTGCCTGCAACCAAAGCCGGACGGTTTCTTCGAAATCCGGGACCGAAAATTCGAAACAGCCGCCGGGAGACAATACGCGCTTTACTTCCTGGAAAATTTTACTTTCCTCCAGAAAAGACAGATGCTCCAGCAGAGAATCGGCCCGAATCAGCGCAACGCTGCCGTCGGGAAAAGGGAGATTGAAGATGTCATACTGGTATACTTCAACACCCTCCGGAAATACAGTGCCCGGGTAACGCACTTTCATTTGTTCTATTGTATCCAAATCAACATTGATATATCCCGGCAGGGGACGGCCACCGCAGCCCAGATTGATTCTAATATCGCTTTTCGGTATTTTATTTTCCATTGCAATTCCACCTTCTCTGAGAAATGATCGTGTTATCAGGCTGTCCGCCTCTGGACATAGATGAATCTTACTTTCTTTTCAACACCTTTTTAATTCCGTCGCAAACTCTGACAATCTGGTCTTCCGTGAGATTTCCGGCGCAGGGAAGATTGACGCCCCTTGGCGAAATATCATAACAGTTGACATTCCGCTTTTCATATTTTTCCTGAAACCCGGGATAAGCCGGCATGGAGGATAATGGATAGAAAAAAGGCCGGCAGGGTATTTCCAGTTCAGCCATTTTCCTGATCACATCATTTTTATCCATCTTATAGGATTTGCCGATAATAATCGTCGGCATCCAGGCTCCATGGATTCCTTCCACCGGATCCGGATTGATTTCAATATCGTCGACATCCCGGAGGTTCTCCCTGTAAAGCCTGAGCTGGTTTCTCTTATTGATCAGCAGTTCCTCAATTCTTTGAAACTGCGCGTAGCCCAGAGAGGCTGACAGATTGTTCGGCATGTATTTATACGTCACCTCGTAATTATAATACATGCCGACCTCGGTTCTTCTGCCATGATCGCGGAGAAATTTGCACCGCTCGAATAATTTGTCATCATCAATAAGCAGCATTCCCCCCTCGCCGGTCGTGATGGTCTTGGTCCGGTGAAAGCTGAACGTGGAGGCAATTCCGAATTTTCCAGCCTTAACGCCTTTATATGTCGAGCCAAGGGCCTCAGCGGCATCTTCAACCAGGGGCAGGCCATGTTCACTGGCAATCTGAAGCAATTCATCCATCAGCGGCATATTGCCGAATAATCCCACCGCCATGATCGCTTTGGTTTTCGGCGTAATGCTTTTTCTCACCGACTCGGGATCCAAGCACCAGTGCACGGGATCGATGTCACAAAAGACCGGGATGCCTCTCAGATAGGTAATTCCCGCGCCGGTCGCAATCCAGGTGCAATCGGGAAGAATAACTTCGTCCCCATCGGAAATCCCCATTCCAGTCAATAACAGGTGAATGGCCGTCGTGCAGCTGGGCGTCATCAATCCGTATTTTCGATTATGATATGCCGCAAATTCCTTTTCGAATTTCTCACAATAGTCAAAAGGGTGTTCATACCAGCCGTTGCGCATCATGTCTTCCACGACCTTTATTTCGTGCTCCGTAATCCAGGGTCCCGCAAAAAATATTTTATCCATGGCCTTATCCTTTAATCCTTATCCTTTAGAAAAACACCCTACCGTATTCTAATGCCTTCCGTCCAATCATAGTTGATTTCCGGATCATCATGCGGAATTCTAACCTCATCGCCCGTATCGTATGTACCGGATGTCACATAGATGATATGCATGGGTCCGTTGATACACCGGTATCCATGTAAAATGCCCGGCGGAAATCCGTATGCCTGCGGCACCTGATAATCACCGGAAAGAAACTCCATTTTTTGACGATAGGTGGGAGACTCTTTCCGCATGTCGTACAATACAACCTTAATCAGACCCGACAGCACGTAATTCCACTGTGTTTGAATTTTATGGGCATGCCACGCTTTAACAGTCCCCGCATAAACGAGCGAATGGCTCACCTGACCGATAATCGTGGAATCTTCACCGCAGCCGCAAATAATTTCCCTGAAAAATCCCCTGTCATCGGTGTGTGTTTCAATCTTTTTAAAGACGACACCCGCTATAGCGGCATCAATATGATTCATCATCTCACGACAGCCTCCTGTTCCGTCCTCTTCATCTTTTAAAGAAACGTTTTACCGCACCGATAACCACAGATATTTCCTCCATACTCAATTCAGGGTACATGGGTAAGGACAGAATTTCGGTTGCCGCCCTTTCGGTGCGGGAAAGATCGTACCGCTGCAGATCGGACGATTGGTTGAATGCCGGCTGCAAATGCACGGGAGTCGGATAATGGATGGCGGCCATAATGCCCTCTGCCTTCAAATACGACAGCAACTGGTTCCGTTCATGACTTTTCACGACATACAGATGATAGACGTGACCATCCCCGGGACGTCGGGCAGGGACCATACAATCCGTTTCGGCCAGCCCGCTGTTATAGGCATCCGCGATTTGAAGACGTTTGCCATTATCTTCATCCAGATGCCGCAGCTTGACGCGCAGTATCGCCGCCTGAAGCTCATCCAGCCTGCTGTTCCATCCAAAAGACTTACTGACGTAACGCTCTTTCCACCCGTATTGCCTTAATTGCCGGACCTTTTCGGCCAGCTCGACATTATCGGTCACGACCATTCCGCCATCACCGATGGCCCCCAGATTTTTTGTGGGATAGAAACTGAAACACCCCATATCGCCATAGGCGCCGCACCTTTTATACGATCCGCGGCCGCCGCCATGCGCTTGCATGTTCCCGCAAAACGCACCATGCGCCTGCGCGCAGTCTTCGATGACCCGCAGATGATGTTTTTGAGCAACAGCAAGAATGTCTTTCATCAGGGCGGCCTGCCCGTAAATATGGACCGGAACCATTGCTTTTGTTTTTGCCGTTACGGCCTGCTCAATTTTCCCCGGATCGATGGTGAAGTACTCATTTTCGATATCGACGAAGACAGGCTTTGCTCCGGCCAGGATAATAGCCGTTATCGTCGCCACCGCCGTGTGCGAAACAGTTATCACTTCATCCCCCGGACCGATGCCGCACGCGGTCAATGCGAGATGCAGGGCTTCCGTACCACTTCCGACGCCAATGGCGCAGGAGACACCGGTAAAAGACGCAAATTCCTGCTCAAAAGCGCTTACTTCATCTCCGAGAATATAATATCCCCCATCAAGCACAGCGGCAATGGCTGAGTCGATTTCCTCTTTATAAGCAACATACTGGGCTTTGGGGTTAGCGCATAAAATCATTGTAAAGGTCCAATCGTCCGTTAAAGTGAATTACTCTCTGATTTTAATCTCCGGAACATAAACGATCCATTTGCCGCCGGAAGCCATAAAGTCACTCTCTTTCGCCATAATCTCCTTTTCATGATTGTAGGCAAACAGCAGCGCATAATCCGGATAATGCTCTTTGAAATATTGATGGGACAGAACCGGTATATGGGCTCCCGGACTGAATTTCCCCTGTTTGATCGGTGTCGTGTCGCAGATATAGTCAATATGTTTGTCGGTGATGCCGCAGAAGTTAATGATGGTCGTGCTCTTGGATGTCGCCGCATATCCGACGATGCTTTTCCCCTTTCCCCGGATGTCATTCAGAATCGTCATCAGGTCCGTGCGAAACCGATCGCAGTTGATTTTGAATTGATCGTACGTTTCACGCCGGTTGAGGCCCAGATGCTCCTCTTTTGCCAGTTGGCGGGACAGGCGGGGAGATATTGTTCTCTTTCCCTTCCCCGCAATATAATACCGCATGGACCCCCCGTGAGTGATTTGCGGTTCGACGTCAAATATTTCCATATCATGCTTTTTCAGGAGATATTGGATTGACGAAACGCAAAACAGGAAAACGTGTTCATCATAAATTTGATCATAGGTTGTATTTTCGATAACATCCCCGAGATAAGGGTCTTCAAACACAACGACGCCCTCCGGCTTCAAGAGCTGTTTCATCCCCGCGATAATGGAATGCAGATAGGGGATATGGCACATGACGTTGGCGGCCAGGATGGCATCGGCAGGTCCATATTCAGTCAATATTTTTTTTGCAAGATCTTCGTCAAAGAAAGCTGAAATTGTATTAATGCCGTTTTCCCGGGCAACCAAGGCCACGTTTGCGGAAGGCTCAATGCCCAGATGGCGGATGCCGGCTTTCGCGAAATTCTGGAGCATGATGCCGTCATTGCTTCCGATTTCCACAACAAAGGGATCTGACGATTGGATGTAATCCCGCCGGACATTTTCCGCAAACATCCGGAAATGATTAATCATGCCTTGAGAGGTCTGCGAAAAAAATGCGTAATTTTCATTGAACATGATTTCGCGTTCAGGTTGATTCAATAATTGAAACATGTTGCAGTTTGAACATACCCCTGCTTCCATCTCATAAAAATACTCATCAGAAAATTGGCTTTGCGTCAAAAAGCCATTGGCAATCGGCATTTTGCCAAACGACATAAACGGTTCATAGGGTTCACCACATATTCTGCAATGGTTAACGGCCACGGTTTGCCTCCTTAATCTATAAAAGAATTTTTTAATGGATAGGTCTGGTTTGTCCACTCCAATAATGGGCGGACAGCGGCAGGCGGCCACTCCTGCACGTAATTCCTGCGAACACCATCCGGATCCATCGCGTCCAGAACATTAAACGAAACACAGGCCTTATCGAGAAAATAAACTTCCAGTTCATCCGTAACCGCCACCTGAACGATAACCTGTCCATCATTCATCAGGTCCGGCGGAATCCGGCAGGTTGAAACATAAAATCCGGGCGAGCACTTTCTCTGCTCCGGAGGCCGGTCTATGGAATCATTTCGTGAATGAAATATTATTTCCCCCCGATGGTTAAAAAAACAACAAGATGTGTTGATGCTGTTCATGTCCCGAAGGACTGCATATTTGATTTCAATGGCAATGGGATCACGAACATCATAATTTGTGCACGTCCTGCCCTCCCGATCGACAACACGCACGGAATTGACTCTCACATAATCATTTCCCGGTGCCTTTTTGATATCCGGCCATATTTTTTCTCCAGCGGCGTGGAAGTCTTCCGACATATAGCGTGAAACCACCTGAGTGGCAGGTCCGTCTGATTTGATCTGTCCGTCACTGAGCAGAATGACCCTCCCGCAAAGGCTTTGAATGGCCCCCATATTGTGACTCACGAACAGGATGGTCCTCCCGCCCTCTTCCGAGATATCCTTCATTTTCCCCAGACATTTTTTTTGAAACTCAGAATCCCCGACAGCCAGCACCTCATCAATAACAAGAATTTCCGGTTCCAGATGTGCGGCAACGGCAAAAGCAAGGCGGACATACATCCCGCTGGAATATCTCTTAACCGGCGTATCGATGAACATCTCTACCCCGGAGAAATCAACGATTTCATCAAATTTCGACGCAATCTCCGCCTTCGTCATACCCAGAATGGCGCCATTGAGATAGATATTTTCTCTGCCCGTCAACTCCGGATGAAAACCTGTCCCGACTTCCAGCAGCGAGGCAACCCGTCCTTTGAGTTTAACAACGCCTCTCGTCGGCGATGTAATCCTGGATATTATTTTCAGGAGAGTCGACTTGCCGGCGCCGTTACGCCCGATGATGCCAATCCGCTCTCCATAGTTCACCGAGAAATTAATGTCCTTCAGCGCTAAAAAGGTGCCGTCATCATAGGTGCCGGAGCCATCAACATGATTGGCCTGATACCGGCCTGTCGAATTCAGATTGATTTTCAGATTGGGATCATCTTTTCCTCTGATTCGGGCCCACCATGACTGGATATCGCGAAAAAGATATTGATGCCCGATAATACCCAGACGATATTGTTTTGATAAATTTTCAACCTTAAGAACAATGTTGGACATAACCAAACCCTGGGCACATCAGATGGTATCTGAAAATGTCTTCTCGACCCTGTTAAATAATAATAACCCGACGAAAAAAATAACGACCGTCATCATGATGCTGATCATCCAATGGCCGGGATGAACTATTCCATTACCTAAAAAAGCGAACCTGAACATATCAATTATCGGCGCCATCGGATTAAGCATGTATAAAAAAAGATAGCGATCCGGAACGCTGGAAACAGGGTAAACAATAGGCGAGGCATACATCCAAAGCGAGACGACAAAACCGACGGCAAAATTCAAATCCCGGTATTTCGTTGTTAATGACGATACCAGAATACCGATTCCCAGGCCGAGAAAAGCCATCTGGATAATCAACAACGGAACGATTATGAGCCACTTATTGGGATAGATGGGAGCCCCCTTCGCGATGAAGAAGAAATAAAAGCAAAGAAACAATATAAACTGAATGAAAAACTGGATCATATTGATCAGTGCAACTGATAAAGGCACGGTTAATCTGGGGAAATAGACTTTGCCGAAAATATTCGCATTCGTAATAAAAGTACTGGATGTGTTTTTCAGGCAGTCTGCAAAATAATTCCAGGCAACAATTCCGGATAAGTAAAAAAGAAAAGGCGGAATCCCATCCGTTGGTATCTTTGCAACTTTGCCGAACACAACGGTAAAAACAATGGTCGTAAAAAGAGGCTGGATAACATACCATAAAGGCCCCAAAACCGTCTGCTTATAGAAAGCGCTGAAGTCCCTTTTTACAAAAAACAGCACCAGATCTCTGTAATTCCAGAGTTCCCTGAAATGAAGATCAAACCAGCCTGTCTTCGGTCTGATAATCTGATCCCATGTTTGATTTTCAATTTGGTTGGTCATCATCATTCCTTATCATGAAGGAGAGAGGGCGTGCCATTTTACTTGAAATTTGCAGAGCCCTTCCGGCTTGGTCAGTTTCGGTGTCGTTCGGATATAATTCCGTCCGCAAGCAGTTTTTCCAGAATGCCGCCGACAATATCTTCAGGGCTGAATATCTCCGTTTCGGCCACCATCTCGGCATTGGCCGGCTCCTCATACGGCGAGGATATTCCCGTAAAATTGTTGATGGCGCCGCTCATGGACTTCTTATACAGGCCATTGGGATCACGACGCACGCATATATCCAGATCGCACTTGACGTAAATTTCATAAAAGCGATCCGGCGGGAAAAGGGATCTGGCAAACAGTCTGTCTTTTGCAAAGGGGGAAATGAAAGTACAAATAACGATGTTCCCGGACTCAAAAAAGAGTTTCGCTGTTTCTCCAACCCGGCGGATATTTTCATGCCGATCATTTTCCGAGAAACCCAGATCGCCGCACAAGCCGTGCCGGATATTGTCGCCGTCAAGCAGCACCGTCTGGCATCCCGCCTGATAGAGCTTCTTCTCCAGATTTTTGGCAATAGTCGATTTTCCGGAGCCTGAGTATCCGGTCAGCCACAGCACAGCGGCCCGGTGTCCGTTTCTGGTTTCCCTCTGCTCACGGGGGATGTTCCATCCGCCCCAGACGATATGGGGCGACTTGGGCCGATGAGCGTCTTCGGTTTCCTTTTTTTCACGGATATCATCGATCGCCCTGGCAACCCCGCGGATCATGCCGCCGGCGACGGTGTGGTTGGTCAATGGATCGATCAAAATGAAACTGCCCGTACTGTGATTCATCTTGTATGCATCGAAAAACACCGGGGACACCGTTACAATGTTGACCCGTCCGATTTCATTGAGCATCAGTGTATCCGTTGATTCCCGATGAAGCGTATTGACGTCTATCTTGTACAGAATGCCGGCGATATGCGCTTTTACGGAATTGGTTGTCTGCTTGAGGATATAGGTCGAGCCGGGAATCATGGTCTGTTCATCCATCCAGCAAATCACAGCTTCAAAGGAATGGCCGACCTGGGGGATGTTATTTTTTCTGACGATCATGTCCCCCCGGCTGATGTCAATCTCATCATCCATGGTTAAGACGACGGATTGCGGCGCAAAGGCCTCCTGCAGTTCACCATCGAAAGTCTGAATGGCTTTAATCGTTGTGGACTGACCGGACGGCAGAGCAATGACAGCCTCTCCCGGACAAATGGTGCCGGACACAATCCGTCCCGCAAAGCCCCTGAAATTAAGATCGGGCCTGATCACGTACTGAACAGGGAAACGGAAATCAACCAGGTTTCGGTCCGCCGACACATGAAGGTTCTCCAGATAGTGCAGCAGAGTTCCCCCTTCATACCAGGGCATGTTGGCGCTTTTTTCAACAACATTATCGCCTTTCAAGGCGGAAACCGGAATGAAGGTGACGTCATGTATTTCCAGTTTTTCAGAAAAATCCCGATATTCGTCGACAATGCGGTTATAGATGTCTTCGGAATAGTCCACGAGATCCATTTTGTTGACCGCAACAACCATGTGGGGAATCTGAAGCAGGGATGCAATAAAGCCATGCCGCTTGGATTGTGTTAATACGCCGTTTCTGGCGTCGATCAGGATGATGGAGCAATCAGCGGTCGACGCTCCGGTAACCATGTTTCGGGTATACTGGGTATGACCGGGTGTATCCGCGATGATGAATTTTCTCGTCGGGGTTTCAAAATAGCGATAAGCCACATCAATGGTAATGCCCTGCTCGCGTTCGGCAGAAAGACCGTCAAGGAGAAGGGCCAGATCGACATCTCTGTACCCTTTCTTGATGGACGTTTTCTTGATGGCATCATACTGATCTTCAAAGATGGATTTCGTTTCAAAAAGCAGACGGCCGATCAGTGTGGACTTTCCATCATCCACGCTCCCCGTTGTCGTGAAACGCAGCAGAGATTTTTCCCGGTATTTCATTAAAAATATCCCTCTTTCTTTTTCTGTTCCATAGAGGAATCACTGGTAAGATCGATGATGCGGTTTTCCCGTTCCGATTTTCGCGCCGCCTCCACCTCTCCAATGATATCATCAATCGTGCTGGCTGACGAGGCTACGGCGCCGGTGCAAGGAATGCAACCCAGGCTGCGAAAACGGCATAAAAGCATTTCAACATCTTCCCCGGCAATCATCGTTTTTTTGCTGAGCTTCGCGCTGGAAACGGATGATGCCGGCACGAGGATGCCGTCGCGTTTCACAACTTCGCGTTTCTGCGCAAAATAAATAGGAACAATGGGTATGCGTTCTTTCTTGATATATTGCCAGATATCCTGCTCCGTCCAGTTGCTTAAAGGAAAAACACGAACAGTCTGCCCTTCATTGATCCTCGTGTTATACAAATCCCAGAGTTCCGGGCGCTGATTCTTCGGATTCCACTGCCCATGCGCGTCACGAAGAGAAAAGATTCTCTCCTTTGCCCGTGATTTCTCTTCTTCCCGCCGTGCGCCGCCGAAAGCCGCGTCAAACCCGTGCTTCCTGATCGCGTCCAGCAAGGCGCCTGTCTTTAAATAGCTGCAGCATTTATCCACGCCGATGTCCAGGGGATGACAGCCCCTGGCAATCCATTCTTCATTTCGCTCGATAATGAGCCGCGCGCCGATTTCTTTGCAGAATTTATCGCGAAAGACATACATTTCAGGAAATTTATACCCCGTATCCACGTGCATCAGGGGAAAGGGAAAGGGGCCGGGATAGAAAGCTTTTTGAGCTATTCTGACCATGACACTGGAATCTTTTCCAACGGAATACAACATAACCGGATTCTTGAATTCAGCCACTGTTTCACGCATGATGTGAATTGATTCCGATTCAAGCTGGTTAAGGTATGAAAGACTGTATGAACTCATTACATCCTCAAAAGTTAACTGATTTCTCCCTTGATATAGGCAATCGTCCTTTCATCTTTAGGACTATTGAAAAATTCCGCCGACGGGCCGTGTTCCACCAATTCTCCCATATAGAGAAAAATGACGTAATCAGCAAGCCGCCGCGCCTGCCGCAATATATGAGTAACTACAATAATCGTGTAATCTCTTTTTAAAAGCGTAAATTGATTCTCCACAAGTTTTGCGGAAATCGGATCCAGAGCGGATGTCGGTTCATCGGCAAGAATGATCTCCGGTTCAACGGCCAGCGCACGGGCGAGGGCCAGCCGCTGTTGCTGACCGATGGATAATTGTGACGCCGGCGCATGCAACCGGTCTTTAACTTCATTCCACAACCCCGCCAGCCGGAGATAATACTCCACCAGGTGATCCATGGATTTGTTTCTTTTAGAATCCTTCGTCAGAAGGAGGTCTTGCATGGAACCATTTAGGATATTATGCTTCTTCTCCCTCTCCTCCACCTGCCGCTGGACCTGTTCATCACTCAGTCTGTGCAATTTGGGGCCAAAGGCAATATTGTCATAGATGGACATCGGCAGGGGAAAAGGCCGCTGAGACAAAAAACCGACTTTCTTTCTCAAGTCAATGACGTCGACCGCCGGATCATTAATATTCGTCCCGCCAATCTGAATATCTCCGTCAACCCGGACCTGTTCATTGAAATCCAGTAAGCGGTTCAGGCTTTTCAGCAGCGTCGTCTTGCCGCATCCGGACGGACCGAGTATGGCAATGATTTGATTGCCGGACATGTTAATGGTGACATCCTGAAGGACTTTGTGGTTCCCGTAGGAAATATTGAGGTTGTTGATGCTGATGACTGACATGTTATACCATCTACTTTATGATGTATTTTGAAGATCGCCAGGACAGGATGCGCGAAACAATGTTAACCATCAGGACGATGAACAACAATATTAAGGCAGCCGTATAGGCACGATCCTGAACTTCCGGAATCGGCGTCCCGGCCTGAAAGAAAACGGCAAGCGGCAAAGAGGCCACCGGTTCAAAAAGGGATCGCGGCAAATAATCCGTGTAGCCGGCGGTAAAAAGTATCGAAGCGGCATCGCCGATACCGCGGCCGAAAGCCAGCAGAACAGCGGTAATAATTCCCGGCAGCGCTTGTCTCATTACGACGGCCAGTGTTGTTTCAATTCTTGTAGCGCCGAGCGCATAGGACGTTTCTTTCAGCGTCAGAGGAACCGTTCTGATGACTTCTTCCATGGATCGGATCATGATCGGCAACATCAGGAGCGTCAGCACGATAATCCCCCCCAGAAGGGATGCCCTGATCCCGAAATAGACCATGATGATGAAGCCAAAGGCGCCATAGACAATCGAAGGCGTCCCCCAGAGAACGTCCAGCAGCAATCGGGTAAAATTTGCAAATTTCCGGCTGCTGAAATCCTGCTGAAGGGCAAAAGCCGCGGGCAGGCTAATTAAAATGGAAATTACCGTGGCACTGGCAGCAAGATAAAAAGACCCCACGATCGCATTGGCAATGCCGCCGCCCTTGCCCAGATAATACCCTCCCTTGGGTGTTTCAACCAGCATGGCCCATGATAGGGATGATGCTCCTTTCATGGTGATGACAATAACAATGCCGGCCAGAACCGACAAAATCAGCAGCAGTGAAACAACCATCAGCCCTTTGAATAAGGTTTCTTCCGCTTTGCGCGCTTTCGTCTTCATTTTATCGGCTCTTCCATCCCATACGCAGCAAAGTGAAATGAGCGGTCAGACTGAAAATTCCCACCACCAGCATCAGCACCAGAGCCGCCAGCAGAAGCGCCGAATCATAAAGGGGAATGGACATCATTTCCCCATAATTATTCGCAATGAGAGCGGGCAGCGGGTAGGCGGGATCAAATAATGTCTGGGGAACGGCGGCCACATTTCCCACAACCATAAGTACCGCGATCGTTTCGCCAAAAGCCCGTGAAAAACCAAGAACAACGGCGGCAATAATACCGCGCAGGGAACTTTTCAGGACAACGTACTTAATGGCTTCCCATTTCGTGGCCCCCAGTGCAAGCGTGCTTTCTCTTGCTTCGAAAGGGACGGATCTGAGAACTTCCACCGAAACGGAAATAATGAAGGGTGAAACCATCACCGCGAGGACGATGCCGCCGGACAGAAGACTGTAGCCCGTCGTCTGGTATCCCAGGAGCTGGCCAATATATTTCACAAAGGGCACCACAACAATAACCCCGCAGAGGCCGTACACAACAGACGGAATACCCGCAAGAATATCAATGATAAGGCGGAGAAATTCGCGAATACGGGCATGGGCGTATTCAGAAAGAAAAATCGCCGCCAGCAGACAGACCGGTATCGCCAGCGTCATCGCAATTGTCGTAACCTCGATTGTGCTGATGATGAACGGATAAAATCCGAACTCCCCCTTGAGAGGATGCCAGGAAGAGGAAAGCAGCAACTCGCCGAGGGATGTCTTATCAAGAATCGGCAGGGACTTTATGAAAAGCCCTGCCAGAATAACGATGGCCACCGCATTCACAAAAATGAGGCTCGAGCGCATAACCCCGGATGCAATACAATCCTTCCATTTTCTAAAACCGGGATAAGAAGACCTTTTCAAAAATGCCATGCTGTTATCGAACCTGAACCATCATTTGATGTTTTGATCTTCCATCTTGGCCAGAGCGGTTTTAATTTTATCGTCGGCCGGTTTGATATAACCTACTTCTTCAACAAATTTTTGTCCATCCGTCAAAATCCATTTAACAAATTCTTTAGAAAGGCCTTTAAATTTTCCATTGGAAAGAATATAGAGATCTCTCGCCGGCGGTGACGGATAACTTCCGGACATGACAGCCTGCATCGCCTGCTTTTTATTGCTCAATTTTTCCTCGTCATCAACCCGTCCATTCTCATTAACATCGATGGGTATGACCTGAATCCCCTTCAGGGGAAGACCGGTCTTTGCATCGTAAGCATAATTCAGGTTGTTGAAACCGATGCCGAAAGCGTCTTTTTTAACCGCTTCGGCAACACCGGGGTCTCCGTAAACACCAACACCTTTGAGATCTTCCTGTTTCTTGCCCTCCAGATACTTTGCCCATATTTCAGCGGCACCGCAGGAGTCGGATCTGGTATAAACCTGAATTCTATCTTTGGACGGCATACCGGCAACGTCGCCCCAGGTCATAGTTTTGCCCGTAATCCAGAGATCATAAAATGTTTTCTTTTTAAGACCTTTGACCAGCAATCCCTTGGCCAGAACTGGATTAGCTTCATTCACCGTCGCAAACACGGCATCTTTTACGACAGGAACATAAAAGGCATTCTTCTGAATCTCTTCGGGGCTGATCTCCCTCGAGACCATTCCGATATCGACAAGACCGGCCAGGGCATCAGCGACGCCTTTTCCCGCGCCGCCGGCCGATACGTCAACGCGAACCTCCGGATGAATTTTCGAAAATTCTTCAGCCCATTTCACCATCATGGGATAAAGAGCCCAGGCGCCGGAAACCCGGATGGTTCCCTGAAGCTTTTGACCAGCAGAGGAAATTGATTGTTTCGCGTTGTCTTCTTTTTTTGATTCACAGCCCGCACAGACCATGCCCATGATGAACAATATGGATAATACACACAAAGCCCTTTTAATATTTTTCATTGATTCACTGCTCCTTTTAGATTCATGTCAATCAGGCAGCGTCCGGCTATTTCGCCGGAACGCATTTTACTGATGGCCATGTTGATATCCGCAAGATCAAAGCAATCCGTAATCAAACCGTCAAGCCGGAGTTTTCCCGCCTGATGGAGTTTCATGTATTTAGGAATGTCAACCGCTGGCTCGGCTTCGCCGCCATGCGATCCGGTCATTATTTTTCCAAAATGAAGCGGCAGAGAATAAATGGATATCTTGTTTCCCTTTCGGGGAACGCCGACCAGAATGGTTCTGCCCTGCGCCGCCGTCAGTTCATAGGCCATGGCAATGATGTCCGTGTTCCCTGTGTTATCGATAACCACATCGGCGCCCTGCGCTCCGACAATTTTCAGAATTTCCGACCGTGCATCCTGTTTTCCTGAATGGATGAGATGTGTCGCTCCGAAGGTTCTCGCAAGTTCCAGTTTGTTATCATAAAGATCAACCCCGATAATCGGATACGCAGACGACAGGGAAGCTCCCTGGATAACGTTGAGGCCGACCCCCCCCGCGCCGAAAACCACAACGGACTCACCCATCTTCACTTTGGCGTTGTTGGAAACAACACCGAGACCTGTGGTCAGGGCACATCCGAAAAGCGTGGCCAGCCTTGGATCAAAATCTTCGGGCATGACCGTCACACGATTCTCCGAAACAACGGCATACTCGTTAAACGTCGTCACGAAACCCGCATTGAGCGGTTTGCCCCGCCACGAATACCGTGGAGTCGCGGCTTCATGGCCTTTCCCGGGCCGCCAGTGCATAATCACCTGATCACCAGTCCGCACATGACGAACGCCCGGACCGATTGCCATGACCTCGCCTGAACCCTCATGGCCAAGCAGGTGAGGCAGAAACCTGTCTTCGCCTTTGGCGCCGTCAATTTCACCGATCTGCGATCCGCAGATCCCGCTGAAGAAAATCCGGACCAGAACCTGTCCGTAATCCAGCGTTTCCGGCAGTTCAACCTCATCCACAATCAACGGCTTCTTCTGTTCGACAAGGATCGCTGCACGCATCTTTCTGGGTATTTCCATAATTAAAACCTCACTCCTGATCTTTATAGTGGTGGGGGAATAATAAAGCGATCCCCGTAAATATTAAGGCGCGCGGCAATCCCGCCGGCAATCTTATGAGGCAAAGGAATAAACACCTGCCCCTGGTTCGGCAGTTTTCGCGGATGATACACTTTTCGTTCCAGGAAAGATCTGCCGATCCGCGCTTCATCTTCATCAACAAAAAAGGAAACGCGCTCCGGGATTTCATTATACAGCCAGACCCCGGCAATAGACGTTCCGAATATTCCTAACTCTTCATGGTCGGCAATTCTTGTGGCACAGGCAATATTTTCTATCAGCCACGCAATCGCTTCCGAGAGCCGGCGCTGAGAATCCTGCACGCTGGTCATACGGGTCGTTTCTTTGACTTCATCATTGACCCTGGCCAACACGGTTATTTCCTTAGAGACAAATTCGGTCGATACAAGAACCGGTTCGAATCCGCATTGTTCCAGAAGCTGCCGAATGGCGCAGACATCAAAATGCGTGCAGTGGTCGGCAATAACCAGATCAAAAGGATTTTGCGTGTAATCAGGAATTTCAATCAGGACCATTCCATCACGATTCAGTTTTTCCTTCACGAGCAGAAGAAACCGGCGGGGATCGGAGATATGCTCCAGGCAATGAATCATGGAAATCAAATCAAAGCTTGCGGGGACTTTCGAGAGATCGCAGCTGTAAAACTGATCGACATGCGCGATCGCCTCGACAGCGTTCCGGTTTTTTTCGTCAAATTCCAGCCCGGACAGCGACCATTGCGGACAATGTTTGGAAAATGATTTCAACAGATTGCCGTTCCCGCACCCGACATCCAGCAGCGTTCCTGAAAAAGGGAGTTTATTCTCTTTCAACAACTGAGCCAGGATCGATTCCGACCGGGACATGGAAAGGCCGCGTGATTGGTCAAAAACCTTTTGCTCTTCGCCGCCCGCCTGATAATATACCTCGTAACTTCTATAGATGGCCTCGCAATCGCGCAAGAAGGCATCATCCGTAATTTTTTGCACAAAACCGCAGGACAGGCAAATGCCGAGCTGTCCCCCTCTTTTCCAGGGACGGCAATCCGAAGTGACTTGCGCCAATGAAGAAAATTCTCCAATAACCTGCATATCAGGGGATTGGCAAACATGGCATGTTTTATCGGACTGAACCGCAATTTCAGGCTTCATCATGCAACACCGGATGCAAAGTAAATAGTTTCATCATGACCATTGGATTCATTGAACCCCATACGATGATTGTACTGGATTGATCTTCAGCGATGTTCTTTTCGAGGCCATTTCCGACGATCGGATAATACCTTTTTTCTGCAGATAATCGGCCACACGGTCGGCGGCGATTTCCGTTCCTCTGGCATTCCAGTGCGTATCCGTACGAAAATACAGGCCAAGGTTTTTATTGGCCAGGAAGTCATCCTGCAGATCCACTGCATGAACGCCTTTCGCCTCCAGCAATCGGATCAATCGGGGGAAATAGCTCTTTGTGAAATCATCCATGGAATCCGCATACAACAGATCCCTGCGTGGAACGAGTACCAGAACATAAACATAACCCAACTTTTTCAGGCGCTGGTTGTATTGGTCGATCATATCGATTTGCTTTGCCATATCATTCTCGATATCCGGATCACCGGTAAGAACAATTTTATTCCGGTCCTGATCAAAATAAGGAATGCGATACTCTTTTTCACACATATACTCATTAATCCCTTTGGCCCCTACGAAAACATCATGCACTAAACCTTTGATCATGCGCATTAATATGGCAAACGGATTGAACCGTTTTACGGTCACCGGCCAAACAGCTTTACGTAAAGGAACATATTCTTTTATTGTGAAATTAGCGGGAAAGTAGCTTTTGATGGAAACCGCATAACTTTGCACAACATCGATAATGATTCTCGCATCTTTAAGCTCTTGCTTAGCGAGAAGACTTTCGGGGGTATTACTTCTTGTCCCGTTGAAGACAGGTTTCCCCAGTTTTACAGCAAGTTTCCAGGGAAATGTTTCGTGATCACTCAGACCGGAACCAAACCCTTGTGAATCGCCGTATGCGACAATTTCGTAACGATTCGTTTCATAAGGAACGCGGCGAAAACCGTCAGCATCAATGGACACGCGCGTATGGCGCGGTTCCTGAAAGCGAAACAGATAACTTCTGGACATATCGCCCAGTTCCACTCCTTCCCAGACCTGAGGCATGTTCGGGTTGGGGTGTAAAACTTCCATCAGATATTCCCACGCCCGGAAATAGAAAAGAGAAGGTTGATAACGGAAAAGCGCGTAGGAAACAGCAATCGGCATAAAGATCAAAATAATAAGACCGACGGCATACAGGCGATGCTTCTTTTCGTTTTCAAAACTGATAATAGAGAAACTCCCGGACATTATCCAGATCGCTCAGACAGAAAGCGGCAATCAGCAGAATAAATGCGAACCAGGGCAGGCTGGGCCTCCAGCGTAAACGCTGCAGGAAAGCGCCCTTTTTTATGTTCAAGGAATTAAGAACCGGTTTAAAATCAGACATCAATTCACTTGTATTAGGCAGAAACCAGACGACTAATACTGTAATGAGAATTACTAAAAACGCGTAATAGAACCAATTAGACGGCAGCGATGAAATAATATTGGGAAAAGCCTCTACGATTATTCCACCGGGTTTAACTATCTTACCTATCAAAAACATCGGCAGGTTAACAAGGTCATAGGTCATACCCTTGAATATCACCATGGCTTCGGAAAAGGATTTGGCGCGGAAAGGCACCCAGGCAAATACCACAGCAATAAACGTTAGAGCGCGAGCACAAAATCCGGTCAGCCATTGCCATCGTTCCGGCACCCGGACGCCGATTCGGCCGGCAATTTTATGCCAGGCCTGATTGATGACCAAATATCCCCCATGCAGACCGCCCCAGAAGACAAAAGTCCAGCCGGCACCGTGCCACAGACCGGCCAGAAGCATTGTAACCATGACATTGATGTAGCGCCGCAGAGTGCTCTTACGGTTCCCGCCCAATGGAATATACAGATAGTCCCTCAGGAAGCGGGAAAGCGTTACATGCCAGCAGCGCCAGAATTCAATGATACTTTTTGCTTTGTACGGAGAGAAGAAATTGAGGGGCAGAACAATGTTAAACATGCGGGCCAGGCCGATGGCCATGTCCGAATAACCGGAAAAATCAAAATAAAGCTGAAACGTAAAAGCAAGAGCTCCCAGCCAGGCTTCAGCTGATGTGAGGTTGACCCCTTTGCCCGCCGCTTCAAAGACCACATTGGCATAAACGGCAATATTGTCGGCCAGAATAACCTTTTTAAAAAGACCGATAAAAAAAATGGTTAATCCGACGGACAGATTGATGAAATGCAGACGGTGGTTTTCCGTTTCTTTAAACTGCGGAATAATCTCCTGATAACGGACAATCGGCCCGGCCGTCAGTTGGGGAAAAAAACAGACAAAGATGCAATATTCGAGAAAACTGCCCCCTTTGATTTCGCCCCGGTAACTATCCACCAGACAGGCAATCTGCGTGAAAATATAAAAACTGAGACCAATGGGCACAATGACATGCTGCAAAAGAAAAAACGAATTAGTAACATTATTGACGTTTCCGATAAAAAAATCGGCGTATTTATAATATCCCAGCACCCCCAGATTAAAAACGATTCCGGCGGTCAGCACCCATTTTGCGTGAACCGGGCGGCTGTCGCGGGGACGCGTCAGCCATCTGAAAAATCCATAATTAACGACAATGGAAGCAAGGATAAGAAGGACAAAGGCACGATTCCACCAGCCGTAAAAAAAAAGGGAAGCGCCAAACAGCCAGAAGAGCGCGGCATTTTTATGCAGCCTGCCAATCAGGAAGAATCCGAGCAGGACAGCGGGCAGGAAGGCAAATATGAAGACGTAGGAGTTAAACAGCATAATTCTTCCGGCTTAAACGCCGGTCGTGCACCCTCTCAGATAATGACTTCATCAAGCGTATCCCAGACCGACGGTGCGGTTATATTCAGTTCGCCTTTCAATCTTGATGCATCCAGTGTCGTATGTTCCGGTATGGTTTCCATGGTCAGGCCTGATTCACATGCCTTAACCGGCGCAATCAGTGACTGCGGCGCCCCTATTTTACGGGCCAGATGCCTGGCCATTTCCTCGTACGTCACATCTTCGGCGGCGGAAACCTGCCAGATGCCGTAGCTTTTTTTTTGCATGACGGCCAGAATGATCTCCGTAGCAAAGCGAAGCGACACGGGCGCTAAAACCATATCGGAAAAAGGATGAATTGTCGTTCCATTCCGGAGGTCGTTGGCCCAGTTCGTCAGAAGTGTCATGCCGGGTCCGATGATTTTGGAAAAACGGATCACGGCAGCCTTATCCGTTAAGGCCGCGAGGCCCTGTTCCGTTGCAACCTTTTGCCGTCCATATTCACATTGGGGATTCGTCGCATCGGTTGATTTTCGGAAAGGAATGCTTCCGTCAAAAACAAGATTGGTGGAAGGGAAGAACAGGGCGGCACCCGTTTCTGATAGTAGGCGGGCCAGCGCCAGGGTGTTTTCGACGTTTACTTTGCGGCATACGTCGGGTTGCGTCCGACAGACCTCCGTCGATGTAATGGCGGCACAGAAAAAAGCGTCGGCAAATTTTCCGGGAACGGGCCACCGGGACATATCTTTGCTGATGTCCAGGTAAATTTCATCCCGGGCGGGCTGATCCTTCAAAAAAATTGTGGACAAAACCGGTCTGCCTCTCTCTTTTAAAAGAGTGGCCAGATTCGCTCCCAGTTGGCCGTCGCCGCCGAAGATGATGGAACTGCTTGCTGTCATTCCTTTACGAAATACCGGACGGTTCCGTCAACAAAGTGGATATAAGGCCGGATCCCGATCTCCTCAAAGTATTCTTCACAGGCCGTACGGCATCCTTTCAAACCCCAGTCGTCAATAATTACGAACCCACCCCGGATAACCAGGGGATATAGATGCCGAAGGCAGACCAGAGTGCTCTCGTATAGATCGCCGTCGAGACGCAGCAAAGCGACAGGCCCCATGGATTTGGCGGCGAGGGGAACCGTGTTTTGAAACCACCCCACATGAAAGGTCGCCAGTGCTTCGGGATATTGGGCAATGGAAAAAATCGCTTCCTCCGCGTCGGCTTTTGCGGCGATCAAGGCGCCGCTGGAAATCATTTTTCCGTCGCAATCCTTTGCGGTGATTCCCCAGTCCCACTTCATCCATTCGCAGTAGTCTTTTTCTTTGATCGGCCTGGGCAGGCCTTCAAAAGAATCAAAAAGATGCAGATGCCGGCGGGTCTTTCCCCATTTGAGAGAAACCATGGCCATTAATGCGGAACTGCCGCCCTGACAGACGCCTGTTTCGACAAATGCACCGGGAACCTGCCCTTCTTCGAGATAACGAACGATAGCAGCCAAATTTGCAAGAGCGTCATAGGAGCACATCGTGTTGAAACGGATTTTTTGGACGGTCTCCTTGATGAAAATTTCATCGTCATAACCCCGGCGAAGATGCTTCCAGTTCTTTTGTGTAAACGGATCGTTGGTATGAATGTACATGGAATGAAAACAAAAATCATTGGGTAATTGGGGGTGCCTGCGAAACAGCTCCCGCCGCTTTATTAATAGGAATTCGTATGCTTTAATGATCCATGAATATTTTTTAAGACGTTCTTTAATTTTATAATAAAATTTCCACATGTGCACTCGCTTGAACCATATGAGACTGAGGCATTGTTTTCTGCGCCCCTTGATTTTTCATGAATCTATTCAAAATAAATAAAAGAATGATCGCCGGTATATCCGCAGAGATCAAACCACCACTGCCATTCTTCCGGAGTATTGAATGCTTCGCAGGTGACCTGCCAGTAAAGCAGGTTGGCTTTTTCGATTTCGTTCCGATAGGATTCAACACAGAGGTATTTTTTGTCTCTGCCGACCCGCTGCATTTCGCGAAGGGCCTTGTCCAGGTCATAACAATGCAGGTTGTGCAATGTTGTAATGGAGTAAACAAAATCAAAATAGTTGTCGGGAAAGGGCAACTGGTTTGCATTTCCGACTTTCAGGCGATCTTTGATTTCTTCCTTGGCATTAGCGATCGCGTAATCGGATATGTCGATCCCGTAAATTTCGACGCCGGGGACCAGCAGCGAAATCTCATAGAGTAAAAAGCCCTTGCCGCAGCCGATATCCAGAATTTTATCACCCGGCTTAATGCCGTAGTGATCGATCATTGCTTTGGCTACGGGAGCCCAGCGCCCCGCCATATAACGGTAGCCGCCGTAACAGATTCTGCGGTCGCCGTCCCAGTAGTCGAAGGCCCATCTCTTGGCCAGTTCGGCCGCTTTGGCCTTGGGATACTCCGGATCGTTGACCCGGGCCAGGTAATCTCTCTTTGTGCTTTTGTGAATTACGGACAAAAAATCAATATAGGACATATTGCTAATTCCTTTTTCTCCCGGCGTCCAATTGTTGAAGCGATGTCAGCAATTGTTTGGCCTTGGTCAGCTGTTCTTTTTTTTGTTTACCCGCCGCGCCCTGAGCAAAGATCCTCCTGTCTGAGGCGACAGGAAGAAAATGATTAAGCAGGATACAGCACCATTTAATGCGATAGACCGGCAGCAGAAGGGTCATTCTTCTCAGCGTCGACTCGCGTTCGGAAAAAATATCGGCGATGGAATCCAGCACCTCATCCTTATACATGACGGGAACCGGCACCGCCACCTGACTGAAAAAATCTCCGGTCAGCTTGGCCGGATCATCCCAACCCGCGTATTCAAAATCCAGGAAGGCAATCGTGCCGTCCGGACGCCGCAAAGCATTGTGAAATCCGAAATCCGAAGGAGAGATCACGCGCTGCTCCGGCAACAATTCGGCATCCGGCTCCATACCTTCCTCCGTTAGTTGCAGAAGTATTTTCTCCGTAATCTGTCCGAAAGCCGGCGCAAGCTCCGCCCGCACAAATGCCAGGGCTTCCCGGTCTATCGGCAGGGCAGGATTGATTCCATTGATCCGGTCAATTCTTCTTTTAACTACGGCTAAATGTTGATGGATGGAAAAACAGGCTTCGGACCCCAGGGGAAGTTCACGGGCTTCCGGCGTCTCCCGGAAACGGTTCAATGAGGCAATAAACGCCCGGGCCTGACCGATGTCTGTCCGGGAAAGTGTTCCCGGAAGGATTCGCTCCCCATCAATGAATTCGAAAAGACCAAGTCCTTCCGTCGTGTCGCAGGCGATCGCTTCAGGAATACAGCGCAATCCATTGGTCCAGGCAAATCTGGCCAGCGCGAATTCCGACCCCAGGCGGTCGCGGGTATCTCCGGGATGACGAAAATATTCTTTGAGAACATAAGTCCGGGAGCCGGCTTCCACGCGGTAAATCCGGTTGTTCCCCCCCAGGCCCAGCGGAACCAGTTCAGTGCCTGCTGCGGCGCCGATCGAGGAAAAAAGCCGTGCGGCCCGGGAACACACGTCAAGGAGTGCCTTATCCGACTTATCCTGCATTCCGGCCCCGGAAGTAGTCAGCAATTTCTTCCCAGGAAGCAAACCTCAACATCCCGCAGGCAACGGTCTGCGCGTCCGGTGAAAACAACATCCGCGCCGTATTGGCGGGAAAGCCTTCAGCACACAGGATTTCGGGGAGATCGTCAATGAAATGCGTGCATCCCGCCGCGCCGATTCTGGACAATTTTTCTTCTTTGGTCAGTTCAAAAAAAACCTGGTCCATGACGAGGCCCGCCGTTTCGAGAAATCCGCTGGATGCCAGCCAGTTTCGTGCCGCCTCGTGAAGATCGTAGCGATTTCCACGATAGGGATAACGCGTTTTGTGACTGATGATATAAACTGTGGCTCCCCGATTGGTCAGGCTTCTGATGCAATCGGCAGCACCCTTAAAGGTCTCCACCGTTTCCATGCGGGAGCCATAAACATACCCCTGCAATTCGGTCCAGCTGTCTTCCTTCCCGATACGTCTCAGATAATCGCGAACATGCCCTTTGGTAACCGGTGTATCCGGCGGAATCAGTCGCTGCTCGCAGGCCGCCTGATGAAAAGCCCCGTCGTAACAAACGATGGTATTATCGAAATCAATCCCTACGATCATTGATTGCTTTCAGACGATATTCCACGTCGCCTGCGATCCCGTCCGGCGTGAGGCCAAAGTGTTCGCGTGCATAATCCTGCTTGCCTGCCATACAAAAGAACTGATCGGAAACCCCCTTGCAGAGCAGGCGCGCCCGTTTCGCCGGACCCCGGGAAAGCCATTCCGCCACGGCACTGCCGAAGCCGCCGATCAAATTATGTTCTTCCACGGTCGCGACCAGCCGGACTTCGGAAAATACCCGGTCCAGCAGGGACTCATCCAGGGGTTTGAGGGTGTGAAAATTAATAACTTTTGTGGAGATTCCCCGGGCTTCCAACGCCGCTGCCGCCGCCAGCACCACAGACATGATCGTACCGGTCCCGAGCAGACAGACATCTTTTCCTTCCCGCATGACGACGCCGCTGCCGATGGCAAAGGAAGGTTCCGCATCATAGAGAGCGGGCTCGCCTTTTTTCCCCAACCGTAAATAAACCGGTTGATCCTGCCGCAAGGCCGCGCGCAGGGCCAGACGGGCTTCCAAGGGGTCCGCCGGATTGATAATCTGCATATTGGGCAGACTGCGCAGACAGGCAATGTCTTCGCAGGAGTGGTGCGTCGCCCCAAGTTCCGCATAAGACAGACCGCTGCCCACACCGGCAACAATCACCGGGAGATTGTGGTAGGCGATATCGATTTTAATCTGTTCGAAACAGCGGATCGTGTTGAAGGCCGTAATAGTATAGGTAATCGGCCGCAGTCCGCTCATAGCCATGCCCGCAGCCATGCTGGTCATATTCGCCTCGGCAACGCCGCAATTGTAAAAACGATCCGGAAAGTTCTTCTTGTAATCATCAAAGAGGCGGTTCCCGATGTCGCCGGAAAGCAATACGATGCGACTGTCTTCTCCCGCCAGTCTGGTCAGTTCCTTCGCAAAGGCATTTCTCATGTCAGACGCAGCTCCTTTCTGGCTTTCAGGACTTCTTCCGCCGTGGGGATACGGTAGTGCCAGTTATTGTCGTCTTCCATAAACGATACACCCTTCCCCTTTACCGTATGAGCAATGATGACGGTCGGTCTGCCGCTGCCATCGGGCAACCCCTTCAGAGTCTCAACGAGGGCGGTCAAGTCGTGTCCGTCCACTTCATAAGCGCTCCATCCGAATGCTTCCCATTTTTCTTTCAAAGGGTCGATGGCCATGACTTCGCGGCTTCGTCCGGTCGCCTGCCATTTATTGAAATCGATAACGGCAACAACGTTGCCGATACGCTGTGCCGGAGCGAACATGGCCGCCTCCCAGACGGAACCTTCATTACACTCACCATCGCTCATGAGGACATAAACATTATAGGACTGTTTCTGAATGCGGCCGGCCAGTGCCATTCCCAGTCCCAGAGACAGGCCGTGCCCCAGAGAACCCGTGGCCGCTTCCACACCCGGGACACAATGCGGACTCGGGTGCTCCGGCAGGCAGCTTCCATGACAGGCGTAATCCGCAAGCGTCTCCAGAGGGAAAAATCCCCGCCTGGCCAATGTTACATAGAGGGCCGTGGCCGCGTGCCCCTTGCTGAGAATAAAGCGGTCGCGCAGAGGATCATCGGGCTTCGCGGGATTAATGGACAGCTTTTGCCAGAAGAGCGCCACCATGATATCCACGCAGGAAAGCGCCGATCCCAGGTGGGCGCCGCCGGTCCGGTGGGACATTTCCACCAGCATACCCCTGATTTCCCGGGCTGTCTGGTCCAACTGATCGATTGATAATGACGTCATGTGATTTATTCCAGATTCTCAATTTGTTTCATGGTTCTGATATTATACCAGAGGTCGCGGTCTTTCAGATCACCGGCCCGGAAAGCCTCGATGATTCCCAGAATTGCATCATTCACCGTGTACTTCTGAGTAAAACCCGTTGACAGCAGCTTATCGGAATTAATGCGATAGGATCGGGGATCATTTGATTCCGAAACAATAATTTCCGCGGGCACATGCTCCGTCACCCGCTTGGCGATGTCCAGAATCGATATGTTTTCAAATCCGGCATTGAAAACGCCCGGCGCCTTGTCGCCAAGATTCAGGAAATGAATAAAGACATTGGTAATGTCCTGAATGTGAATATTGGGACGCGTCTGGTCCCCGCCGAAAACGGTGATTCGTCCGTTGGTCAGGGCCTGCATGGTCAGCATGTTTACGGAAACGTCAAGACGCATGCGGGGCGAGAAACCGCAGACCGTTGCGGGACGGACACATTGAACGGTGATGAGATCTTTGTAACTCAGCAGGACCCGCTCACTGATCATTTTTGTCTTGTTGTAGTCGGAAATCGGAACCAGGGAAAGGTCTTCCGTTACCTTTAGTTCATCCTTAACGCCGTAGACACTGCCGGAGCTGGATAAGATAAATTGTTTTACCTTATGCGCAATGGCCTTTTCCACCATGCCCATGGTTGCCAGAACATTGACCTCCCATGCTAATTTCGCATTAAGATCCCCGCAGGGGTCGTTGGCAATATTGGCCAGATGGATGATGGCATCGATGCCCTCCATGGGGATCTCATCCGTGTTGCGGATATCGCCCCGGATAACTTTTAAATTCTTATGTTCGGGAAGGAAATTGCCGAACCATTGAATGTCATAAACGGTCACGCTGTGACCCAGGTTTAAGAGTTTCGGTGTTAAAACACTGCCGATATAGCCGCAACCACCTGTTACTAGAATATGCATTTTCGCTCCTTATGGTTTATGAATATAGTCAAAAGGTTGTCTCTTGATTTCTTCCAGATTGTCTTTTACCCAGGCAATCGTTTCTTCAATACCCTGCTCGAGGCTGATTTTGTCCTGCCATTGCAGTTTTTCTCTGGCGCTGGTACTGTCCAGCGTGTAGGCGGCGTCCTTACCCAGGCGTTCACCCACAACTTCCACATTCTCGTCGAACGACGCCCCTAGCTGAGCGGCAATCATTTCCACGAGATTCCTGATGGAAAGGTTTCTGGCCGTCGAAAAGTGATATATTTCCCCCGGCGACGCCTGTCTTGCGACACGGAGCGTTCCATCGGCAACGTCACGGAAGTGAATAAAAGAACGGATGGAATGCCCTCCGCCATGCAGTTGAAGTTTCCGGCCGATCAGAAAAAATAGAATCGTCCTGGGAATAATTCGATAAAGTTGCTGTCCCGGTCCGTAAACATTGGCTGCCCGGGTAAACGCCACCGGGAAACCATAGGCTTTTTGAAAGCTCATCAAACTCATATCCGCCGCGGCGCGGGAAACGGCATAGGGTGTGCTGGGATTGTAGTTCGTGCTTTCCCTGACGAGTCCCTCGCAGGAACCGTAAACTTCCGGGGTGGAGACATGAACATATTTCTTCAAAAAGTCTCTCTTACGCAATTCATCATGGAGTTGAATGGTGGCGACAACATTGGTCTGAAACCAGTGGACCGGATTTCGCCAGCTTTCCGCCACCATGGATTGGGCGGCAAAGTTTACCACGTAGTCCGGGCGCTGCTCGTCGATGATTTTCATAATCCTGTCCAGATCGCGATTGAGATCCAGCTCAAAGAACCGGAATCCGGATGTGTCTCTTTTCTTGTAGGGAAGGAATACAGCGTGGGGCTCCGGTGAACGGCTGATCCCAATCGTTTCAATTCCTTCTCCCAGGAGATAATCCACAAAACTGGCGCCGGAGAACGAATTGCTCCCTATGACCATTACTTTTTCACTCATCTGTTTCAAATAGAATTCCTTTCCACGATTTTATCGATCCAATGGTGCAGAATGGCGGCATGGCATGTTTCGGCGGAACCGTAAGTTGTTGCCGAAACATAAAAATTTATCAATCCCCTGCCGGACAAAGGATTATCCGGGTGCATCGCCGAAAGCGTCACCACGGTGCCTCCCAATCTCGCTGCTTCGTCCGCGGCTTTGAGGACATTCATGGACCGCCCGGAACTACTGATGGCGACCAGCATGTCGCCCTTTCTCATTCGACGGCGCAAGGGTTCGGCAAAGACTTCGTCATAACTGACGTCATTCGCGATCGCCGTAATCAACGATAAATCGGAAAATACTTCCGTATGAACATGGCCGTTCTTTGCCAAGTCGGCCGCAACATGGCTGGCCATGGAAGCACTGGCGCCGTTGCCGATCAGAAATATGGTATTTTGCCTGTCTCTGATATTCAGCGCCAAATCGATCCACCGGCCAAAAGCGTCATCTGCGGGCATGCTGTTCTTGTCGCCGTCCAAAGCGGACAGACACCGGAGACGTTGTGTTATTTCATCGACATTTGATAACCAGTTCATCTTCATATCCCTGTGTTTTCGGCCAATTGATTTTTGTATTGATTGCTTACGGCCGGATACTCCCGGCAGGCTGCTTCGTAACTTTCGATCGTACCGATATCCCGGTGATAAATATCGTTATGGAATGTGTTGATGCGACCGATATAATGGGGAATGACTTCCGTGCTGAAGTCAATAAATTCCTTTTTCAGACCCTCAAGATATGTAAACAGGGACGGTTCGATGATATAAACGGCTCCGTTGGCCCTGTCGCCGGGAGGGTTGGCTACCTTTTCATAAAAAGCCTGGACACACCCTTGATGATCCGTTTCGATAATGCCGCAGCTTTGGGGCGTGGGAGTTTTAAATGTCATCATGGTTATTTCACACCCTGCAGGACGGTTCTGATGGCTGTCGATAAATGCCCGCACATCGAATACGGAAAGGTTATCAGCATGGACAAGCATCATCGCCTCATTGCCGAAAAACTCCCGATTTTTTAAAAGCGTCCCCCCGGTGCCCAATAATTTATCTTCATGGATTGTAGCAACATATTTTTTTAACGGACTCTGATCAATAAAATGAGCAACTTTATCCGCATGGTGATAAAGATTTACCAGCATGGGATATACGCCGCTCTCATAAAGCATGGTCATCCAGTAATACAAAAGTGGCTTGCCGTCAATCGCAATGAGACATTTGGGAATATCATTGGTTAACGGCCGCAAACGCGTACCCAGTCCCGCTGCAAGCAGTAGCGCTCTCATGGTACAACCTTCTTCCCGTTGATTTCCATTTTTAAATCATGCGTGGTCAGGGGAATATTGCCAATCCGCCCTATCTGACAGGCGGAGGCCAGTGACCCGATATAGGAACTTTTCCAGATATCGGCGCCTACCGCCATGGACATGGAGGTACAGGTCAAATAGGAATCGCCGGCTCCCGATACATCCTTGGGGGCCGTATTGAAAGCGGGAAGTCTGTCGGTTAACCAGTCGCTTGCCTTTTCCGTTTCCGCATGGATCAGAACGCCCTCTTCATCCAGGGTAATGATGACGTTTCTGGCGCTTGCTTTTTTTCTTAATTTCTCCGCAAGAACCACAAGACCTGACTCAAAATCATGTACGGCAAAACGGGCCTCCCGTTCGGTGGGCGTTACCAGCATCATTCCCTGAAACCGCGACACGTCGCCAACCTGCGAGGATGATTGACTATCCGCAACCATCATAATCCCTTTTTGAAGACAAAATGATGTAACCTGATCCACGAGCGGTTGCGGAAGGCAGCCATAATTGAAGTCCGAAAATATGATCAGATCCATACCATCAAGAACATCCAACATATCCCTGTAGAATCGTTCTCTGATTTCACTGGAAATCGCATGCTGACGCAAATGACTGACTCTCAGCAACGTTTTCTGCCGGGCACGGAATCTTTGCTTCAGTGTTGTCGGCCTGCTTTCATCCGGGAACAAATGGGCATTGACACCCAGCGCGGTCAGCTTTTCTTTCGCATAATCAGCTGTTTCATCTTTGCCGACAACGGAAAAGAAGTGAACATCGGCGCCCAATCCTCTGGCATGGAGAGCAACAATTCCCGCCCCTCCGAGAAATTTCTCGTGCGCTACGGGCGTGACCACAATCGTGGGATCTTCCTGCGACATGCCGAGGGCATCGCAGGTAATATATTCGTCAACTATCGTATCTCCCAGGACGCAGACTTTCAAATCCCTCATTTTGTCGGCAATGCCGGCTAATTCACGGAAACTGAAATTATGCCGCTTGGGATAGTCAACGGGTTTTTTAATGGATGAAACGGACAACTCTTTCCACTCGGTGTTCATTAAATCCACTGAAGAAAAACTGATTTCACCGGAACCGAATATTAATTTCCCGCCATTGCGACTGAGAACATCCTTCTCCGGATTATCCATTTCCTCGTGCTCTTTTCCCTTGACCACAAAAGCCGGTTTAAGTTTTTCAATAAAGGCGATAACCGGCTCATGGAGGATGAATGAATAGTCCACCCAGGCGATAGCTTGAATGCTCTCCAGACGCAGTTGTTCATCGACAAAAGAACCGGGGGATTTATTGTCCAGCACACCCACAACCAGATAATCACCACATTCCCTTGCAAATCGAAGCAGCCGGAGATGCCCCGGATGGATAATATTAAAATTACCGGAAACAAAGACGATTTTTTTCTTTAGCGTTTGCTTTTTTATCTGTTTTAATTCAATGCTGTTGCTCATAGTCCAATCCCGTTCATTTGAAATTTGTCCGGACAACTCATGAAATCAATTCCCCGACATGCTTCCCGATAGCCAGACACGATGTCATCCCGGGCGATTCGATGCCAATCAGGTTTATTAAACCGTGCATTCCACAGTCGCTTTCTTCCCGGATGACAAAATCCATCGCCGGGTCGCCGGGTCCCTGAATCTTGGGTCGTATGCCGCTCATGTCCGGGGTCAGAGCATCCAGGGAAACACCGGGAAGATATCTTTGGATCGACTCGTGAAAAGCTGTTTTCAGGCCTTCATCCACGGCATAGTCGAACGCCCTGTCATCGGACAAATAGCGGCTGTCAGGACCGAAGCGCACACGCCCGGAAAGATCAAGTGTTGCGTGGATACCGAGGCCAACGTTATTTTTCACGGGAACAGGGTAGATGAGATGATGAATCCGGGGTGATGGCGCCGCTGTGAAATAATTCCCTTTACAGGGCTTTAACCGGTAGCCCGCCGCATCAATGTCTATGCCGGTAAGAGCGGCAATAAGATCGGCGGAAAGTCCGGCGCTGTTGATAAGAGTTTTTGTGCTGATGCGGTACTCGCCGTTATTAATCTCCAAATCCCAGACGGACCCGTCGAAATGAATGGCCGTCACTTCCGACCGATAGGTAATGATGGCCTCTTTTTTCCCGGCGCTTGCCAGCAGTGTTTGCATCAGCCGATGTGTGTCAATGATCCCGGTATCGGGAGAGAACAGAGCCGCCACGGCATTCACTTCCGGCTCTTTGGATTTGAGTTGCACCCGTCCCAGAAGCTCAAGTTTTTCGACACCATTATCATGTGCCGTTATTTTGATTCGTTCCAGATCGGCACATTCCGCTTCGTTGGTCGCCACGATCAGCTTGCCAATCCGCCGATGAGGAACATGATGCTTTTCACACCAGCTGTAAAGAAGACGGTTGCCTTGAAGGCAAAGGTGGCTTTTCAGGAATTCTTTCGGGTAATAGATCCCCGCATGAATAACTTCACTGTTGCGGGAACTTGTTTCCTGGCCGAAGGAATTGTTTTTTTCCAGGACGACAACCTGACGGTTTCTTACCGCCACGGCTTCGGCAATCGCCAAGCCGACAACTCCTGCGCCAACGATGACAATATCAACTGTTTCGTTCATCTGCATCAATGTTTCATCTTCGATTAGGGTGCGTTTTCAATCAATCCCTGAATTTGATCGCCGCTGGGATGTTCATTCATAAGTTTTTTAATCGTCAAGACTGAAAGGAAAGATCCTGGATTTTGAAGAATTGTTACTTTTCAAGTTGTCTTTTGCTTTCCCTAACCCTGCGTTATACAGCTCCGCCCTCTGAGTTACGCATGGGCTGCCTACACAGGGTTGAACAACATTCTATTTATGGTGCTTCCAATGCACGATGACCATGTTCAAAAGCAACTTCCAGACTATTTCACCGGAAATTGCTTTGAATTAACTTCCTGCTCCAACTGCCGGATTTCTTCCTCCAGCCTTTCATATTCTGCCAGTTTCAACTTTAGAAAGCGATAAGTGATCTTTGCTTTTTCTTCGATGCCCCTTGGCGTCAGGTAATACAGGTATGCAATTTTATTATTGGAGTTTTTAAAATTATTTGCTTTGACAAAACCCTTTTCAATCATAGCCTTCATTAAAAAATTGATTTTGCCGAGACTTAAGCCCAGGTGAGACGACAGCTCACGCTGTGTCATTTGCGGATTCGTATCGATGACCCGCATAAGCATGAGAGACTCTTCCGTATCTATTTTTAATCTCTGATTCATAGTCATGTCCGTCGTGTTCATCACTTGAACACAGCGGACATTATCAAATTATATCACAATGTCAAGGGATAAAAGCGCAACACAATCAGGAGAAATGCCGGTTCCTATTCCGCATCCTTCATTTAAAATATTCCGCCTTTTTGAAGGATACACCATCGCGGTCTTTTGTCGAGAGTACCGGCTGTTGTTCCAACGGCCATTGGATAGCCAGATCCGGGTCGTTCCAGATAATCGTGCGTTCGTATCGGGGCGCCCAGTAGTCTGTCGTTTTATAGAGAAATTCGGCAAAGTCGGTTAACACCAGAAATCCATGGGCAAAGCCTTCGGGGATCCACAGCTGGCGGTGATTATCTTCGGAAAGCTCAGTGCTTACCCACCGGCCAAAGTCCGGCGATGACCGGCGAATATCCACCGCGACATCGAACACTTTACCCCTGACAACGCGCACCAGTTTGCCCTGGGGTTGCTGAATCTGGTAGTGCAGACCTCGCAGTACATGGCGTTCAGAACGGGAATGATTGTCCTGAACAAAAGTCGTCCGCAGACCGGTTTTCTCCTGCCAATCTTTCTGGTTGAAGCTTTCAAAGAAAAATCCCCTCGCGTCGCCGAAGACACGCGGTTCTATAATGAGGACATCGGGAAGATCGGTCTTAATAATATTCATGGTACGATTTTTCCTTCAGGATTCTTTCCAGATAATCCCGATAAGACGATTTGGGTGTTTCTTCTATCACCTGTTTCATCTTCTTCTTATCCACAAATCCCATGCGAAAAGCGATTTCTTCCAGGCAGGCAATTTTCAATCCCTGCCGCGCCTCCAGAGTTCCGATAAAATGACTGGCCTCTAAAAGGCTGGTGTGCGTGCCTGTATCCAGCCAGGCAATGCCGCGTCCCAGGGGAACCACGTGCAGGCCGCCGCGCCGCAAATATTCCATATTGACATCCGTGATTTCCAATTCACCGCGCGCCGACGGCTTCATGGTTTTGGCGATCTGCGTGATGCTTTGATCATAAAGATACAATCCGGGCACGGCGTAATTGGACTTGGGTTTCGCCGGTTTCTCTTCAATGCTGATGGCTTTCCCCACCGGGTCAAATTCCACAACGCCATAGCGTTCCGGGTCGTTGACGTAATAGCCGAAAATGACCGCGCCGTTTTGAAATTCTTTGACGATTTTATGAAGTCCCAGATTGCCGTAAAAGATATTGTCTCCCAGGATCAGACAAACGGCATCTCCGGCAATAAAGTCTTCACCGACCAGAAACGCCTGGGCAATCCCCTTGGGCTCCGGTTGCACTTTATAAGAGAGCTTGATACCCCAGCGGCTGCCGTCGCCCAGCAGGGCTTCAAAGCGGGGCGTATCCTGCGGCGTGGAAATAATCAGAATTTCACGAATCCCCGCCATCATGAGCGTGGACAGAGGATAGTAAATCATCGGTTTATCATAAACCGGCTGTAATTGTTTGCTGGCCACCAGCGTCAGCGGATAAAGTCTGCTGCCCGCGCCGCCGGCCAGAATGATGCCTTTTTGAATGCCTGTCATCGATTAATCCTTCCCGTACATTTTTTCATAATACTCGCGGTAGCTGCCGTCGGTCACGGAGGCAATCCAGTCTTGATGATCCAGATACCATTCAACGGTCTTGCGCATCCCGTCCTTAAAATTTACCCGGGGATTCCATCCGAGCTGCGTGCGGATCTTTGTGGCGTCAATGGCGTAGCGGCGATCATGTCCGGCGCGGTCTTTGACGTAGGTAACCAGCGTTCTTCTGTTCTTGCCGCCGGACAATAGGCCGACTTTTTCATCCAGAAGATCACAGATCGTGTGGACGATTTCAATGTTTTGTTTTTCGCTGTTTCCGCCGATGTTGTAAGTTTCGCCAGCCAGCCCGCGGGCAATGACGGTTAGAATCGCCTCACAATGATCAGCAACATAGAGCCAATCCCGGACATTTTTGCCGTCGCCGTAAACCGGCAAAGACTTCCCCTGCAGGGCGTTGTTGATGATCAGCGGGATGAGCTTTTCCGGAAACTGGTAGGGTCCGTAATTGTTGGAACAATTGGTAATCAGCGTCGGCAGGCCATAGGTATGAAAATACGCACTGACCAGATGGTCGGAAGATGCCTTGCTGGCGGAATAAGGCGACCGGGGATCATAGGGGGTGGTCTCCTGAAAAGCGCCGGTGTCGCCAAGAGATCCGTAAACCTCATCGGTGCTGACATGCAGAAATCGACAGCCCTTGTCCGACGGGTTGCCCGAAGAATCGGAGAGCCATGAGTCGCGCGCCGCTTCCAGAAGGTTGAAGGTTCCCATAATATTGGTCTGTACAAATTCAGCCGGTCCGGTAATGCTGCGATCCACATGAGACTCAGCGGCAAAATGAATGACGGTATCGATCTGTTCGTCGGCAAAGATTTTTCTGACCAAAGCGGCATCGCCGATATCGCCCTTCACAAAGCGATACCGCGGACTCCTTTCAATATCCGTCAAATTGCCGGGATTGCCGGCGTAAGTCAGCTTGTCCAGATTGGTCAGGTGACAATCGGGATAATGCTCCAGCATGTGGCGGACAAAATTTGATCCGATAAAACCGCATCCGCCTGTTATCAGTACTCGCTTCACTATCAACCTCCTGTATCTTTAAAGAACGCTATCGTTTTCCTGCGGTGCAAACTCAGGCACAATTTCCTTGAGTTTTGCTTTAATGCTTTTTGCGTCGTGACGCTCCGCCATCTTCACCAGTTCATCGATTTCACGATAAAGATTTTCTTTAGCGTCATCGGGATTCGCCGCACCGCTGAAGAGGCTGTCTGAACGCAAAACCATGACTTTTTTATGCCCGGTAGGCAGAATATCTTCCCCCTCCGTAATCAGCTCTTCATATAACTTTTCACCTTCCCGCAAACCGGTAAAAACAATTTTAATGTCCACATCCGGTTCTTTACCCGAAAGACGAATTAGATCCCGTGCCATATCGATGATTTTGACGGGGGTTCCCATTTTTAGAATGAAGATTTCACCGCCCTCCCCCATCGTACCGGCCTGCAGGATCATTTGCGACGCTTCGGGAATGGTCATGAAGAAACGGTTTACTTCCGGATGCGTGACGGTGACCGGCCCGCCCTGTTCGATCTGACGGCGGAAAAAAGGAATTACGGACCCGGACGAACCAACCACATTGCCGAATCTTACCGCCATAAACCGGGTGCCATTTCCCTTTTGGCATTGCATAATCAATTCCGTCACCCGCTTACTGGCGCCCATGACGTTCGTCGGGCGAACGGCTTTATCGGTCGAAACCAATACAAATCGATCCACGTGGTGCCGCACAGCCGTCTCCATAATCACACGGCTCCCGATAATATTATTATAAACGGCCTGCCAGGGATTTTTCTCCATCATGGGCACATGCTTATAGGCCGCCGCGTGAAATACAACATCGGGTTTGTACTTCTCAAAAACAGTATTCATCAAAACTTCGTCCTGCACCTGTCCCAAAACGGCTTCACAGCGGCGGCAGTAATTTTCGTTTTGCATTTCCATCTGAATGCTGAAAAGACTGGACTCACTGGAGTCAATCAAAATCAGATTGCGGGGCTGATATTTGACCACCTGCCGGCAAAGCTCGGAACCGATGGAGCCGCCGCAGCCGGTAATCAAAATGATTTTGCCGTCAAGATAGCTGCGGATGCCTTCAGTATCAAGTTGGACGGGCGACCGTCCCAGCAGATCCTCGTAGCTGATATCCCTGAGAAACTTCACGCTGACCCGACCGTCAATCAGATCACCGATACCGGGCAATATTTTATAAGAGGTATTGCTTTGTTGGCAGGATTCCACAATCCGCCTGATTTTATCGCCGCTGGCGGACGGAATAGCGATAAGGATTTGCTGGATGTCTTCTTTCTCAATGATGGCGGACAGATGGTCTAACGTCCCCAATACCCGTATCCCGTGAATGGTCCGCCCCTGCTTTGCAGCATCGTCGTCAATAAAGCCGACTACTTCATAATTAAGGTTGTAATTTTCGATGATCTCGCGCAATATCTTTTCACCGGCCTGTCCGGCACCGATGATTAGTACTTTTGTCATTCGGGTGTGAGCCGGTGGATGGACATTTGCGTTCGGGCTCATCAGGACGGCATAGAAAGATCGGATCGCCATTCGGACCCCGCCGGTCAACATGAAGGTGATAATACCATCAGCGATAAAAACGCCGCGGGAATATCCCTGAAATCCTTTGGCAATCAGAATAATCAACATGATCAGCATCGTTGACAAGAGACAAGCCTTGGCTAAAAGCCAGAAATCCCTCACGCCGGTGAAACGCCACATACCACGATAAAGCCCACCCAAAAGGAAGACAACAAGTTTTAGAGGGACTATCCAGAGAATCAGACCATAGATTTGCCGGGTGTAAACATTGTCAAAAGAAAATTCAAAGCGAATCAAATAGGACAAACAAAGAGCAACAATGAAAAGCAGAATATCCGAAAATATCATTAAGTAAAATTTTGGATTTTTTAATTGCGGATTCATCGCCATACTGCTAAACACCTTTTATTCTGACAACGTCATCAATCAATGGTTTACCAACTAAATTTCTTGGATGCTGTATCAGAAACGGCCCATTATCTCTCTGAACATTTCTCACCCCTCCATCCTGTCAATCACACAGCGCGTGATATGAACCGGAATAGGGGGTTTTAACTACTAAATATCCTCATGACTGTCAATAAATTATCCAGTAATGGAACAGGTTTGCGTCGGTTAACGTCCTGAAAAATGCCACTTGATGATCTTTGCATATACCACCAGCTTTTGCCGAAGGCCGGCCGCCAAACCCAGCGTTGCCAGAACCCCTGCCCCGCTCAGCACCGCGTTCACGAACAGCCGCAGAAAAATGACGGCAGCCGCCGCCCGGTAGTATACGCTTGAGTGCCACTTGCGCAGAAACTGATATCGGGAACGGTAAAATTCTATCCGCGATCTCACATTATGGCCGATACTCTGGCCCTGCAAATGATAGATCAACGCGTCGGGAACCTGGTAGACCAGCCAGCCTTTGCGTCTCATCGCGTAGGCCATATCCGTCTCCTCGAAAAAGAAGAAGTAACGGTCATCAAAGAAAGAAACTTCGTCCAGTGCCTTTTTCCGAATCATCATACAGGCGCCGATGGCCGAATCCACTTCCAGCGGCCCGGCATGATTGTACCTTTTGCTGGGATATTTACGGGGAAAAAGATATTCGAGAAGCGATGTGTTGGTGGCCAGGGTCAAAAGCGTCGGGAAAGCGGCGACGGAGTTTTGCCTGCTGCCGTCGGCATTCAATAACTGGCCGCAGACAATTGCCGCCAAGGGGTTCGCTTCGGCAAAAATCCACATTTTTTTTGCCGCCCCGGCCGTCAGCACGGCATCCGTGTTGATCAGCAGGGCGTATTGACCCTGCATCACCGCAAAACCCTGATTATTAGCGGCGCCGAATCCACGGTTCTCCTGATTGGCAATGATTTTAACCCGTGGATATTTCTCCGTAAGCATCGCAACCGATCCGTCGGAAGACGCATTATCCACGACAATAATCTCATATGCAAGCGTTTCCATCGTTTCGGCAATAGAATTCAGGCAGACCGCCAAAAGGTCTTTGGTGTTCCAGTTGACGATGATAACGGAGATATCCATGTTTTATCCGGTATTTTTTCGGCGGGACAGTCTCTGCTGCGTTTCGCCGTTTTGGATCCTTCCCAGTTCGCTTAATTTAGCGTACTTGAAATATTTGTTAACTGAATCGGTAACGGCCAGCGTGAGTCCCTGACGGCCATCCATAAATCCCAGACGAAGAATATAATCCTGAATAAACGTAAAAAAGGATCGGAAAAAAGCAGAGAATGGCGATGAACGCTTCCCGGCGGTAAAAGACTCCTGTGCGCCGAGCGTTGAATACTTATCAATCTTTTGCAGAATTTTACTCAAACTGCTCTCTGTGAAATGTTCAATGGGGACATCCAGTTGATCGACTTGACCCTGAACCTCAACCGCTTCATGAACCGTCGCGGCCGTCATGCGCCCTGACTGGCGGCGAAAAAGCCGCACCACATGGTCCGGCCACCAGCCGGCATGACGAATCCAGCGGCCCTGGAAAAAGTTTTTACGCGGAAAACTGAAACCGGCTGCCTGTACCCCTGCATCCGTGACAATCCTTTTGATGACATCCGCCGTTTCCGGAGGAATTCGCTCGTCAGCGTCCAGAACAAGGACCCAGGGCTGAACACATTTATCTATGGCCAGTTGCTTTTGCGGACCGAAACCATACCAGGACTCCCGGTAAATATCACAGCCGAATGTTTCGGCCAGCGCAAGCGTTGCGTCTTCACTTCCGGAATCAACCACAACGATCTGAGCGGCAAAAACAACGCTTTGCAGACAGCTCCGGATATTTTCCGCTTCGTTCTTGGTTATAATCGCCACGGATAGAGGAACTCTGTCCATTCCATACCCTCGACTGTTTCAACACCTATGATAATTTGCGGATCAACGCCTGCTTTTCCGGTACAAATCCCGATAACATCCGCGGCATTATCCCTAATATTTATACACTTTATTTAAGCTTTATCTATAAAGCATAATTCTCGTAACGACGCAAACTTTAATCTTAAGCGTGTTTGATGGCCGCATTATTTCCGGCTTCTCCCGGCATGAAACGCCTCCATGGCCCGCTCACACAACCGAAGAAAGCACGGTCCAAATTATTTAAACCTGATTTTTTCTTTTATCTGTGATAGATCTGGCAGCACAAAAAGCAGGTAAAGAAATTTTATTTTATGCACAAAATTGCAGTTATTATCCCCAAATACGGATTGCTCGGCGGTGCTGAACAATTTGCCTCCGAATTAACCGGGAGGTTATGCGCAAACACCGACTACGGGTTTCATGTTTTTGCCAACCGATGGCAGTCCAATGCCAATCCTGTCCGGTTTCATAAGGTCCCGATCATTTCATTTCCCAAGTTCCTGACCACCGTCAGTTTTGCCTGGTTTGCCCGACACCGTCTCCAACAAAACAATTTTTCACTGGTGCACAGCCACGAAAGAATATTCTCGGCTGATATTTTTACGCTTCATGGCGTGCCTCACCGGTACTGGGTTGATCAGGTCCGCCGCAAAAGAATGAGCCTCAATGACCGGGCTACGGCCTGGGTGGAAAAGAAACTTGTCTATGAAGGCCATTGTAAAAAGTTCATTGCTGTTTCCAAATTAACCAGAGACATCTTCCTTCAGGAATACCCCATCGACCCCGACCGGGTTCAAATCATCCATCCCGGCGTCAATTTATCCGACTACGCGCATCAAAATAAAAACGATGTTCGCCACGCCGTCAGGAACGCGTTGGGAATCGACAGCACCGATCCGGTTATTATCTTCGCTTCGATGAATTTTGAAATAAAAGGCCTCGATGATATTTTACTGACCCTTGCACGATTAAAAACAGCAAACAGCAAATTTAAATTGGTGATCGCCGGAAAAGGCAACATCAAAAAGTATCGGAAAATGGCGAAGGAAATGAACATTGGCGGAAATGTCATTTTCACGGGTCCGGTCCCCAAAAATAATTTAACGGATCTTTATCTGGCAAGTGATCTGTATATCATGCTTTCCAAATTTGACACTTTCGGCATGGTTGTTCTCGAAGCCATGGCGGCAGGGCTCCCGGTCATCATCAGCAGCCATGTCGGCGCAAAAGATCTGGTGCAGGAAGGAAAAAACGGTTTCATCATCTCCGAGACATCGGACTATCCATACGTCGCCTCCCGGATTAGTCTGCTCCTGGATGGCAACATTCGCCGGCAAATGTCAGACGCCGCAGTTCAGACCTCTTTGCAAAACACCTGGGACGCGGTAGCCGGCCAATATCGTGACATTTATTCGGAAATTATTGCCTCAAAAAAGCAGGAAAGACCTTTGACGCTATGATCATCATCAACCAATCCACTTACCGGCTTCCCGATAAAATCCGAAAAGTTCTTCTTATTCAGCTTGGGGATATCGGTGATGTGGTCTGGACAATACCCAGCATATGGGCAGCAAAAAATTCAATCCCGGGCTCAGAGATTTCCGTCATGGTCCAACAGGGCTTTGGAGGCCTCCTGAAAGCGGATTCTTCCGTTTCTCAGGTGTTCGAAGTGGAGCGATATAAGGGAAATATATTCCATCAGGCAGCTTCGCACCTTTCTTTTCTAAAAAATATCAGGGATCAGCATTTCGATCTTGCGGTTGACCTGCGGCTGGGAGATCGGGGAGCATTCCTGTCTTTTGCCACGGGAGCGCCGTATCGGGTAACCCAGCATCATCCTGAAGGCGTGCCCTTCTGGAGAAGCTATCTTTTTACCCATGGCATAGTACCCGACTATCCGGTTTATCCGCGCGGCGCGACGGATCAATCCCTGCGCATTTTAAGAAAGCTCGGCATAGATTCGGATAACATCATTCCCAGGTTGCGGATTGCCGATTCCGTTAAAAAGCGTGTCGGGGATATCCTGACGCGTGAAAAAGTGGGTACTGCAAACCCTTTTTTTACCATTAATCCCTTCTCCCGCTGGTCTTACAAAGAATGGGATCATCGCAAATGGATTGAAATTATCAACTGGCTGTGGCAGGAGTTTTCTCTCCCGATCCTCATAATCGGATCAGCGGAAGAACGCCCCCAGGCGGAAGCACTCATCCGGCGCGAGAAAACACAGGGGGTATTCAACTTTGCGGGTATCACCACGCTGCCTGACCTGGCCGGACTATTAAGTTTGAGCCGTCTTCATGTGGGTGTGGACAGCGCGGCGCCTCATATTGCAGCAGCAACCGGCACTCCTACCGTCACTATTTACGGACCGACAAGCTGGCAGGACTGGGCCCCTCTGGGAAAAGATCATTATGTCATCGTGTCGGATATGGATTGCATCCCCTGCCGCCAATTAGGATGTAACAACAGCGGACGGAGCCGATGCCTGGAAGAACTGAACCCCGATCAGGTAAAAAAGGTCATTCGGGAAGCAATTGACGCAACGGCGGTTATGACCAGAAGGTTGGATGAACGCGAAAAAACAAGTACGATCGAAGACCTTGCTGGCAAAATAAGATAGCATGGGCAAATGCCGTGTTGATGCGGTCTATTCGACCATCCATCGGTCATTTACCATACTGAAGAAAAGGAATTGGGTATGCAAACTATTGCTCCCCTCCGTGTGGGAGGCATCTGTCTCGACCAACCGGCAAAATGGGAAAGTGCCTTATGGGGAAAAGTCGTCCCTTTCCTCGTCTTATTAAATGTCGCACTTAATCCCTTTCCTCATGTTACGGCAATACGTGAAGCAAGCTTTTACTCAGCCGTCGTTCTGTTGCTTTTTTATTTTTACCGATACCGCGACTGGAGCTTTTTAAAAACTCCCCTTACCCTGCCGTTTGCACTCTTTGCCGGATGGGCGGTTATCGGATTATTCTGGGCCCTCGATGTCGGTGCCAGTATCCACGATATTCGCAGTCATCTGTTAAAGTATATTTTGTTGTTCTTATTGTTGACGATTTTTTTCAACTCACGCGCAAAGATCCGTCTGTTGTTCTGGGTGATAATCGTATCAGTCATGATCTCCGGTTTGCACGACATGTACTATTTTTATGTGGTGGCCCAAAATTCCTTTTTGGCCCGTATGGGCATTCCTCATCATCAGCTTCCGGTAGGACCGCTGGGATTCATGGCCCTATTTGCCGTTGTGCTTGTTGTTCATCTGATGAGAACCGGCGAGGGACTTTGGGGTAAATGCGCTTTAACTATATGTCTTGGGGGACTTTTCTCAATATTATTTGTCACTCAAATGCGCTCGCTCATGGTTGCTTCGCCTTTTGTTATTTTTGCGCTCTTCTGGGATAATAAAAAGATTTTGTCCGCAGTCGTCCTGCTTTTGATTCTAAGTTTATACATTTTTTCCGCCCAGGTGCGTTCATTCGAGGACAAAGGATCCAATTCCGAAAGATACACGATTAACTACATTTCATTGCTGATAATCAAAGAACATCCGGTAGCGGGAACGGGCTTCAGCATCGCTCCCCCGGGCCGGAAGCTCATCGATTACGACGCGCTGCGGGCGCAGATACCGCAGAAATACAAAAATGAGACCGTTGAATATAATACTCATCATAATATCTGGCTGGGATTCATCGTGCGCTTAGGCTTGGTGGGGTTCTTACTGTCCATCTTCATCGTTATACAGGGAGTCAGGATGTGCTTTGCTGGAATAAGACAACGCAATAACCGGGAACTGCGTCTGACGGGGCAGCTTTGTCTGGGGCTTATTATTTTGTTCTCTGTTTACGGCCTCTTTAATGAGGTTTTCATGCATTTGCTCGAAGCGCCGCTGTGTGTCTTGTTTGCAATGATTGCCTTGTTATATTGCGAAGCGCAAAAAATGAGTCATCCGGAAACCGTCAGCTGAAAAAACATGTTCATGCGTATTGAACAAATGCTGATAGCCGGCGACATGAATAGTCCGCCGTTCATGTTCCGAATTTGAATTTCATCATTTTTTTTAATTTATATTCATATCGGTACAATTGCGCTTTGGCACTTCTGTGATACGCCGGTATCGTCTGGGTCGACTTAATGCCGGACTGAGAGGCGTAACGGTGAATGCATTTTGCCATATGCGGGAAGAACTGGTACTGATGAAGTATTTTCGTTCTGGCTTCTTCAAGCGCCGGAAGACGTTTCTCCCAATGGTCATCGCGAACAGCCTGTCTGATTATTTCAAGGCTGCGCTGGGGTTGATCGATATCGATTCTAATAAACGATTCCTCAGGAAAGTAATCTTCAAGATTCGTACAGCCATAATAAATCGGAATGGTCCAGGACAAGAAACTATCGGCCACCATATCCGTCCAGTAATCCGGACTGCTGCTATTTTGTAAAACAATGGAATATTTATAAGGCGCCAGCCCGTCCCATTTATCTTCAATGAAGCGAATGGCCCGTCCATAATAGTCAATATCCAGTTGAGTATCTTTCCGGATAAAATTCAAAAACGACAATCTTTTAAAATGTCCGGGCAAATCGCTCGGATTTCCGGCAATCCAGGATACCGCTCTCTCTTTAGAAGGCATGGCGATGGTGGTCAGCTCATCAAAAGTTTTGTCTACATGCCATGGATCAGCGGGGTGTGAGACAACATATTTGGGATGATTCGCAGGAAGGTAGTTTGAAAACACCCTGTGAAAAGCTTCATGCCTTTCCGCCATCCAGTCACTGTGACCCTTCAGGTAAGGTTCCTGCATGATGGCCCAGACATTTTCCCGGGGACAGCGGCAGGTAACATCCGTCTTCATCTGGTTGTTGAGCATGATCAGCACGTCACATTCATCGACAGGATCGAAAGTAAATTGAATGCCGTCCCAAAATCCCTTCCCGCCGGGTGTCTGACGCAGGAAATCCTGTCCTTTCCAACTTTTAACAATTCTAGCTAACATGTATGGCCCATCCGTTGACAATTTTGAATGATTCCGCTGTCAAGCTTTAATCATCTGATATTTTTCACACCCAGGTTTGACTGCAACTCATTGACCATACGGCTCAAACCCTGCTGCAAACCTACTTCCGGCAACCATCCGGGGACACGGCCTTTCATGGGCGTAATGGGGGTAGCTCCGATTTTCTGACCGGTCACAACCTCTGCACCTGCTGCCTCGGCAATAATCCTGGCAACATCCATTATACTGACCCATTCAAAACTACTGACATCGTAAACACCCTTAAGATTCATATCGAGTGCCTTATGAAAAGCCCGGCAGACATCATTAATGTGAATGAATTGGCGTTTTTCATCGCCTGTTGTCAGCATGACGATTTTTTTGTCGATAACCGCCTGGTGAACAAAATCACTGATGACATGGGTGCGCTGCGATGGTTTCTCCAGGGGGCCGTAAACATTCCAGAGCCTTACCCGCACCCCGTTCATCAGATGGGTCCATACTTCACCCAGCCGCTTGGTTACACCATATACCGTGTCATATTCTTCCGCCAACTGACTTGATATAAAAAGAAACGGGATCTGACTGGCTTGCAACTGCGGCATGACGTTGATCAACAGTCTCAGATTCCAATCCAGTTGCTGAAATTGCGAGTCCTGCTCATACAGGTACTTGGCGCCTCCCACCTCCCATGCCAGAAAGTAAACGCGATCGATACCTGAAAAATCGATACGGCACTGACGTAAATCCTCCGAGGCATCACGTTTGATGTCGAAGCGCACAACTTCTTCACCCAATTCCTCCAAATAAACAGCCAAAGGATTACCAACGAACCCTTCCGAGCCAAATATCAAGTTACGCATTAAATAACTCCTCTGCAACAATTGTTTAATTTTGATGGCAATCTATTAACACATTCGATGTTAGAATTCTGCAATTTTCTGGATGAAACTGCTCACCGTCGATACCGTGTAATCAATTTCGTATTCGAAAACTGAAAAAATCGAGGCGGGGTCTTCAACACTATATATCTTTCTTGTGCAGGTGATAGAAACGCTCGTTTGGATACTGTTCTTTCCCGGGATCTTTTACCCTGACCGGTTCATCAAACATTCCTTTGAGACCTGTTGCATCCGGTTGATATTTTTCTTTAAACATAAATTCCCGATTAAAAAGACTGTACTTGCTCCCTGAATGGCTTTTTATGTTGATCGGTTTATAGGTATTAACCGTTTCTTCGGCGTAATTGATAAAACTTTTCATTTTAAAACTGTTCATCTCTCTTCCGAAATGGGAGATATACCGCCATGTCATATCGCCGTCTTCTTCACCGATCCCCAGCAGCCGTTCATCAAAATACCCTAATTCGTCAATTTCCGCCCTGCTGATCAGAAAATGTGACCACGATTTATTAATCAGGAAGGATCGACCCTTGTTTTTTCTGATGGCCAGGCAGATACTGTTCATAAATGAAGCATCATTAATCATAATATCATCATTAATCAGAAGAATGTAGTCGTGAGAGGCATTGATGATAATACTGTTCCATAACTTCGATAACCCTCTGAACTGAGGAAACATGACAGGGTAGATTTTTTTATGGCAGGCAGCAAACTCTAAGATCCGTCTGCGATAAACTTCATCAAATGCCTGCTCATGCTCGCCGTTGATCGCAACGATGACTTCGGTTTCCGGCGCGTACTCTTTCAGCCGGGACAGTAAAGGAACAAAATAACGATCGAAGCGGTTTCCAAATGTGGTGATCCCGATGGAAACATTCTCCCCTGTCTCCGAGTCATTTCCTCCTCTGAAAGAATCAAACAGCTGTCCCGGAATTTTTTTAGCAATTTCTTTTAAGGTTTTCATTTTCCGAAATCTTTCTTATTCAATCCATTTTCACAAAATACGGGAATTTTCTTCCGAAAAAAATATTCCGTGTTTTGGCCTTCACGCCAGTGCTTGTCTCCCATGGCCTTCGGGTGCCAGAGATGCAGCATCCGGGAGCTTTTAATCACCGAAGCGCCGCGAAATCCCGCCATCACTAAACGCAAAGCAATATCCTGATCCTCACCGCCCCAACCGACATAGTTTTCATCATACCCATTAACCGATTCAATATCCTTTTTGTGAATGGAAAAATGGCCGCCGAAAGTCTGCTTCCGGGCAGATGCCAGCCGCAGCTTCCGCAAAATTCCATAACGGACAAATTCACGATGTTCCTTCAAAATGGGATCTTCCGGTAATTCCGCGTATATGTTTTCCAGTAAATCAGGAGAAATCGGGCCGGAAAATATTTTTCGGGCCTGCTCTTCTGTTGAATATTTACATCGGCCGGCTGCAAACCACCCGGGCCTGGCCGCGTCGACATGACTTTTTATCGCACGAGGCAGAACGGCAAAATCGGCATCCAGAAAAATCAGATAATCGCCGGTAGCATGCCGGATCCCGTTATTTCGGCACGCGGCACGGCGGGCACCGTCCCGGGGATACCAGGCATGAACAACCGGGAAAGGATAATGCCCGGCAAGCTTCTTCACTTCATTTACTGCCGTCTCGCTGGAACCATCGTCTGCAACAACCACTTCATCAAAATCATCTTTGCAGCTTTTAAGGGAATCAAGACAGCATTTCAGATAGTCCGTCTTTTCATAAAAACAAATGATAATGCTCGTCTTCACTTACTATTCCCCAATCTCTTGAACGGCGTTAAAGCGTGACCGTCATATTGTTGCAAAAGCCTCAATGACTGAGCGCCTGTCGTCTTTTTCGGTTCTATCGGGCCATTTTTGCCGCATCCAGAGTATTTTTCATCAGCATGGCGATGGTCATCGGCCCCACACCGCCGGGCACGGGCGTGATATAGGATGCCTTGGCAGCAACCTCATCAAAAGCGACATCGCCGGCCAGCTTGCCGTTTTCCAGGCGGTTGACACCGACGTCTATAACGACCGCGCCTTCTTTAACCATGTTCGCCTTAATCATGTGCGGTTTTCCCACGGCGGCAATCAGCACATCGGCCCGCGAGGTTACCACCGGCAGATCTTTTGTTTTGGAATGGCACATCGTGACCGTCGCGTTTTGTGCCAGAAGCAGAAGCGCCATGGGTTTGCCGACAATGTTGCTGCGTCCGACAACGACCGCGTCCTTTCCGGAAAGTTCAATACCGGTTCGGGTTATTAATTCCATGATGCCGCGAGGCGTGCAGGGAACAAACAGCGGCGAGCCGGTAACCAGACCGCCCACATTATAAGGGTGAAAACCATCCACATCTTTGTGCGGATCAATTGCCGCAATGATTTTATCGGTGGCAATATGCCCGGGCAGCGGAAGTTGAACCAGAACGCCATGGATGAGCGGATCCTGATTCAGATCGTTGATTAACGCCAAGAGCTTCTCTTCGCTTGCATCAACGGGCAATTTATACTCGCGCGACAGAAAGCCGACTTCCGCGCAGGCTTTGGCCTTTCTTCCCACGTAAACCTGCGATGCCGGGTCTTCGCCAACCAGCACAACCGCCAAACCGGGGACAATACCTGTTTTCGCCTTGAACGCCCGAGTTTCTTCACGAACCGCGCTACGGATGTCCTGCGCTATCTTGTTGCCATCTATGATAATTGACATGCCTTACCTTCCCATAGTCTTTATTTTTAATCAACCACCTCGCAGCAAACTGTCGAGGCGTTCAAATGAACGCTTCATATCACAACAAGCTGCGGCGAATTAACGCGCGTCCCGCAACAGCGGGATTAAAATCCTTTAATTTACAAAATGAAAAACAGGTTACAAACAGAAGGTGCGCCGGTGTGTGCTACAAACCCGGCGCACCTGGCAACAAGCCTGGTCCACTGTTATCGCTATTTTAACACCCCTGTAATCTTCAAAACCTTCTGCACTCCCGCAGGAGATGCTTATTTTTTAAAACTTTGCGTCAATCCCAATATTTATCACTACTTCTTACGAACGGGGGGAATCATAAAGTAAAAACAAGGCACTGGCAAGTAAAAAGAAGTTGACACCCCTTGAAATAACGCCATTCAAATCGATATCCGCTTGAAAAAAAATGTATTCTTTGTTAAGGAACGGCAAAACTTACAGGAGAATATAAAGACGATTACTCTAGCCCGGCTTTTAGAAGAATCTGTTCAAAAATACGCTGACCGGCCTGTCCTGATTTCTGACAACCAACGCGTTACCTACAGGCAATTGCAATCAGCCGTTCAGGCTGCCGCGCAGTCATTGAAAAGCATGGGAATGGAAAAAGGCGATAAAGTAGCCCTCATGCTTCCCAATATTCCTGAATTTGTTTATTACTATTTTGCCGTCGTCCAATCCGGAGCTGTCGTCGTTTTACTGAATACCTCGTCTACATCAGCCGAACTATGCTATCTTTTGAATAACAGCGACGCAAAGATTCTCATCACTTATCCGTCAGGAGAAAAAAAATACCGGGAAATCAAAGATCAAATTTCGTCGTGTCATTCCACCTGCGTCATTGACTCAGGAGAGATTCACATCGACAAGGATCCCCATATGACCGTCCGTAAAGATAATCTCCGGGCAGAGGCCATTAACCCTGATGATCCGGCCCAGATTATTTATACGGCGGGATTAACCGGCAAATCGCTCGGAGCTGTCCTTACTCATCGCAATCTATGCTCGCAGCTCGACATGGTTCACCCCATATTTCGCCGATCTCCGGACGATGTCGGACTTTGTCTGATTCCCCTGTTTCACTCTTTCGGAGCCACGGTGAACATGCTCAACGTCATTCAGGCCGGCTGCTCAACGGTCATGATGGATCGGTTGACCATGGACAGCCTGTTCTCCACTATTGAAAAAGAAAAAATAACTTATATCTGCGCCGTCCCCCGCCTCTATATGGGAATGGTCTTTTATGAAAAAGCAGCAAAATATGATTTGAGCTCACTTAAGCTTTGCGTCACCGGCGGCTCGGCCATGCCTCCCGAATTCATACCCGTTTTTGAGCAAAAGCTCGGTGTCCGTATTCTGGAAGGCTATGGGCTCACGGAAGCTGCTCCTTGCTGTTCTTTCAACAGGATGGAATGCGTCGCCAAACCCGGTTCCATCGGCACTCCCCTCATCGGCATTGACGCCAAAATTGTTGATGATGAAGGACGGGAGCTGCCGCGCAATCAAATTGGAGAAGTAATTGTCCGGGGCGAAAACGTCATGAAGGGCTACTATAAAGATGACATGGCCACCGCTTCAGTAATCAGGGACGGCTGGCTTTATACCGGAGATCTGGGCAGAATGGACGAGGAAAATTATATTTTCCTGACGGGCCGTAAGAAAAGAATGATCATCACCAGCGGCTTTAATGTCTATCCGCGCGAAGTGGAAATGGTGCTGGAAATGCATCCGGCTGTGCTGAACTCACGTGTATCAGGCAAAGAAGACTTGATGCGCGGCGAAGTGGTGAAAGCTCAGATTGTTTTACGCAGCGGACTTCATCCGGATGAAAAAGAAATGATCCGTCACTGCAAAATGTATCTATCTCCTTATAAAGTGCCACGCGAAGTGGAATTTGTAGCGTCCTTCGAATGATTTCAATAGATTATCCTGACCTGCGGGACAATCCCCTTTTTAGCTGAATCCATTTCGGAATTTATGACTTCCCGGCAGACACCATTTCTATCAATGACGGATCATACTCCGGCGGTTTCTCAAAACCCAGAAGATTAAGAAGTGTCGCCGCGATATTGGACAGACCTTTTTCCCGGACATCCGCCATATGATATTCGCCCTGATACAGGGGATCATAAATGATAAAGGGAACCGGATTCAGGCTGTGCGCGGTCTTTACCGATTTCGTCCCCTTCTTGTCTATCGTAAACATTTCATCCGCATTACCATGGTCTGCGGTGATGACGGCAATGCCGCCTATCTCCTTTATGACATCCAGCAATTCTCCCACGCAGCGATCCGCTGTCTCCACTGCAACTATGGCTGCATCCATCTGACCTGTATGCCCGACCATGTCACCATTCGGAAAATTCAGCCTTCCGAATCTGTAATGGCGGCTCCTGAGCAGATCAATGACGGCATCTGTTATCTCTTTTGCCTTCATCTGCGGGGCGCGGTCAAACTCAATGCGGTCGGAAGGGATCTCCACATATTTTTCCAGTGATGCGTCGATATAGCCGGAACGGTTACCGTTCCAGAAGTAAGTCACATGACCGAATTTCTGGGTTTCGGATACGGCAAAGGTTTTTACCTTTGCCGCACAAAGGTACTCGCTGATGACATGGTCGATCGCCGGAGGTTGCACCAGAAAATGGGGAGGGATATGGGCATCCCCGTCATATTCCATCATTCCCGCATAGAATATGTCTGGAAGAGGACCTCTTTCGAATTCAGAGAATTCCTTCTCGGAAAATGCTCTGGATATCTCTATGGCGCGATCACCCCGGAAATTGAAAAAGATCACGGCATCCCCGTCTTTGATCGCCCCAACGGGCGTCCCCGAACCATCGGCGATAACAAATGCCGGCAGATACTGATCGGTGGCCTTCGGGTCTTCCTCGTAAAAGGTTGTCACGGCCTCAGAAGCGGATGGAAACTTCCTCCCCTCTCCCAGAACATGGGCATCCCATCCCCTCTTCACGATACTCCAGTCGGAATTGTACCGGTCCATGGTTACCTTCATGCGTCCGCCGCCTGAAGCGATGGCGTAATCAAGGCCTTTCTGCTGCGATATGTCTTTTAGTTTCTCCTCTGTCGGTTTAATGTAATCAAGCGCCGTCCTCTCTCCCACATCCCTTCCGTCCAGAAGGGCATGGATTCTGACCTTGCTTAAATTCAGCTCGGCGCATTTGTCGATCATAATAAATAACTGTTCAATGTGGGAATGGACATTCCCGTCGGAAAGCAGCCCGATGAAATGGATCGTTCCACCATTTTGAGATTGCTTCACAATATTATCCCAGACACCGGACTGAAAGATCCTTCCCGTTTTGAGCGCCGAATTGACAAGTCGGGCGCCCTGGTCAAAGACCCTCCCGGCCCCGATGGCATTGTGCCCGACCTCGCTGTTCCCCATGTCATCATCCGAGGGCAGTCCGACTGCTGTACCATGGGCCGCGAGCCTGGTGAAAAGATCGGATTTGAACAATTGATCCAGATTGGGTGTATGAGCTTTGTAAACAGCATTCGTTTCATCCGCTTTGCCCAAGCCTATGCCGTCCATGATGATCAACAGCAGAGGGCCTTTTCTGCCCTGAAAGGATTTTAATTTCTTAAGTTTTAATAACATTGATATATTCCTTCCTCTAATCCTTCAGCCTTCAGCCTTCGGTCTTCAGCCTATTTACCTATAAATGTGGGTTTTCTCTTTTCCAGAAACGCCTTCATGCCTTCCTTCTGATCCTGCGTACTGAAACATTGTGAAATTGCCGAGAGTTCCAGTTTCACACCGCCTTCCAAGGGCATATCAAAACCGAAGTTCATTGCGTTTTTCGCCATCTTCAGAGCAAATCCCGGCAGTGCGGTGAATTTTTTACCCAGTTTATCCGCCTCCTCCAGAAGATTGGCCAGCGGCACCACTTTGTTGACCAGTCCGATCTCATAAGCCCGTTGAGCGTTAATCTGGCCACCGCTCAGGATTAATTCCTTGGCAATCCCCATTCCGACCAGCCTGGGCAGTCGCTGTGTGCCGCCCCAGCCGGGAAGAATACCGATTAAAATTTCCGGCTGGCCAAACATGGCATTTTCCGAAGCAATACGAATGTCGCAGGCCATGGCGATTTCCGTACCGCCACCCAGCGCAAAGCCATTCACGGCGGCAATCGACGGTTTGCCCATCGTCTCCAGAAAACGGAGCGTTTGCTGCCCCAGTTCCATCAATTTCATAATCTCAACCAGTGTGGAATTCTGCATTTGTGAAATATCCGCGCCCGCCACAAAAGCTTTCTCTCCCGCACCGGTCAGGACCAGGGCCTTGACGGCTTCGTTGGTGTCGCACTCATTCAGCGCGCAGGACAGTTCACTCATCACATCATAACTCATCGCGTTTAACACCTTGGGGCGATTAAACGTAATCCTGGCAATACCATCATTTACCTCCAAAAGGATATGTTTATAGTCCATAGAATTCTCCCGATGTTGTTTATGAAAAAGCCCCTTGTCCGGCTCGGACAAGGGGCTTCAATGAAATATCCTTCAGCCTAATGGCCTTCAGCCTTCAGTCTGATTCTTATACCGCACAAGTATCTACGGGTGGCTTAACTTCTTCCTTACCCATGGCCTTGACGACCAGTTCTGCCAGATCCCAGGCTTGCATTGTTTCCGTCATCTGATTGTCCTTGATGCCGTCGGACATCATGGTCAGGCAGAACGGACAGCCCACGGCAATCGTATCGGCCTTGACGGCAATCGCCTGCTTGGTGCGCGCGTTGTTAATACGTTCTCCGATATCTTCTTCCATCCACATTCTCGCACCACCGGCGCCGCAGCAGAAGCTCTTATCCAGATTGCGTTCCATTTCAACAACTTGGATGCCGGGGATGGATCGCAGAATCCTGCGGGGTTCGGTGTAAATATTGTTATAACGACCGAGGAAGCAGGAATCGTGATACACAAACGTACCCGACAGCGGCTGCGTCAGTCTGATTTTATGCTGGCCGATCAGTTGCGAAATGATTTCCGTGTGGTGATAAACTTCAAAATTGCCGCCGAAATTCGGATAATCTTTCTTCAAACAATTGTAGCCATGCGGACAGATAGCGATAATTTTCTTTACGCCGTAGCCGTTCATCAGGTCAATATTGGTCTGAGCCAGCGTCTGGAAGAGGTACTCATTACCGGCACGCATCGCGGAATCACCGCAGCAACCTTCTTCGTTACCCAGAATACCGAAGCTGACGCCCGCTTCCTGAAGAATTTTCGCAAAAGCGATGGAAATTTTCTTGCCGCGGTCATCAAACGAACCCGAACAACCGACATAGAAAAGATACTCAACATTGGGATCTTCAGCAAGTGTCTTGATCCCCATTTCTTTGGCCCAATCGCCACGCAAATGCGCACCGATGCCCCAGGGATTGGAGTTATTTTCCATGTTACGGCAGGTCAACTGCAGTTCCGGAGCAAAGTCCGCTTCAGTCAGAACCTTATACCGTCTCATATCAATAATCTTTGGCACATGTTCAATCGATGCTGAACAGTGTTCCATACAATACATGCAGTTGGTGCAGGACCACAGTTCGTGCAGGTCGATCACTTCTCCAACCAGCGCTTTTCCTGTTGCTTCTCCTTCAGCCGGGGCTTCGCCCTCAATGGCGTTACCTGGCAGTTTGGCAGCTATCATGCCATTCAGGGGATCCGGCAGTTTCGCAACCACCTTCGCCATCAGGGGATCAGGACAATTTTCCAGCCAATGTGTTTTGATATCCTGAACTATCTTTTTAGGAGACAGAGGTTTGCCGGTCAGATAAGCCGGACAACCGTCCTGGCAGCGTCCGCAACGGGTGCAGGCGTCAGAATCAAAAATCTGTTTCCAGGTGAACTCTTCAAGTTTGCCCACACCGAATGCTTCCGCATTTTCGAAATCGCGGATTGGCTCAACATAACCGGTCGGCTTGGATGTCTTGAGGAAATGGTTCGCCGGAGTGGTAATGATATGCATCAGGCGCGAGTAAGGAATATACGCGATAAATCCGAGCCCCAGAACCGCATGCGTCCACCAGCACACTTGATGCAGTAATTTGGCAGTGTCATGATCAACGCCGGTAAAGGTGCGGGACAAAAGCCAGCCGGCAAAAGACCAGTATTCCCAGGGAGGATTGGTCACATAAATACGCAACGCTTCTACGATAAAACCGGTAATAATGATGGCACCGATGAGCAGGAGGACAATGACATCGTCCGGGGTGTTATCTATCTCGCCTTTATAACCCAGACGGTCAGGCTTTTTCACAAACCGGCGGTCCAGGGCGATGACCACACCGGCAAGAACAGCCAATCCGAACAAATCCATCAGGAAAGAAAACCCTAAATAGAAGTTGCCTTTCAGGAATGTCCAACCGAAGAGCGGTTCCGTGACGTGATGCTGTCCAGCGTCAAACGCGGCGCCAAAAATCAAAACAAAAAAGCCAAAAAAGATTAAAGCGTGCATAATCCCGGGATAGGTATCCTTCAGGACTTTTTCCTGCAGAAAAATCTCCCGGAGGGCCGTCTTCACTCTTTCGTTGATATTGTCCAGGCGCATCTCCGGTTTGCCCATGGCTTTCCACATCAACCAGCGACGATAGATGCCAAAAGCCATAATGGCCAGAGCAGCGCCCGTTAGAGCAAAAAGGATAATCTCAAACGCTGGCAGTGGAATGTTCCAGAAAACCTCGCGGCCTTCTCTACCTATGTAAAATGCATGTTCTTTCATTGATCCTCCAACATAACTTGAGGGAAAAATCTCGTCTAAATAACCAGATCCGAAAACAAGGTCTTTGCCCCGTGCTCCGAGGCAAAGACCTTATACTTTTTATGCAACCAGTTTCTTGCAAACTGCTGTCAACTCGGGAACGACCTTGAACAGATCATCAACCACACCGTAATCCGCTTTCGTGAAGATGGGAGCTTCCGCATCCTTGTTGATCGCAACGATGCATTTGGATGAGCTCATGCCAGCCAGATGCTGAATCGCGCCGGAAATACCGCACGCGATGTACAGGTTCGGTGAAACGACCTTACCGGTCTGTCCGACCTGATCTTTCTGCGGACGCCAGCCGGCATCAACTGCCGCGCGCGACGCACCAACCGTGCCCTTAAGCACATCGGCCAGTTCTTCGAGGATTGCATAGCCTTCGGGGCCTTTCATCCCACGGCCGCCGGAGACAATCACATTGGCTTCCGTCAAATCAACTTTACCGCTGGTGTCTTTTTGCACTTCCAGAACTTTGCTCTTCTGTGCGTCAACCGCCGCATCCACTTTCACAACCGCGCCGGCTTTGGCGTTTTCAGCTGCCGGGAACACATTGGGACGAAGTGATGCCATTGCCGGCGTTGAGCCGGTGACGATTTCGCCAAAGCACTTTCCTGCATACATGGGACGGATGGCGACGAACTGTCCGCCGTCAAGCTTTACATCCGTACAATCTGTGGCGAGACCCGTGGCTAATTTAGCGGCCACGCGGGAAGACAGATCTTTGCCCTGAACCGACGCGCCCAAAAGCAGGATTGCCGGATCATTTTCTTTAACCACTTTGGCGACCACGGCGGCGTGCGCTTCGGTGATGTAAGGTTCCATGGCGGCATTGTCGCCCACAAAAACCTTATCCACACCGTACTTGCCGAGCTCCGCGGCCAAACCTTCTATACCTGAACCAAGCAGAATGGCGCTGACTTCATCGCCGGTCTGGTCGGCAAGCTTGCGGGCTGTCGAGGCCAGTTCCAGGCTGATTTTCCTGAGCGCGCCGTCCCGCTGTTCTGCTACTATCATGACTCCTTTTGCCATTTTTCATTCCTCCGCTTCTTAATTAAATAGCTTTTGCTTCTTCTCTGAGTAACCGGCCCAGTTCCGCCGCCTTTTGCGCGGGCTCATCTCCACAGATGATCTTTCCGGGAGGTCTGGCCGGAGGCGGAACGGTTTTGGCTACTTTGGCTTTCGCGTCGGTGGCAGTGCCAACGGCGGCGGCGTTTTTCACATCAACCGGTTTCTTTTTCGCTTTCATGATGCCAGGCAGCGACGCGTAACGCGGTTCATTGAGGCCCTTCTGACAGGTAACAACGCAGGGGAGAGCCGTTTCAATCAGAAGCTGTGCGCCTTCAATCGGGCGGATCACTTTGACGGAGGAACCGGCAAAATCCAGCTTAGTGACCAGAGTTAACTGCGGCAGATTCAGGGCTTCAGCCAGCATGGAACCGACCTGACCTGAGTCATCATCGATGGCGCGCTGTCCGCAGAAGATAATGTCATGGGGCAGAGTTTTAATCACTGCGGCCAGAGCATTGGCAACAACAAACGCGTCCGCGCTGTCAAAAGCGGGATCACAGATGTGCACGCCCTTGTCGGCACCCATGGCCAGAGCCGTCCGGATGGTTTCCATGGCCCTTGCGGGACCGACGCAAACGACCGTGACATCGCCGCCATTTTTCTCTTTCAGCTTTAATGCTTCTTCCACACCAAATTCGTCATAGGGATTCATGACCCACTTGATTTGGCCTTCCTCGATGCCTGATCCGTCAGCTTTAACCTTGATCTGTGCTTCGGTGTCCGGCACTTGCTTCACGCATGCAATAATATTCACTGTTAAAAACCTCCTTCTCCTGCACGTCGCGCATCTAGGGCGAACCGTGCATTTAAAATTTTCTGCTGCTACTATTCTATAAAAACGCCCGATTCCCTATCGGAGGGAACCGGGCGTCGGCACTACAGTCTGTTTTTAACGATATCGTCAACCACGGACGGATCAGCCAGCGTGCTGGTATCGCCCAGATTGCTGACGTCGTTGGCGGCGACTTTCTTCAAAATTCTTCTCATGATCTTGCCGCTGCGTGTTTTGGGAAGACCATCAGCCCACTGAATCTTGTCGGGCGTTGCGATGGGTCCGATAACTACGCGGACATGAGCGATCAGTTCTTTCTTCAGAGCGTCGGTTTTCTCGACGCCGGTTTTCAGGGTCACGTAAGCGTAAATGCCCTGACCTTTGATGTCATGAGGCATGCCGACAACTGCGGCTTCCGCAACGGCCGCGTGAGCAACCAGCGCGCTTTCCACTTCGGCGGTACCCATACGGTGACCGGAAACATTGATAACGTCATCGATACGGCCGGTGATCTGATAGTAACCGTCTTTGTCACGGCGGCAGCCGTCGCCGGTCACATAGTAGCCGGGGAACTGTTCAAAATAGGTTTCCTGGAAACGCTTGGGATCGCCAAAGACGCCTCTCATGATGCCGGGCCAGGGAACTTTAATGCACAGTGCGCCGCTGGCGATCGTGTCGGTAAATTCTTTGCCTTCATCGTCAACCAGTACGGGCTGCACGCCGAAGAAGGGCAGAGTGGCCATACCGGGTTTGATGTCAATGGCGCCGGGCAGCGGGGTGATCAGGATACCGCCGGTCTCAGTCTGCCACCAGGTATCCACGATCGGGCATTCACCACGGCCGATCAGGTTGTAATACCAGTTCCAGGCTTCGGGGTTGATCGGCTCGCCGACGGTGCCGAGTGTGCGCAGCGAAGAGATGTCGCACTTCTTCACGAAATCATCGCCTTCCTTCGCAATGGCGCGGATAGCGGTCGGAGCGGTGTAGAAAATGTTAACTTTGTATTTTTCAACCACCTGCCAGAAACGGCTGTAGGTCGGGTAATTCGGAACGCCTTCGAACATGACGGATGTTGCGCCGTTGCACAGAGGCCCGTAAAGAATATAGGTGTGACCGGTGACCCAGCCCAGGTCGGCGGTGCACCAGTAGATGTCGCCTTCATGATAATCGAAAACGATTTTATGGGTATAGGAGCCGTATACCAGATAGCCGCCCGTGGTGTGCATAACGCCCTTGGGCTGCCCGGTGGAACCTGACGTATAAAGGATGAACAGAGGATCTTCAGCATCCATCCATTCGGGTTCGCATACTGCAGAGGCCTTGGCCATTTCTTCATGATACCATTTGTCACGGCCGGGAGTCATTTCGCACTTGATTTTGTCGCCGACTCTGTTGACGACGATCACGGACTTAATCGACGGGCAGGAAGGCATTGCTTCATCGGCAGTGGCTTTCTGGGGAACAGCCTTGTTGCCGCGGAAGGTACCGTCGCATACAACCAGAACCTTTGCTTCACCGTTGACAATTCTGTCACGCAGAGCGTCAGCGCTGAATCCGCCGAAAACGATACAATGAACAGCGCCGATGCGTGAGCAGGCCAGAGCGGCGATGCCCAATTCGGGAACCATCGGCATATAAAGGCAAACGCGGTCGCCCTTCTGAACGCCCTGAGCCTTCAGAACATTGGCAAACTTGCAGACTTCTTCATGCAGCTGCTTATAGGTGATTGCCCTTTCTTCGCCGGGTTCATTGCCTTCCCACTGAATAGCAACCTGATTGGCGCGTTTTTCCAGGTGACGGTCAAGGCAGTTATAAGAAACGTTGAGCTTTGCACCTTCGAAAAATTTCACAAAGATGGGACCTTTTTTAATGTCAAAGTTGTAATCCATAACTTTGTCCCATTTTTTGAACCAAGTCACCTGCTGCTCGGCGATTTCCGCCCAGAATGCTTCAGGTTCTTCAACTGAACGTTTCCACATTTTGTCGTACGCTTCTCTTCCGCTGATCCAGGCTTTCTTTTTTGCCGCTTCCGGGATCGGATATATTTCCTTTAACTGAACTTTTGCATCCGCCATGTTAACTATCCTCCTAGTTTTAAATTTTGTATTTTTAAACGTTTGCCTGACGTTTCGCCATAAAAAATAACCTGCTAATTTAACTCAAGGAACCCCTTCTTATTACACAATATTTCTGAAACATCGCCGCTGCTTATTTTCCGCAGTAACCGAGCACGTTTTTATAATGCCATGGATTAACCGGGAATAAGCTTGCAAGCATGAGCGCCCGGTATGCTTAAGGTGCGCAATGAGTTAAACTAACTCACTGGAGTTGAGGTGTGCACCGCCATCTGTGAACACTTTAAAAATATTTTTTACCTTAAGCCGCGAAGCGCCCGAGAAAGCTCGCCTGCGTCACTTTTTCGCTAAATAATTAACTACTTACCCCAGTTACTCAAATTTCAAACGGGGTGCCACTTTTTGCAAAGTGCTGAAAGTATTGAATCTAACTGATTTATAAACATGAGGTCAAAGTTTGACCGCAAGTCAATATATCCTTGCGGATTCCCCTACCTTAATCCAGACCTCCTGTCAAGAATTATTTAGACCGGAAATGAGCGCTGACTAAGCACTGCGGGACAGGTCTCCACATTCAGTAATATACAATTATATAAACAGGATAGAAGGCGAACGACGTTCGTGGATAAAAGTCCATCGAGGCATTGTTCTATTGCATCATGAAGATAAATCACCAGTCCCGATCAACTCTTCATTGATGTCAATGTGATATCCCATAATTTTCTTCCTTCCGGCATTTTACAAGTGCAAACCTTTAACCCATATTATTGCGATTGCGCCGGGAAGTCCTGCCTACCAGCCCTTGCGCCACATATCTTCATCATTATATATTTTTTCGTCATCGGATGCCTCGGGCGCATCCATTTCACAATCACGCGTTTTCTGTTTGACCTTTTCACGGGAATATTCGCGATACCACTCATGTGCGGTAATCATAGACATGACTTCGCTGGTGCCTGTCCAGATCGAAGCCAGACGGACATCCCTGTAAATGCGCTCGATGGGAAAAACATTCGTATAACCAATTCCGCCCATGACCTGCATGGAATTGTGCACCACTTTCTGACAGGACTCCGTGATGAATTTTTTACTTTGCGAAACCATCCGGCGGATGAGATTCATATCCGCGTGCTCATCCACCGCTCGGGCCGTCGCATAAGCCATGGCGCGCGCCGCATCCAGCAGCATCACCGCCTCAGCAATCTGAAAACTGACGCCTTCAAACGTATTGATAACCTGACCAAAAGCTTTCCGCCGGGAGGTATAACCGGTGGCAACTTCCAACGCCGGGCGCGCCGCGCCGATAGTCATGGCTGCCGTCCCCAGTCTTTCGGGAATCATCATGGTGTTGAATACCGCATTGGCCCCCTGGACTTTCCCGACGACATTAGCCTTGGGGACCTTGACATCTTTGAAAATGATCCGGCCCGTCCCGCCACCGCGGCAGCCCATGAGACCATATAGATATTTAACCTCAACCCCTTCCGTCCGATCAACAATAAAACAGGTGATAGCATCCTGAGGTTTGGCATCAGGATGAGTTTTAGCATAGACAAGAAAAAAGTCCGCACCTTCCCCGCCGACAATAAACCTTTTCTGGCCGTTCAGCAGATAGTAATCCCCGCAGTCCTCGGCCTTGGTCGTCGCTCCGAAGAAATCCGATCCGCCGCGCGGCTCGGTCAGACACTCCGCCGCAAACAAATCACCGCGCAAAAGCGGTTTAACGTACTTTTCCTTTTGCTCATCCGTGCCATGCAGAATAATGGCGTCGCAAACCAGTTCTGCCCCTACACCGAAGACGCAGGCAAATTCATAACCGATCACACCAACCTCTTCCATAACCATACAGGTGGTCACCCAATCCATAGCCCTGCCGCCCCATTTTTTAGGATAGCGGCAACCCATTAGATTTCTTTGCGCGGCCTGGCGTAAAAATTCTTTTGGGAATTTGATGGTGTCCGTATCCATGTCCAGAATCATCTGGCGTGGAATACCCTTGACAAAATCACGTGCTTCGTCCCGGATTTTGAGCTGCTCCTTTGTTAACATATACTCAAACATGGCTTCCTCCCTTATTTAGACGGCGGTTTTAGCACTATCCCGCCGCAAATTTTCGGGGATTATAACAGAAAAGCATCCTGACACGAATAATTAATGATGGCTTCAACACAAAAATCCCGCTTGACTATTCTCCGACATTATGACCACTATAAAAGATAGAGCGTGCTGTTTTTTAGAATACTGACCATTTTTTAATCAATGAGACGCAACCACCGGAACCGCTTTTCGTCCTGGTGGTTTTTTGTTTACCGTCCTGCGATGACAACATAATCAAGAAAATTTGCAGGCGGTATCGATAAACCAGGCAGATGCAACTGTCTGGAGGTGAGGCATATAGGCCCTCCCTTCAACCTTCCTTCTCAATCAGGAGCTGGATGGGGGTGATGACGATGCTTTGTGGAACCCCGCGGGGGAATGAAGGTTTAACATATGCCAGATCACCGGCATAGAGAAAGGGAGCTAAAAATGAACAAGAACTTGTATGTCGGCAACCTGTCTTTCAAGGTTACAGATGAAGACCTGAAGACAAACTTTGCGGAAGCGGGAGAAGTCGCCTCCGCGGCAATTATTAAAGACAAATTTACCGGACAGTCCAAAGGATTCGGCTTTGTCGAAATGAAAACGGAAGAAGGAGCCACGGCGGCCATTCAGAAGTTTAATGGCGGCATGCTGGACGGTAAGGCCATTACAGTCAACGAAGCCAGACCGAAGAAGGAATTCGGCGCAGGCGGCGGTGGAAACCGCGGCGGTGGCGGCGGATACCGTGGCGGTGGAAACCGTAGCGGCGGTGGTGGAAACCGTGGCGGCAGATACTAATATCTTCTCAAAATAGAATTACAGCTAAAAAAGAGCAGAAGGCTTTTCAACAATAACCTTCTGCTCTTTTTTTCAAACAGTCCGGGGGAAAGCTGACCAATTATCCCGGAACACCTGAGGTTGCCCGAACGTCGACCGAGTGAATCATATCTTAAATCTTATTATCTTGCAGCCATATCCTGGATATGTTAAAAAATAGGTCCCTTGAACAAGGGGTTTACGCCATCATGCACATGACAGGGAATTCATGACATTTGAACGCAACATAACGAATAAAAGAGTGATCCATGATTTAAAAAAACGTTCTACGATTGGCATTATATTTTATATCCTGCTGGCATTTATTGTTATCTTCCCCGAGAATTATTATTCAAGACACGCTACTTTTACCCTGATCTTTCTTCTGTCCATTACGGGTATTTGTCTTTTCCGGTTGCTTCACCTGATCGTCTCCAAAAAAATGGGGGAACATTACGAAACATTAAATAAAAACATTTTTTTTGCAAGCGTCATTGCCACCGCCTTGGTCTGGGGGATAGCCTATGCCCCGATCATACTCCAAAAAGGAGAATATATTACACAAACGCTAATGATCGTCTGCATTTGCGGTCTGTGCGCAGGAGGTGTGGTTGCTTTTATCCCAAACTGGCGGCTTTCCATCATTTTCAACATATCCATGCTGATGCCAGCCACCATCATCATGTTGGCAAGTGGGTTAAATATACCTCTGGCCATCATGACTGTTTTATATTCGATTTACATGGTGCTTATCGCCTTGAGAGGAAACCGCGAATACTGGGATGCTCTGGAAAATGAATATCTTCTGGAATTAAAATCCCTGGAATTAGCGCAGCTCAGCAATACGGATGCGTTGACCGGTATTTATAACCGGCGGTTTTTTAATGATGCATTTGAAAAAGAATGGAAGCGGTCGGGACGCGATAACAGCATACTTTCCGTTATCATTTTCGATATTGATTATTTCAAAAAGATTAATGACACCTTCGGTCATCAGGTCGGGGATGAGTATTTGAAGAAAATAGCTGAAACGCTGACCTCTGTTTTTCAAAGGGGTTCAGACATTGTGGCCCGGTACGGAGGAGAAGAGTTCATCGTATTACTCCCGGGCATTGATACGGATCATGCTTTCCAGCTTGCGGAAAAGGCTAAATATAAGATCGAACCAGTGACCATCGATCATCAGGGGGAGAAGGTCCGGGCAACCATCAGCGCGGGTGTCAACTCCTGTATTCCGAACTTCAACTCAAGATCGGATTCCATTATCAATGGCGCTGATCAGGCTCTTTACATGGCCAAACAGCAAGGACGGAACCGGGTGGTTGCTCTTCCTCCGCCTTAAAGTAAGTAGTCTCCGGACATAGTGGCATGCGAAACGGCAAAGCCATCACCCTTAAAACCAGGCCGGAGGAAGCATCCGGTGGTGCAGGCAATCTCCTTTACCGTTTATGACCCGTCCGCCGTTTTAAACATGGACATAATGGATGACAGACTTTCCGCATTCCCGGCATTCTGTTGAGTGGATATATTCATTTCCGCAATGGCAATATTGACCTGATCAATTCCTCGAGACTGTTCCTGAGAAGCTATTGAAATATTTTCCATCAGATCGGCAACCTTGTCCGAACTGGACGTCACCTGACCGAAGGCTCCGCTGGTTACATTAACCAGGCTTTCTCCATTCTTTACCTTGCTGACAATATCCTGAATCAGAGCCGATGAACTATGGGCGGATTCCGTAGCGCGCATAGCCAGATTTCTGACTTCGTCGGCCACAACGGCAAATCCCGCACCGGCTTCTCCTGCGCGCGCCGCTTCCACAGACGCATTCAAAGCAAGCAGGTTTGTCTGAAAAGCAATTTCATCGATGCTCTTGACTATCTTTTGCGTCTGCTCGCTCGCCTTGTTTATTTCTTTCATGGAGCTGGTCAATTCCGCCATCGAATCATTTGCCTTATGTATTGCTTCTTTTGCAAATCGCAGAAGACGATTTGCTTCATCCGTGTTCGTGGCATTTTGCTTGATCATCGACGCAATTTCTTCCAGTGACGCGGAAGTTTCCTCGATAGACGCCGCTTCTTTAGACGATGAATCCGTCAAAACCTCCGATACCTGAAGCGCATGCCCCACGGCATTATTCATCTTGCTGCTCACCGTATTGACCGAATTAATCAGATCGCCTATTTCATCGCTTGATTCCGATCCGATGTTTTGAGTCAGATCCCCTTCGGCCAGACGGCCTAAAACGCTGATGGTCTCTTTGATGGGATTCAAGATCAATCGCGTGATGACCATGGTAATAATGTAAGACAATATGATGGAAATAATGAAAACCACGACAAAAACGGTCAGGGTAGCGTAAAAGCCGGTCACAGACGAATCGTACGTGTCTTTACCCAGCTTGTTTTCATAAGTCAGCAGCTCAGACAAACTCTTATTTAATGCAGCATACTTTTTATCGGTAAGCATACCGGCTGACACGGTTTGAAACGAGGACGTTGAATCGCCTGTGGCAAGTTCCAGAAGTTTTAAGGCCGCCTGCTGATACTCGAGAAGATTCGCCAGTACCGCATTGTACAGCTTCTTTTCCTCCGGGCGGAGTCCGGGAGAAGCCAGTATCTTATTGATCAACCCCACATCTTCCTGCATGGTGGCGATAAGCTTCTTGGACATGTCCGAAATCTCCTGCGGATCCTGGGTCCAGTTGATCATGTTAAAAACCTTGTATATATTGCCGTTCACATTGGATACATCATGAACAATCTTCGAGCTGTTCTGATAGCCTTTGAAACGGTTATTATAAATATCATCAATCGAACCTTTCAGTGTCCAGAAACTGGAGAAAGTACCACCGGCTAAAATGATAAGAAAAGTAAAAACAACCAGCGGCGACAGGAGCATCTTCTTGCCCAACTTTAAATTGTTGAAGAATTTTTTCATAAGCACTACCTCCAATATCTCATTTAATATTTCAGTAGATGGTCCGGTCCAACGTCTTCCCTTCCCCATGAAACAGATAGTCGCTAAAAAAATGGATACTCTAAAAAAGCAAATCAGATTTGATGATCAAACTGGAACAGCAAAGGCCCTTCGGTTATTCCTGCATCAACAGACGGAGGCCTTTTGCAAAACTGCGTAAACCCGGCGATGGCGAAAAAAACAACTTCTTAATGGTTTCGGATAATCAAGCAACGATTCATTCATCAGGCTCTGGGGACTATTTGCGCATGTCACATCGGGAACGGTTAACACCTCTCCCTCATTGTTCGCTGCCTGTTTCGCGTCACTGATCGCCGCTTACAACCTTCAGATTAACAACCTGTAGCTTAAAAAGTTATTTACTCGAATTAATGTATTCTGTAATTTTTGCCGCGATGGTTTTTACGACATACTCAAATTCATCCACATCCTTATCCAGGAGCGTCATACGGAAACCGAGCAGCGGCGAGAAAAACGACGTCAGCGGTACCACGCAGATGCCGGTGGCCGCCAGCAGATAATAAACAAACCGCTTATCGTATTCAACGTCTTTTGTCAGGGTTTCAACATAGGAACGGACTTCCGGCTGTTCAATATGCAGGTGCTGCCGTTCATTGAGTACCGACTCGTTGAAAAGAACCGTCATGTAAAACGCACCGTTGGTTTTGTTGGCAATCAGAAAAGGAACATCTTTCAGAATGCCGTAGGCAATGGCGGAAAGCTTTTCATAATGCTGCGTGCGCTCCCGTAAATAATTTTTATACTCGGGATGCGTCATAATCCGGGGAATGGCCATCTGCGGCAGCGTCGTGGAACACACTTCCGACATCTTCTGATGTAAAATGGTGTTGATGAAGCGGGCAAAAATGGGATCTTTATCCGCGTTATAGACTTCCATCCAGCCGCAGCGTGCGCCTGGCCAGGGCAGTTCCTTGGAAATTCCCTTCATGGAAATTGCCGGGACATCGCCGATGACATCGCTGATCGGCACGGTTTTTTTGCCGTTGTAAACAATATTGGTATAAGTCTCATCGGAAATAATGAAAAGATCATTTTCACGGGCAATCCGCACCACCTGCTCGAGCATCTCCACGGGGTAAACAAAACCGGTGGGATTATCGGGATTGATAATCAGAATGCCGACGATCGCCCGGTGACTTCTGACCTTCTGCTCCAGTTCGCGCAGATCCGGCTGCCAGTTATTGTAAGGATTCATCCGGTAGGTGTTGGGCGGAAAAGACGCGTGCAGCACTTCCGCCATCAAATGGGTGGAATAGGTCGGCTCCGGCATGATCATGCGGGCATCCACCTGAATGGAGCTGTAAGCACGGGCAATGGCGTCGCCCAGCCCATTGAAGAAAATAATGTCTTCGGACGTAATTTGAGCTTTTCCCCGGGCGTTCGTGCGTTCGGCAAGAAAAGCGCGCGTTGCATCAACCCCTTTGGTTGGCGAATAAGCATAGGACATGTCTTCTTTGAGGATATCAGTCAGAACCTCTTTCATCCAACCGGGGATCATTTCGCCTTTTTGAACCGGGTCACCAATGTTTTCCCAGATAATTTTGAGTCCATGCTGCTGCATTTTTTTAGCGATGAGTACGATATTGCGGATTTCATAAGTCAGCCCGCTACCGCCACGTGAAATTTCAAAACGCATAAGTTACCTAACTCCTTAACTATTTGTATAGTGATTCATAATACATATTTTGTAATTTATCCAGAGTTATTTAATTTGATGCTGTTTTGCGGACATGCCAATCATTTTCTGGGGGACAAAAAACACTTTTCGTGATATTCATGACTAAGAGACTGGAAATTTATCAATTTATTAGGCAGGACATTCTTAACAGGAAAACCATTCCCGTATTCCTCTGGCTTGCAAGTAAGTAGTCTCATTAATTCAAAATAGTAAAATTAAAGGATACCAATTATGGACGATACAAAAACTTTTGCCGAAATGTTCGAAGAATCTTACGCCACCCCCAAGCGCTATGCCGTGGGAGAAAAAGTAGAGGCAACGATTGTTAAAATTTCTCCGGAGTGGATTTTCATTGATCTGGGCGCCAAAAGCGAAGGCTACATGGATAAAAAAGAATTTCTCGATGACGCGGGGAATCTGACCATTAAGGAAGGCGATACGGTCACCGCCTATTTTCTTTCGTCGCGTCACAGCGAAAGACTCTTCACCACCAAATTGCTGGCGCGCAAAAGTGTCGATGAATTTCTGGTCAATGCTTATCAAAATGCGATTCCTCTGGAAGCCACCGTCGAAAAAGAAGTTAAGGGCGGCTTTTCCGTAAAAATCAGCGCCAGTGCCAGCGGCTTTTGTCCTTTCTCGCAAATGGACAAAAGAAGAATCGAAAATGCTGCGGATTACATCGGTAAAAAATTCGATTTCCTGGTGATAGAGTATGGGGAAAACGGCCGCAAAATCATCCTGTCCCGCCGTCCGCTGCTCGAAAAAATTGAACAGGAAAAAGTTGAAGAACTGAAGAAATCCTTGCAAAAAGGCATGACCGTCCGTGGCATTGTGACCTCCGTTCGCGACTTCGGCGCATTTGTCGATATCGGCGGCGTGCAGGCCCTGCTGCCGGTTTCGGAAATGACCTGGGGCAGAGTGGAAGACGCCAAATCTCTCTATAAATCCGGCGATGCCATCGAAGCCGTCATCATTAATCTGGATTGGGAAAATGACCGCATCACTTTATCCTTTAAAGACACACTCCCCGATCCCTGGAATGACGTTGTTCGTAATTACATTGAAGGCAGCATCCACAAGGGCAGGATATCGCGGCTGACCGATTTCGGCGCATTTGTCACGCTGGAGGCGGGCGTAGACGGGCTCTTGCATATTTCCAAGCTGGGCAAAGGGAAAAAAATCAAACACGCCCAGGATGTCCTGACCAGGGACCGCGAAATCGACGTGAAGATCGAAAAGATTGATCGCGACAACAAAAGAATTTCGCTGGATCTGGCTTCAAACAGTGAAGAAAAAAAGGACTCGGCGGAACCGGGCGATGATTACAAAAGTTACATGCCTAAAGCCCCTAAAACCATGGGCACATTCGGCGACCTGCTGAGCAAAGCCAAGAAGAAATAAGAAAAGGTTCAGCGGTTCACGGTTCAACGGCTGTAGCCCCCTGCCCTCCAGCGGGGGACACAGCACATTAATTGAAGTCATCATTCTTGTTCTTATTTCAACACAGTGTCAAATCACCCTTGAACCTCGGACCGATCATACCCCCGCAGGAGTATGAACCGCTGATGCGACGGGTCAAAAACATTGACGTTGACCGATCGGGTACGTTTAGAAAATTTTTAAATAACCCTGCCTGTCAAGGTAAAATAAAAGACATGAAAACACCAAGCATTCGTATACAACAGGCATTTTTTGCCGCCAGACAATAATCAGACGCCAAATCCGTCAATACATTGACGATTATTCTATCTATTATTAAATATCACCGGTCATCCCGGGGCCATCACAAATCTAATAAATTATAATTTATTTCGATATTTAACCGGATTACTTTTTTCATAAAGCGTATTCCAGACTTTTCAAATTACTTTAAGCCAAAAAAGGCATTGATATTGCATTATATTCTGTTTATAAATATTATCATGGAAGAAGATAACAATTTGAGAAATAAAATTTTGAATCTGGTAAAAGACTATTATCTGCAGAATATTCCACATCAAGACTTTATTCCCGGAAAGACACCCGTTCATTATGCGGGTCGTGTTTATGACGAAAATGAAATGCAGGCTGCCGTGGAGGCAGCGCTCGATTTCTGGCTCACGGAAGGCCGTTTTACTTCTCGCTTTGAATCCGATCTGGCCCAAAGAGTGGGAACCCGGCATGCTATTCTGGTCAATTCAGGATCCTCAGCCAACCTCCTTGCCCTAACCGCTTTAACGTCCGTCTTCCTTAATGAACGAAGACTGAAAGCAGGAGACGAAGTCATAACGGTTGCGGCCGGTTTCCCTACGACGGTTAATTCCATCATTCAGAACGGTCTTATCCCTGTATTTGTCGATGTTAATATTCCAAATTACAATATTGCTGTTGAAGATATCGAAAAAGCTCTAAGCCCGAAGACGCGTGCGATATTTTTGGCCCACACGCTGGGTAATCCTTTCGACATCGAACGGATCATCGCCATTGCCAAAAATCATAACCTGTTTGTGATCGAAGATAATTGCGATGCATTGGGGTCAATCTACAAAGGTCAGCCCACGGGATCTTTCGGCCATCTTTCGACCTGCTCATTTTACCCCGCACACCACATCACTCTGGGCGAAGGAGGCGCTGTGCTGACATCTGACGATACGCTGGCCAGGATCATTCGCTCTCTAAAAGACTGGGGCAGAGATTGCTATTGCAAACCCGGCATGAATAATCGCTGCGGAAAAAGATTTTCGGGGCAACATGGGGATTTACCTGAAGGCTACGATCATAAATACGTTTATTCCCATATCGGTTATAATTTGAAAGCCACGGAATTTCAGGCCGCCATCGGTGTGGAACAGTTAAAAAAGCTGGACGTTTTCTGTGAGGCTAGACGCAAGAATTTTCAACGCTGGACGGCAGGTTTCAAAAAATATGAAAAATACTTTATCCTGCCTAAAGCCACGGAGGATTCAGATCCGGCCTGGTTTGCCTTTCCATTGACGGTACGATGCAAAGATTCATGGTTTTCAAGAAATAACTTAACGGAATTCTTAAACGAACATCTTATTGAAACCCGAAATCTGTTCGGCGGCAATCTGCTGCGTCAACCCGCATACCGGGATATTACTTACCGCCGGACGGGTGAACTGCCCAATACGGACCGCATCATGAATGATACTTTCTTTCTGGGAACCTACCCCGGCCTGGGCAAGGAGCAAATTGAATACACACTGGATATCATCGACCGGTTTTTGTCTTCGCGGAGGATAAAATGAAAAAAACCACCGCAAAAACGAAAGAAAACCTTGCGGATGTTTATAATGGAAAACGTGTGCTTATCACCGGCGACACGGGTTTCAAAGGTTCGTGGCTGGCCCTGTGGCTTCACGAACTCGGCGCTTCAGTCACCGGAATTGCTCTTGCACCTTCTACTAAGCCTTCCCATTTCCAATTGGCATCGCTGAACAATGTCATTGATCATATCCATGTGGATATTCGCAGTCTGGACAAAGTTAAAAAAGTTTTTGCTCAGGTTAAACCGGAAATCGTCTTTCATTTGGCGGCTCAAGCCCTGGTTCGTGAGTCTTACGACGATCCCAAAGCAACTTTTGACACCAACGTGGGCGGAACGGTCAATATTCTGGAAGCCATCCGTCAGTGCACCGGCGTCAGAGCGGTTGTCGTTATTACGTCTGACAAATGCTACGATAATAAGGAATGGGTCTGGGGATACAGGGAAAGCGATCCGCTGGGCGGCCACGATCCTTACAGCGCCAGCAAGGGAGCCTCTGAAATCGTCTCTGCAGCCTATCACCGCTCTTACTTCGATTTAAAAGGTATTGGGCCTCATCTGGGCTTCGCCACGGCCCGCGCCGGCAATGTCATCGGCGGCGGTGACTGGGCTAAAGACCGAATCATTCCCGATTGCGTCCGCGCACTCACCGCAAACCAGCCCATCATCGTCAGAAATCCGCAAGCCACCCGTCCCTGGCAGCATGTATTGGACCCGTTACACGGCTATCTGCTGCTTGCTGCCCGGCTTCTGGAAAATCCGGATAGATTCAGCGGCGCCTGGAACTTCGGACCGCAAACATCCGATCAGATTACCGTTCACGCACTTGCCGAACGATTCATTCATGCCTGGGGAAGCGGCGCGATCCAAACACCTCCGATTAAAAAGGCTCCTCATGAAGCACACTTGCTGCATTTAAATATTGATAAAGCGGCATTCGGGTTGAAATGGCAACCCGTTTTGGATAGTTCATCAGCAATCAACTGGACGGTTGACTGGTACAAAATCTGGCATCGGTCCGGGAAGAACCAAAAAAACGTATCCGTTCAACAGATCAGAGAATTCAGCAATCTTGCAGCGATGAAAGGACAATATACTTCTTAGAAAATCAAAGATTTTGGGAGGAAGATCCATGAAAGTAGTCATCTTGGCCGGCGGTATGGGTACACGCATCAGTGAAGAGTCGCATTTAAAACCAAAACCGATGATTGAAATCGGGGAACATCCGATTTTATGGCATATTATGAAAATCTATTCTCATCACGGATTTGATGAATTCATTATCTGCCTGGGATATAAGGCCAACGTGGTCAAGGATTATTTTGCCAACTACTTCATGTACGAATCGGACGTGACGTTCAACTTCAAGAGCGGCAGGGAGATGTTCACCCATCGACATTACGCCGAGAAATGGACGGTAACGCTCGTCAACACGGGACTGGAAACCATGACAGGCGGCCGGGTGAAACGGATTCAAAAATATGTAGGGAATGAGCCATTTATGCTAACTTATGGAGATGGCGTTTCAAATGTCAATATACCCAAGCTTATTGACTTTCATAAATCACACGGCAAATATGTCACCGTTACAGCAGCCCAGCCCTTAGGCAGATTTGGTTCCCTAAGCATCGGCAAAACAAGCGAAGTAGCGGGATTTGTCGAAAAACCAAAGGGAGACAACAGTTGGATCAACGGCGGATTTTTTGTCATGCAGCCCGAAGTGTTTAATTACCTCAAGGAAGATGACACAAATCTGGAAGTGGACCCGCTGCAGAAATTGGCAAGTGAGCGCCACTTCATGGCGTACCGGCATGATGGTTTCTGGCAGCCCATGGACACAATGCGAGATAAAATACTTCTCGAAGAACTCTGGAAATCCGGCAAAGCGCCATGGAAAGTCTGGCAATAAAAAATTATTATAGGAGCTACAAATGAAAAACTATTTTGATCAGCCTCTGTTTATTTTTGAAATGGCTAACAATCATATGGGCTCTTTGGAACATGGCCTGACGATGATCAAAGCGTTTGCCGAAGTGGCCAGACCGTTCAAATTCCAGTTTGGATTCAAGTTTCAATTCCGGAATTTGGATACATTCATTCATCCCGATTACAAAACGCGGATGGACCTGAAAAACGTCAAACGGTTCAGCGAAACAAGACTATCGAAAGAACAATTTCAGGAACTGAAGGATGCTCTGAGCGCCAACCATTTCATATCCATCTGCACGCCCTTTGATGAACCGTCGGTAGATCTTATTGAAGAAATGAATTTCGATATTATCAAGATCGCCAGCTGTTCCTTTACCGACTGGCCTCTTTTAGAGCGAATCGTGCAAACTGACAAGCCGATCATCGCTTCAACGGCCGGCGCCACGCTTGATGATATCGACAAGGTGGTGAGTTTTTTCCGCAATCGAGAGAAAAAATTTGCCATCCTGCATTGTGTCGGCGAATATCCGACGCATATCGACACCCTGAATATGAATCAGATTGATCTGCTCAAGCGGCGCTATCCGGATGTCCCCGTCGGCTATTCAACCCATGAAGAACCGGACAATGTGGAATCCATTCAGACGGCCATCGCCAAAGGTGCATGTATCTTTGAAAAACATGTCGCCGTTGAAACAGAGGCTTTTAAGAAGAACGACTACTCGGCAACGCCCCGGCAGATCACCAGCTGGCTGCAATCTGCCGAAAAAGCCTATCGCATGGGCGGCGTTGTGGGTGAGCGATCAAAATCCACAGACAAGGAACTGGCCGACCTGAGACAATTCAAACGCGGTGTTTTCGCCGGCAGGAAGATTACCAAAGGGGAAAAGATTGATCAGACCAATACTTTTTATGCCTTTCCATGCGCTGACGGTCAACTCCTGGCCAACGATATGGCCAAATATGCCGAGCACTTTGCCGGCAGTGACATTGAAAAAAACGCCCCCGTTCAAGCATCCGGCATCAACACTGTTGATAAAAGAGAAAAAATTTATGCCATTGTCCAGCGCATTAAAAAAATATTATCCGCCGGTAATGTCGTGGTGCCGGGCATGGCTACCCTGGAAATATCACACCATTACGGCCTCGACCGTTTCGATGAAATCGGCTGCACCATCATCAATGTGGTGAACAGGGAATATTGTAAAAAGTTGATTGTTTTATGCCCCGGCCAGAAACATCCTGAACAATATCACAACGTGAAGGAAGAGACGTTTGTGGTATTACACGGGAATGTTCAGTTGATACTCGATGGCGTCGCCAAAAAATATAAAAGCGGTGACGTTGTCACGGTCACCCGCGGCACAAAACACATCTTCGAAAGCGACAACGGCGCCGTCATCGAAGAGATATCCTCAACGCATTATAAGGACGATTCCTACTATACGGATGAAACAATTCTTCAGAACAAGGACAGAAAAACCTATATTTCGCATTGGCTTGGATAATTTGCCGCAGCACGGAGCGCATCTGACAGCATGAAGACAATCGTGTGGGATATCGATGACGTACTAAATGATTGTACAAAAACGTGGCTGGAGACCTTCTGGTTGCCTGCTCATCCCGGCTGCAAATTAAAATACGGTGATTTGACAGAAAACCCGCCTCACAGGCTTTTGAAGGTCGAGCGGGAAGAATATCTCCATTCTTTGGATAAATTCCGGCTGTCGCCCCAGGCCAGGGCAATGGTTCCGGATGATCATCTCATAAACTGGTTCAGGATAAACGGCGCCCGGTTCCGGCATATTGCACTGACGGCCAGGCCGAGGAAAACCGTTTTTTCCGCAATCGACTGGGTGCTGCAATATTACAGTGAATGGTTCCAGACATTCAGTTTTGTCCCTGCAGAAAGGCCAGGTGAGCCGCCGGGGCACCCGGATCTTAATAAAAGCGATTTCCTGGCGTGGCTCGGAAAGGCTGACTATTTTATTGATGACAGCCCCGGCAACGTTATGGCGGCAAAAAAACTGAACATCAAGGCTTTTTTGGTCACACGCCCATGGAGCAGCGAAGGCTGCACACTTCAGGACATTTTGGAAACAGGTCTTAAGTAATAAAGGAAAAAAGATAACATGAAATTATCTGATTACGTTTTTGAATTTATCGCCCAATCTAAAATCAAGCACATTTTCATGCTTTCCGGCGGTGGCGCCATGCACCTTGTGGATTCCGTGGGTAAAAACAAGAACCTCACATACATCTGCAACCTGCATGAACAGGCTTGTGCCATTGCCGCCGACGCGTACAGCCAATATACCAATCATCTGGGCGTCGCATTGGTGACAACCGGCCCCGGCGGGACGAATACGATTACGGGCGTTGCGGGCGCCTGGCTGGATTCGATACCGGTTATGTTCATTTCGGGGCAGGTCAAGCGTGCGGACATGGCTGGCGCCAGCGGCGTCAGGCAAATGGGTTTTCAGGAAATCAACATTATTGAGCTGGTTTCATCCATCACCAAGTATGCCGTCACGGTTACCGAACCTGATACGATCCGATATCATCTGGAAAAGGCGATGTGGCTGGCTAAAAACGGCCGTCCCGGACCGGTCTGGATCGATATTCCGCTGGATGTCCAGGCTGCGAATATTAATGAAAATACTCTGGACGGATTTCATCCGGAAGCGTCAGATCATCCCTCCGGCATGAAAGATGATCATCTGACGTCTCAGGTTGGCAGGGCCGTTGCTCTTCTGAATCAGGCGAAACGGCCGGTCATCCTTGCAGGTAACGGCATAAGGCTGGCCGGTGCCCTGGGTCACTTTCTAGCGCTTATTGAAAAACTTCATATTCCTGTTTTAACCACCTGGAAGGCAGCGGACTTTCTGCCGGAGAAGCACCGGCTGTTTGCCGGCCGGCCCGGAGCAGTCGGACAGCGCGGTGCAAACTTCACCCAGCAGAACGCCGACTGGCTTTTAATCATCGGCACACGCATGGATCTGGGCCAGACCGCTTTCTCTCACGAAAATTTTGCGAGGGGCGCCCGAAAAATTATCGTCGATATCGATCAGGCTGAAATATCCAAATTGACCATGAACATTGATGTTCCCATCTGCACCGATGCCGGAACCTTTATCCACGAATTTCATCGGCAACAAGACAAAATCACCAACGTCGACCATTCCGAATGGCTCTCAATTTGTAAGACCTGGCAAAAAAAATACCCGGTGGTTTTACCTGAATACTGGCAACAGAAAAAATTTGTCAATGATTACGTATTAATCGACATTCTTTCAGACGAATTAAAGAAAAACGATCTCCTCATTCCCGGCAGTTCGGGCGCGTGCAGTGAACGAACCATGCAGGCAATACGCGTTAAAGCCGGCTTGCGCATCTTTAACAGCGAAGGTCTGGGATCAATGGGCTTCGGCATTCCGGCGGCCATTGGAGGCTGTATCGCCAGCGGTAAAAAACGCACGGTCTGCATCGACGGTGACGGCGGGTTTGTAATGAATATTCAGGAATTGGAAGTTGTTCGCAGATTGAATCTTCCCATCAAATTTTTTGTTTTGAACAACGGTGGTTACGTTTCGATCCAGAACACCCAGAAAAATTATTTTAACGGCAACTACGTCGCCAGCTCCGCCGCCAGCGGCCTGACGCTGCCGGATATCACTTCTGTGGCCAAAGCATTCGGCATTTCTGCGGCAAGGCTCATTAATCAAAACCGTATTCGGGATAAAGTACATGATATTCTAATGGAAAAAGGGCCTGTGGTTTGTGAAGTCATGGTGTCTCCGGATCAGGTCACAGCCCCCCGGGTTTCATCCCGGCAGCGTAAAAACGGATCCATGGAATCTCTTCCCATGGAAGATCTCTTGCCGTTTCTAGATCGGGAAGAGTTTCAATCCAGCATGAGCATTTCCTGCATCAATGAGACATAGTGCCATGAAAAAGATTTTGATCACGGGAGGAACGGGATTTATCGGACGTAATTTATGTGAACAACTGACGGGTTCTTATGAGACTGTCGCGCCGGCTTCCCGCAATCTTAATCTTTTAGATGATTTAGCTGTTTCCCGGTTTTTGAGCCAAGAACGCTTTGACGTCATCGTTCACGCGGCGACCTGGAATGCGACCAAGACGTCTACAAAAGATATCGCCAAAGTATTTGAAAACAATCTGCGCATGTTTTTTAATCTGGCCCGATGCAGAGATGAATATGGCAAAATGATTTACTACGGGTCAGGCGCGGAATTCGGCCGGGAAAATTGGAAGCCTAAAATGCGTGAAGAGGACCTTGACATGCATGTTCCAAATGATGCTTATGGTTTTTCGAAATATATTATAGCCAAATATACAATGAGCCGTCCCGATATTTATAATTTGAGACTTTTTGGTGTCTACGGGAAATATGAAGACTGGAGAATACGCTTCATCTCCAATGCCTGCGCCAAGGCTCTCTATGATATGCCGATCACCATTAAGCAAAACGTATTTTTTGATTATATGCATATTGATGATCTGGTTAACATTACACGATGGTTTATCGAAAACAATCCCCGGCACAAAACATTAAACGTCTGCACGGCAAAGACGTATGATCTTTTAACCCTGGCGGGGATCGTTCGCAGCATTTCAGGTAAGAATGTCGATATTGCAGTGAAACACGATGGACTGGGACGGGAATACAGCGGAGATCATACCAAACTGATTGCCGAAACGGGCGGAATTCATTTTAAAAGCATGGAGGACGGCATCGCCGAACTCTATGGCTGGTATCAGGATAACAAAAAGAACATCAACAGCAATCTTCTGCTGGTGGATCCCTGAAAGGAAGCGGCGGGTCAAATGCCCGCATGCAGGAAATATGAATCGGATAGAAGAGCTATTCAGACAAACAAATGAATATTACCTGGACGCCCTGGATCGAAAGTATCCTGACTTCGATCAAGTAATGGATAAAAAGCTTCCGGTTGTCATCTATGGCGCGGGACGAATGGGCGAAAAATTTCTGTACAACCTGCAAAAGCTGGGCATTGCCGCCCAGGCTTTTGCTGACGGTAATGCTGCGCGCTGGGGGCAACAACTGGCCGGAGTGGATATTGTAGATCCGACAACAATAAAAGCCAGATATGGCAGCGCCGCTGTTCTGATTGCCAGCCTGCTTTACGAATCTGAAATTGAGGCCAAGCTTTATGCTCTGGGCACCGATCATATCTATCCCCTGCGTTATCTGAACCTCAAACACCCGGACATCTTCATCTCGCCTGAATATGAAGGCGAGTCCGCAGCGCTGTTTGACGAGGCCAATCGCAGAGGCATTCTGGCATTGAATGAATTGTGGAATGACGACGAATCCAGGAGGATCTTCCAGAACATCATTGAATTTCGCCTGACGTTCAATAAAAAGTTGATACATGACTCCTCATCAAAAAACATCCAGTACTTTGAAAACGGCGTTATTCAGACAGGTGAGCAGGAGATTTTTGCTGATTGTGGCGCTTACAGCGGCGACACGCTGCAGGAATTCAGAAAACAAACCAAAAACCGGTTTAAAAAATATTACGCGTTTGAACCCGATGAAGAAAACATGAAAAAGCTCAGGCAGATAATCGAAGAAACGGACAACGGCAGAATTATCCCGGTGACCGCGGGCGTTTACATCACGTCAGGTAAAATAAGTTTTCTGGCCGAAGGCGCGCTGGATTCCCGCATCAGTTTGTCGCAGGGCACAGACTCTATACAGGTGTTCAGCCTTGATGATTTTTTTAAGCATAAAGAAGCGCCAACCTTTATTAAAATGGATATCGAGGGGGCGGAGGAAGAAGCGCTTAGGGGCGCCGAAGGTCTGCTCCGGGCCGATGCCCCGAAACTGGCCATTTCCGTGTATCACCGGGCAGCGGATCTCTGGCGGCTGCCGCTTCTGATCAAGGGGCTGCAAAAGCATTATCGTCTGTATCTGCGCCACTACTCCAGTGAGATTGTCGATACGGTATGCTACGCTGTTTAGCCGCGTTCAGAACAGGGGAAAACCAATGACACAAAAACAAGCAGATCTGCTCGATCGGGAACAAACCCGGGAACGTCTGAAAAAAGAGAAGCCGGCGGTATATGCCAAGTTTCTGGAGCTTGACCGCAAGGCCGCGCAGGGGCAAAGCCCGCCGCCGGTGATTGAAATTGCCTATCGCTACGACTGTAACCTCAACTGCGATCATTGTTTTGCCAGTTGTTTTCAGAAGAAAAGCAGGCGGCTTTCTCTGGATGATCTCAGACAATTGTCTTTGCAGGCGGAAAAAATGGGCGTCTATCAGTTCATCCTTCAGGGCGGCGAACCCCTGTTCTGGAAAGATTTTGATGATGTTGTCAACGCCTTGAACCCCCGGAATTTTTACATGGGTCTGGTCACCAACGCCACGCTCCTTAACCGTGAAAGACTGGATCATCTGCGCGCTCTGGGCATCGACAAGATTGTGATGAGCCTCGATTCCTTCAACCAGGAGCAATATGAGACCAATCGCCGCAAAGACGGCATTTTTCAGCACACCCTTGAAATGCTCAGGCAGGCCAGAGACGCAGGTCTACGCGTTGTCATCAACACGGTCGCTACGACGCAAAACGTCCGGGCGCCCGAACTGCTGAATCTGATTCAATTTGCCAAAGAAAACGGATTTATCATTTATGTGAATTTCGCCACACCCATCGGCAGTTGGAAAGGCCGTTACGACCTGCTTCTGACGCCGGAAGATGCGAACTATATCTATCAGCTCAACTGCGAACATGAAATTATCAAAAGAGATATTTTCCCCTACAAAGGCGTCAAGGTGCCCTGCCCCGCTTTACGCAGCGTCGTTTACATCACCGAATATGGCGATGTGCTGCCCTGTCCTTTTCTCCACATCGCCATCGGCAATATTTTGCAGGAGCCGCTTCCGGATATTTTGCGCCGCGGCATGACCATCTCGTGGTTTAAACACCCGCCATCCGTCTGCCTGGCAAGCGAGGATATGGATTTCATAAAAAATAAAATCGCCGGCATGTACGGCAAACCCTCGCCGGTTGACATGTATGAGGTGTTCGCACCTGACGAGATGGAAAAGGAAAATACATGAATGTCCTAATCGTTGTGCCGCATATGAACGCTTTATTCAAGCGAACCGATCTGGAAAACGTCACCGAATATCCATACAATTACACGTTTCCCATCGGGCCGGGATATATTTCCACAGCCTTGAAAAACGCCGGAATCAACACCTTTTGTGTAGATCTCAATTTCTACGATGATCCCATGCGCAAACTGGACCAAATGATTATGGATCATCGCGTCGACGTTGTCGGCATCGGCGGCCTGTCGCGGGAATACTGGCGCATCAAGCATATTTTTGATCATATCAGGAAACACTATCCGCACATCATCACCATTCTGGGCGGAGGCATCATCTCAGCCGAACCGGAACTGATCTTTACGGACATGAAAATCGATTTCGGCGTTCTGGGCGAAGGAGACAGGACCATCGTCGAACTGGTCCGGGCTCTGGAATCCGGCGGAAAACCCGCCGGGGTCAACGGCATTATTTTCAATGACAACGGCCGTCCGCTGATGACGCCCCCCCGCGACGTCATTGCCAGTCTGGATGAGATGCCGCTGCCCGATTATGACAGTTTTGAACTGAACAAATATCTGGATTATCAAAAGTGCCTGGATTTCTGGTTTATCAAGGAGGACAATCCGCGAGCCCTGCCGATTGTCGCGAGTCGCTCCTGCCCTCACAATTGCACGTTCTGCTATCATACCGTACCGACTTACCGTCAGGTATCGCTCGATCGTCTGTTTACCGATATCGAATACCTGGTCCCGAAATACAACATTAACTTCCTGTTCATTTACGACGACCTTTTCGCATCGTCCAAAAACAACAGCCGATTGGTGGAATTCTGCCGGCGGATCAAACCGTTCGGCCTTCAATGGTACTGCCAGCTGCGAATCGACAGCAAGATTGACGAGCAGGTCCTTCAGGACATGAAGGAATCCGGCTGCGTGGCTATCGGCCTGGGCATTGAACACCTTGACGAAGATGTCCTCAAAAGCATGAATAAAAACATCAAACGCGCCCAGATCGACCGGACGCTGCCGATGGTTTACGACGCCCAGGTGGGCATCGCGCCCAACATCCTGATTGGAGACGTGCGCGAGACGCGCGAAACCATCAACGCCTGTTATGAATGGTATCAAAAAAACCGCAGATATCAATTGAGCGTCGTGGAAGTCGTTCCTTATCCGGGTACAAAGCTTTATAAAACAGCGATTGAAAAAGGGTTGATTAAAGACCCGCTGGAGTATGTGCGTTCCGGGTGTCCCGGCATCAACTTCACGGGAATCGACCAGCAGGAATATGCGGGGCTGGTCCGCAAATTCCGCGACGACTTTTATCAGCCCGCGGAAAACGTGACCGTCAAATCGGGTTACGATCCGAACCGCGGCGACCTCTACACCATCGTGGCACGCTGCACTCATTGCGGCGAAATGAACGTCTATTCGAATGTCAGCAAGGTGCTGGTCAATGAACTGGGCTGCAAGAAATGCAATCATCGCTATTACCGGTTCCGCAATGAGGATTATTACTTTTATATCAATCTGCCGAAACTCAAAGGCCTGATCGACAATAATCCGGACATGGCCATCGGCCTGTGCGGCCCCAGCAAAATCATCGCCGCGCTGGTGAACAATCTTGATGAGCATTACCGGCGGCACGTGGTCAAGGTCTTTGACATCAATCCCCAGCGGCAGGGCCTGAGTCTCGGGCAATATACGATCGATAAAATTCCCGAAGACTTGTCGGAATTAAAGGGCGTGTTGGACATCATGTTCATTGCGGCGCAATTCTCTTATACTGAAATATACAACTCGATTGCCGAATTGAGAAATCACGGCATCGAAATTGTCTGAAAGGAAGGTCGTCCTTGAAAAATATGCTTTCTGATGAAATGATTTCCAGTCTTTTCGACTTTACTGAAAAAAATGTAGGGGCCTTCGATTTTCAGGAAGCCCTGATTTCCGACATTTTCAACAAAATTGTCCGGACGGGGGACATCGTCGTGGACGGCGGGGCGCATACGGGAAGGCACACGCAAACCCTGGCCGCGCTCGCCGGAGCAAAAGGCCGGGTTTATGCTTTTGAGCCTCTGCCCGCGCTGGCAACGGATCTTACCCGAAAATATCAGGCTTCTTCAAATGTTGGAATTATTCCCAAGGCTCTGTCCAACTCATCGGGAAAAACACGGTTTATTTTTGTGAAAAATAATCCAAGTTACAGCGGCATCGAGGCATCCAACCGATTGACCGACGCTCAGAATATCGAAATCGAAGTTGAAACGACCACGCTGGATGCAGAACTGGCAGGCGAGACATCCTGCCGGCTGATCAAGCTGGATGTCGAAGGCGCGGAATACCTGGCGCTGTCCGGCGCATTGAATATTCTGGACCATTTGGCGCCGCTGGTGCTGCTGGAAAATGACTTGCAACAGACGGCCACCCGCTATGGATACAGCCGGGAACAGTTCTTTGACATCTTCACAAGAACCGGTTACCGGTTGTTCGACATTACCGGCATCGAAATTACTGAAGATCACTGGATCGGCAGGAGGCCGCACTTTGACAACTTCATCGCCGTGAAAAGGCCTGAGGATATTGATTTTGTCAAAACCGGTTTGCCGCAGCTCCTGTTTGCCACGCTTTTGAAAATGAATTACGTTATTGCCGATGTGACACGAAATATTTTTACCGTCATGCAATGGATTGCCTCCGGTCAAAAAGTCGTTCTCTTCGGCGCGGGAAACCGGGCCCGCCTGATTCTGGAAAATTATCCCGTGCCGTTTGCTTACGCAGCCGACAATGACCCGGGAAAAACCGGCGGCAAATTGTGCGGCATTGAGATCTTCTCACCTGCAAAACTTCTGGAGGAATCCAAAGATCTGAAAATTGTCATCATCAGTCTTTGGGGAGCGGAGATTCAAAAGCAATTAATCGAAATGGGGTTTTCACCTGACCGCATTTTAAAGTTGAATATCCACTGATAATATTTTGAAAGATGGAAAACGGTCATATGGACATACCCAAATATACCCAACTGAGACAGGATGAGCGCCCCTCGCTGGAAAGGCTACTGCCTTTGTCTTTCCCGATCAGTCTGTACATTGAACCCACCAACCGGTGCATGTTTCGCTGCACGTACTGTCCGATGTCGATTGCCGACTACGAAAAAGAAGCGGGCGGATTCCGGACGATGACCTTTGCCGAGTTTCAAAAGATCGCTTCCGACATCCGGGCGGGCGGTTCTTTGAAAGTCCTGAGGTTTTATTTCATGGGCGAACCGCTTCTCAACCCCGATCTTCCCGAGATGATTGCGCTGGCCTGTAATATGCAGCTTGCCGAACGAACCGAATTAACCACCAACGGTGTTCTGCTCAATGACGCAATGTCCAAATCTTTGATTCGTTCGGGACTTGATTATCTGCGAATCAGCATTTCGAGCGTGAACCAGAACAGACATGAACGGGTAACGCAGTCACGCATAAAAGTTGAGAAAATATACGATAACATCCGCCGGTTCAAAGATATACGCAATGAAATGGGTTCGAAAAAGCCTTTTCTCTATGTAAAACTTCTGGATCCTGCAAATTCCGCCGAGCGATCCACCTTCCTGGATATGTATCAACCGATCGCCGATGAGGCAGTCATCGAAGAGCCGATGAACTGGGACAGTTACGGCGATCACGATCTAATGGCCGCACTTTACGGAACCAGGACTCAAACCGGCAGCGACCATTCGCATTCCCATCCCAAGGAAGTCTGCCCTTTTCCCTTCTACACTCTGGCCATCACAGCCAACGGCGACGTAACGGTCTGTTGCGTGGACTGGAATAAGGCGACAAAAGTAGGAAACGTTTTTGAATCCTCCCTGAAAGACATCTGGGATGGAGACAAAATGCAAGCGTTCCGCCGCATGCATATCAACCGGCAGCGGCGGAACAACCCTTCGTGCCGCAACTGCACGTTTCTTTATTCAGCACCGGATAATCTGGATCATCTGTCTGACGACACCCTGTCAGCACTTCTTACTCAAAACACATTCGGCGGAAATAAGACATGAAGATAAGCATATTGACCACGGGAATTTACGCGCGGCGTTCCATCGACAAAACGCGGACGGGAAGAGTTGGATGTGAGACAGGTTATGGATTAATCCTGAAAAAGGGATCAAGAGGATTATTCCTTACATGACGTGCATCTTAATAGTTACTTTGAAAAGTTGATCGTAATGATTGCGCATAAGGGATGCCTTGAAATTTTGGGGATGACATATGAAATTTACTGAAACCGCCATGAAAGGCTTATGGGTTATCGATTCCCATTTCTTCGCCGATGAAAGAGGTACTTTAGTAAAGCCGTTTGAGTATCATCAGTATTTTGCCAGAGGCCTTCAGTGCAATTACGAGGAAACCTTCTACTCCGTTTCCAGGAAGGGCGTTATCAGAGGATTCCATTTTCAACTTCCTCCCATGACATCAGAAAAGCTTGTCTGGGTGTCTCAGGGAATGATTCTTGATGTTGTCCTTGATCTGCGGGTGCAATCGGAATCGTATCAGCAGATTTTTTCCATTGAATTGTCCGCGGAAAATCATAAAGCGATCTATCTGCCTCAAGGGCTGGCTCATGCTTTTTGCGTTCTGAGTGATAAGGCCACCGTGTATTATCAAATCAGCAAAGCGCATTCGCCGGAAAAGGATAGCGGCATTAAATGGAATTCCGTGAACTTTGATTGGCCTGTTGAGAATCCCATTGTTTCTAAAAGGGATAATGAGCTGACGGATTTGAAATCCTTCAAGTCCCCCTTCTGAGGAAAATATGAAAATACTGGTAACGGGTGCCACAGGTTTTATCGGAAGAAACCTTTCCAGCGCACTGGCAAATGACAGCGACAACCAAATCTATGCATTAATGCGACAGGCATCGGACAAGACCATGCTGCACAGGAATGTTATTCCTGTTGAATATGAAAGTGTAGGCAAATTAATCAATACCCTGAAGCAACAGGAAATTGAAGGCATCGTGCATTCGGCCGGATATTTTATTGCAAACCATGACACCGTTGATATTGATAAGTTAATTGATGCGAATGTTTTATTCGGATCTCGCGTTATAGAAAGCGGCACTCGGGCAGGGATAAAGTGGTTCATCAATACCTCCTCTTTCTGGCAGCATTATCAGAATATGCCTTACAACCCCGTCGCTCTTTATGCAGCCACTAAAAAAGCCTTCGAGGATATTCTCCTTTATTATGTTGAGACATCATCTGTCAGAATTGTTAATCTGGAATTATTCGATACCTATGGAGCTAACGACAATCGCCGGAAGCTGTTCCGGTACCTCCTGGATGCGATGGAAAGCGGCGCCACATTGTCAATGTCGCCCGGCGAACAACTGATCAACCTTGTTTACATAGATGACGTCATCTCCGCTTATCTGCTGACGATACAAGCACTGCACAAAGGTTACCCTCAACTGGAAAAAAATTATAGCGTTTCTTCAAAGGATCTGCATTCATTAAAAGATGTGGTTAAATTATTTTCCGAAAAATTTGAAAAACCAATATCTATAAATTGGGGTGGTATTCCATATAGACCAAGGGAAGTAATGAATCCTTATCCCCAATATGCTGAAGTTCCGGGCTGGTCCCAGCAATACAACCTGAACCTGGGGATAAAAAAACTATTGGAAGCATACATCGGAAAAAGCGCCGAGGCAAAAAATGAATAAGACAAAAACAATGAAAGAGACCACCCCCCTTCTTTCCATATTAATACCGACGTGGAACCGGGTTGATCAGGTTATTCGGGCAATCGAAAGCATCGGGCCTTCACCCGGGGACCTTGAGGTGATCGTCGTAGACAACGCATCCGATGAAGCAATATCCAACCGCCTGAAAGAACTTCTGGCCGGCAAAGATTATGTCAGATTCTTCCGGAATGAAGCAAATATTGGAATGGTCAGAAACTGGAATAAATGTATTGCGTATGCAAAAGGCAAGTGGATGGGGTTGTTATGCTCGGATGATGAGTATTACCCGGGCGCCGTTCATCACATTCGCGACATCCTCCGCTCAAGACAAACCCCCGCCGTCGTTTTACAGGACGCCAGTATTGCCGCTCCATATGTCATCTGCAAAGCAGGCGCGGAAACCATCCGTGGGATCCGTCTCCCCCTGGCTTCAGGCAATTTCTGGCATAGAGATGTCAGTGAGACAATCGGTCCATTTGATGAAAGACTGGAATACAGTCCCGACGCTGAATACTGGTTCAGAGCCGCTTCCCGGTTTCCGGTTATCAAGGTCAAAAAACCGATGGCCAAATACCATGCCCACGAATCGAACTATATGTGGGAAACCTGGGCTAAAGACGATTTCCTTGATCAGACGGCTCTATTGATTCGCTTAAATTGCAGATATTTATCAGGCGATCAATACAATGATGAAACCGTTAATCGTGTCATTGATGACGGTCTGAAACAGACACTTTTCACCATTCTCGAAACCACAGCGCTGATGATCGACAAAAAAGACTTATTCGATCGATATTGTGAAGTTGCAAACACAATGATGAAAACAGAAGATGAATCACAACGATTATCGCGCATGATTTCCAGGCATCATGCGTTTCTGAATAATCTGGGAAGAACAACTGGAGAATCTATGGAGAAATCAAATAATATGAACATACCCATAACCTTCATGATTACAGTCTATAACGAAGAATCCCGCATCCGGTATGTTTTAGAGCACGCGGTGCGCTGGGCGGACGAGATCATCGTGTTTATCAAGGCCTCAACGGACAGAACCAGGGCAATCTGCGAGGAATTCGGCGAGCGGGTCAAAATTATTGACAGACCGTTTAGCCCAAGAGGTCATGGAGACACGGTAGGCGATGCCCAACAGGCCAGCAATAACTGGATATTCTTCGGGACAGCATCTGAAATACCGACCTATAACCTCATCCAGAATGTCAGGAATATGCTATCTGAAACCAAAGGGGAACTTGACCTGATCTATGTCCCTCGCAAATATTATTCATTTGGCATTCATGATAAACGATCACCATGGTACATAAGTTATTTTCCTTTTTTAATAAACAGGGACCGGGCCATTATTGCCAATGTGATACACTCCAATTTCAGACCGAGGAATCCACAGAATACACGAGTCATCCAGTTTTCCGATGATTGCTGTGTGTATCATTTTACGCATCCATCGGCCAAAGATTACATGTTGGACATGACCCAGTATTTTGAAGCTGAAGCAGAAAGCTGCACCGATCCTGCTCAAAAAATCCAGATGTGTATCAATAACATTGCGCAATTTGAAAAGCAGCTGGTAGACGCAGGGCCTCCGCTTCTTGGACATTATCTGGCCTGGCATATTTATTGGTTGGGCACTGCGCTGTTTGTGTGGGAAAAGCAGAGGGGGTTAAACGTAGGAGAATATTACAGAGCTTTGCAGGAAGAAATCATCCAAAAGGAATGGTTGTCTCCCAGGGAACAGAAGGAAGCGTTGTTTCCCGGAGAACAATATGACAATATCAGAAAAATGCTGGAACAAAATAACCATGTCATGGCCATTGAGGCACTGGAGAAAGTTCTCGTTGATCATCCTAATCTTGGCATAGCCCATCATGATCTTGCGACGCTCTACTCCCAAACGGTAAACAGTGAGAAAGCTCTTGAACATTATGAACTGGCGGTAAAGTTAGAACCGAATAACATCACCTTTTTAAAAAGCATGGCTAATTTCCTTTACACCAGACAAAAAGAAACGCAAAAGGCTTTACAACTATACATTAAAATCCTGTCAATTAATCCGGCTGATATTGAAGTTCTTTTGGTGCTCGGTCATATTGCAACTGATAACGGACAGCTGGATCGCGCAAAAGACTTTTATAGGAGAGTCCTCGATATTGACCCTGCCAATACTGACGCCTGTAGATGGTTTGCAATGCTCGGCGGCCAGAATCACGACATGAAGCCAAAGCAGGTTGATCCCGCTGAAACTGATGTCACAAATTCAACGGAAGATTATCTCGTCTCGGCCATCGTCTCGGCATATAATTCCGAACGCTTCATCCGTGGGTGCATTGAGGATCTTGAAGCTCAGACGATTGCAGATAAACTGGAAATTGTCGTTGTGGATAGTTGTTCTCCGCAAAAGGAACGTGCCGTCGTGGAGGAGTTTCAAAGAAAATACTCCAATATCAAGTACATCAGAACCGAAGAACGCGAAACAGTCTACGCGGCTTGGAACAGAGGAATAAAGGCCGCTTCAGGAAAATATATCACCAATGCCAATACCGATGATCGTCACCGCAAAGATGCATTTGAAATCATGGTTAATGAGCTTGAAAGAAAACCGGAAATTACCCTGGTCTATGCCGATGTGATCATAACGGAAAAGGAAAATGAAACCTTCGATCAGCATACACCTTGCGGCCATTACAGATGGTATGACTGGGACAGAAGCGTCCTGCTCAATCAAGGATGTTTTATGGGACCGCAACCGATGTGGCGACGATCCGTTCATCATGAATACGGATATTTTGACGACTCAATGGTGTCATCGGGTGATTATGAATTCTGGTTGCGCATATCGCAAACCCACAATTTTTTTCACATCAAAACGCCGCTTGGATTATATTTAAAGTCCCCCGAAAGCATTGAACACAGCAACAGGGAAAAACAACGGGATGAAAACAACAGGATTCTGGCTTTATACCGTCAAAAAGCTCAACAAAAGCAGGCGGCGGAATCTGACGCCGTAAAAGAAATTTCTCCGCTGATGAATCCTGAATTCATTACCGGCATGACATCCATTATCATTCTCACGCAAAACCGGCTAGATCAAACAAAAAAATGCGTCAAAAGCATCCGCAAATATACATCGGAAGCCCATGAGATTATTTTTATTGATAACGGCTCTACCGACAGCACCGTCAAATGGCTGCAAGGTCAGATCAGGGAAAATAAAAACTGCCGTTTGATTGAGAACAAAAAAAATGTTGGACTTCCAAAAGGTCGGAATCAGGGCATCAATCTGTCCACGGGTGAATGGATTGTCCTGATAGATAACGATACGGTGGTCAGCGAAGGCTGGCTTTCCGGAATGCTGGAATGCCTGAACCATGCACCTGCTGCGGGCATCGTCGGCCCCATGACCAACAGCACCAACGGTCTTCAGCAGGTAACGGACGAAGCCTATCAAACTGCGGATCGACTCGATAAATTAGCGGCAGCCTTTAAAGAACGATTTCACAACCGCCGGATTCCCTACCGCGATATTAAAGGATTCTGCATGCTGTTCAAGCGGACACTCGTGGAAAAGATCGGCCTTTTCGACGAACGTTTCGACTCCGGTCGTTTTGAGGATGAAGATCTCTGCTGGAGATCCGCACTGGAAGATTATCAAAATTACATTTGTGGAGATGTATTCATTTATCATTCCGGAGGAAAAAGATCGTCCGGTGACCGGCAGGTCATCGATAAAAAGTGGTCCCTCAGCATGGCAACCCCTGAAGGCAGGAAAATGGCTATTCTGAAAGCTTCTGAATTTGCCGATATTTTATATTCACAGGGAAAAATCGATCAGGCCGTTGAGGCTCTCGTTAATTGCATTAAATTTTCCCCGGACGCAAAGGAAATTTATTATGAGCTGACCCGCATGTTTATTGAATCCAAAAGATTTTCCGAGGCATGGGAAGTTGTCGGGACCATGCCCGAAACCGCAAAAAGTGAACTTAAGGGTCTGGAATGTGCGGGTTATGCCAAGGAGGGTCTCGGGCTGGATGATGAAGCGGCCGGGTATTTGGACAAAATGTTGTCTTTGAACGAAAACTACCCTCCCGCGCTGAATTTAAAAGGCGTCCTGGCGTATAAAAAAGGTGATAAACCGGAAGCGTTATCCTGTTTTCAGAAGGCTATTAATGCTGATCCGGGTTATGGCGAAGCCTATACCAATCTGGGCGTTCTGGATTGGGGAATGGATGATAAAAAAAATGAAGCCCTGACCCATTTGAAAAAGGGCTTCATTCTGTCGCCAACCTTACCGGATGCCAGTTCGCTTTATTACTCAGTTGTCTCTTCTTTGGGTCTGTTCGATGACGCAGAAGCCGATTTTCGGGAAGTTGCCAACCGGTATCCCAGCAACAAGAATATTGCCTTTTTATTCATAGATATTCTCATCCAGCAGGCCAAATTTACTGAGGCTTTGATTCTTATTCAAGATGTGCTTGTTTCGTATGGCCTGGACGACAGCATTCTGAATGCTGCCGTGGCTGTCCGTGAAAACGTTGGCCCTCTTCAAATTGAAAAAACATCAAAAAAAGGCACTCTGTCGCTTTGCATGATTGTGAAAAATGAAGAAAAACATCTGGTCAGATGTTTAAAAAGCGTGAGGGATGTCGTCGATGAAATAATTATGGTGGATACGGGCTCAACGGATAGAACCATTGATATCGGTAAAATCTTCGGGGCAAAAATATTTGAGTTCCCCTGGACAGGCGATTTTTCGGCCGCTCGCAATGAATCACTCAAATATGCTACGGGCGATTGGATACTGATACTGGACGCTGATGAGGTTCTGTCGCCTCTGGATTTTAAAGAACTCAAAGACATCATTCACAAGAAGTCGTCGTCACCTGCCGCGTATTCCATCATCACGAGAAATTACTTGAATAACATGAGTGTGATTGGATGGATGCCGAACACCGGGCAATACCCCGAAGAAGCGGGAGCCGGATGGGTGCCTAGCCCGAAGGTCCGCCTTTACCCGAGAAGAAAAGAGGTTTTCTTTATCAATCCCGTTCATGAACTGCTGGAGAGTTCATTGAAAAAGGCTAAAATTCCAATCCATCCCAGTAACATTATTGTTCATCACTACGGGAAATTGGATATGGAGCGGGACGCCCAGAAAGGCATTGATTATTATCTGTTGGGGAAAATCAAATATGAAAGCGACCCAACCAACATGAAATATATTTATGAACTGGCCAAGCAAGCTCATCTGCTTAATAAATATGAAGAATCTGTAGAACTGTGGCTCAAGCTTCTGTCTCTTTACGAAAAGAATGCTTCATTACCGAGTCATCAGGAATTCTTGAATTTTACATTCGGTGATCCGTTACCCGAAATTTACACACAACTTACTGCAGCGCTCTTGTCTCTTAATCGCTTTAATGAAGCGCTGGAAGCAGCAACCAAAGCCATGGCACAGAAGACAAAACTCAAAGAATGTATCAATCTCTACGCGATGTGTGAAATGGTCGCAGGTTCGCTGGACAGGGCGTTTCACGCACTGGAAAATCAACTCAAAGCCATGCCCGACTACGCCCCGGCACTGGTTCTGAAAGGGGCCATTCACTGCCTGCAAGGGGAAAACGACAAATCGCATGAAATATTCAGTTCAATGAAGGAGAAAAGGATAAGCATTTCCACCTTGCTGAACAAATTATCCAGAAACTTTCATACCATCGGAAAGAATGACAAGGCTTTGCTCATCCTCAACGCGGAGATTGAAAATAAAATAAGCAATATGGAAACCATGGAATTGCTTGAACAGATCAATAAAGAGATGGCAAACTAGGGCATTCTGGTCCGCACGAGGATAAACGCAACGTCATTTGAGGGATCCGGCAATGCTTAATCTGCCGGGCTCCCGCGAAGACCCGCGGCCAGATTCAGATTAATGTCAATAATAATTTTGAGTTTTTCCGGATCCGGCTGCGCCATGACCTGAATAATTCTATTATCAATAAAGACGCTCAGTGTTAGAATATTGTTACGAATCTCAACGGGCAAAGGGTTGTCGTCCTTGATCAGTTCCGACTGCAAAATACTCCAGACCACCTGGTTTACGCGGAGCGCATCGGCCAGCGCTGCGTCATGATCAGGAGCATCCCAGTTTTTCCGGCAGTCGGAAAGCAGAACCGCGCACCGGGTCAAGGCGGCGGCTTCAATATCCCTTCCCGATGTATTATCAATATTCTGAACTTTTCTATAGGCATCGAGTTGCTTCGTGTACACTATTTTGAACCTCTACCAAATCAGCTTACCTCGAAACCTTCAAATTGACAAGCATGGCATCCGGCCATTTTGCATGCTGTTTCAAAAATTTACCCGGAGCCTTGATGGAAGAAAACACATTATCGATAATGTGGTCATTCCAGCAAATAAATGGCCATGATGATTGGGGGGTTTTGTCGCCGAATTTCAGCTGAATGAAATTCCATGTTCTGCATTTAAAGTTACCTGTTGAAATGCACAGCCTTCGCTGCCAGCAATGAACTGGAAGCGCTGACCTTTTTTCTAGTCCGCCGAACTGCCGCGCAATCCCGCTGCCAGATTTAGATTGATGTCAATCAGAATCTGGAGCTTTTCAGGCTCAGGACTAGCCATGACCTCAATGATCCTTTTGTCGATAAAGACGCTGAGAGTAAGCAGATTGTTGCGAATCTCGATAGGCAGGGGGTTGTCATCATTCGCCAGTTCCGATTGCAGAATACTCCAGACCATCTGGTTGTTTCTCAATGCTTCGTCCAGATGTGCATCACGACCGGCGGCATTCCAATTATTCTGACAAGCGGAAAGCATCAGGGCGCAGCGCGTCAGAGCTGCGGCTTCGATATCCCGTCCGGACATGTTATCATTGGTATTATGCGCTGTTCTATAAGCTTCGAGTTGCATTGCGTACACGGTCGATAACCTCCTGTTCATATTCAATGAGTTTTTTTGTCAGTTTCAGCGCCTGGTAATACCGTTCATCAAGTATTTTTTCACTGATCTCCTGCAGGACCGGCTTTCTGCTGGGCGCAGCTTTGGCCACATCCTTGACCAGTTCCCAAAATGTTTTGTGGTGCTCCGGCAGATTTTTGCCATCAACATACATCAGCTGTATGGCAAAATATATTCTTTTGCAGGGCGTGTTTGCCGATGCCAGCGTCATAATATCTTTTTCACGCAGGATCGGCACATCATTTTCAACGACAAAAGTACTTTTGGCATCACCGTTGGCGATGACCGCTCCACCCAGAATGAATTTTTCACAAGGCTTCAGCGTTATCTTGAGCGCCATAAGATTTTCCCTTAACTTTCCCTTAGGCTCTAGACATTAAAATCAAGTACAACACCAGGATTACCAACAGGTTTTACCTGAGGCGCCTTGGCTTTCACCGCACTGTTATCCGGAGATGCCGTCTTGTCGTTTTCTTGTTGTTTTATCGCTTTTTGCTCTTCCACTGGAACAGATAACGGACTTTTTACATCTTCTCCGGTCATCTGTTTGATCCCCTCGATGAGAAGGATATCCTGGGTATTGCCTATCGGGAAAAAAGGCGGATAGACAACCTCAGTTAAACTCCCGTCCCCGGAAACCTTCGAACTACCAACCGTTGCCTCAGGCACATTATCCTGAGGCGGGGAAGTATTGTTTTGCGAGGAAATATTCTCCCTTCTGGAGTTCAGTCTTTCCTCAACCGTTCGGAATAAGCCTTGAGCAATTTGAATATTTTGAATATTCATAAGCTGCACCTTTTAACCGGAATTAAGGCGGGGGACTTCTTCCCCCGCCCCAATTCCTTAACTACTTATTATTTATCCGAACAGTTTCAGAACCGACTGGGCTGCCTGCGCCGACAGACTCAGAGCCGTGGTGGAAAGAGACTGACGGGTCTGCAGCATCAGCATGTTGGCGCCTTCTTCGTTCGAATCGGCCAGTGTCAGCATATCCGAACCTGAATTCAGCGTATTAATCATGTTCGTCGAGAAGCTCTGACGAACGGTGATGATACTCAAGTTGCCGGAAAGTTTGGACGCTTCCGAACGCAGAGTGGTTGTCGCAGCATCAAGAGCCGTAATGGCGGCGTCAATGTTTGCAGGTGTAGCGCCCCAAGCAGTTGCAGTTGCTGCGGCAATATTGAGGCCGGCAACACCTGTTGATGCATCAAAGCCTACCACATCCAGTGTGGTGCCTTCAAACTTAACGGTCATGGTATCGGAGCTCAGAAGGTTTTTACCCTTATACCCGGAGTCTTCCGCCAACTCATCCATCTGAGTACGCAACGTGTTGTACTGACCAACGATTGATGTCATTTCAGCGGACGGTATATAAGCAAACGCCGCAGTGACCGCTCCGGCGGCTGAAACCAGTGTTCCAGCATCATCAATTGCAGTATTACCTTCGATGGCCGTGGCCAGAGCAGCGGCGGCATCAGCAGCGGTTGCGCCTGTTGCGCTGAACGATACGGCAGCATCACTGATGGTTAAACTGACTGAGAAGGTTTCCATGTGGGCAACTGCTTCAGTTTTCCCCAGGGTAGCGGCACTGCCTGTAATATCACCAACTACCACGTCTGCCCCGGTATTAGAAATTCTTACGCTGCCACCGACGACAGAAGCTGTGTAACCGGCTGCTATCATGGTCGTGTTTGCGCCAATGTCTGCCACCAGATCAGAAGTGGTACCATCCCACCCGCCGGAAGTTACAGTAAACGTATAAGTACCGTCTACAATAAATGTTTGACCGTAAGTAATACCGGAAGCCACAAATGTCGCAGAAACCGATGAATACTGAACTTCAATAGTCGCATTTTTCTCAATAGTGGTCGGGGTGGTGCCAGCAGCCGCGCTCTGTGCGGACTGCGCAAGACCTTTGGCCTGTTCAATCATTGTGCTGAGCGCCGTGATGCCTTTATCGGCGGCGGTGATCGTCTGAACGGCCTGACCCATTGCATCCTTCAAACCATCGATAATGGCCGCGCGGGAGTTCAATGCCTGCGCAGCAAAATAGGATACCGGGTTGTCCATTGCTGTGTTAACTTTTTTGCCTGTGGAAAGGCGGTTTTGTGTGCGGTCCAAAAGGGTAACTGTGTTCTGAAGAGATTGAAGGTTGGATCTCATTCCTGTGGTTAATGATATGTCATTAATAGCCATGATTTTTTCTCCTTTTCTAGGTTGTTTTTCTGACCATTCTGGTCAGCTTTTTTGGTTTTGCCGATGGCTGTCGGCGCTGATTTTTTCCGATTTGTGACTGGCCTTGTCTGCCCACCTCCTTTGTTACTTTTATTGTCGATTCCTTTAGACACATTATCGGACTAGCTGGACAAAACTTTAGGGCTTCCCGGACTTATTAGTAAAATATAAAAAAATCTAAATGGTTAGACCGCATCTTCCCGAGAGCGTAAAGTGCCTTAAGAAGCAGCCACCGAAGTAAGCTTCCCCCCTGAAATACGCAAACAGGTCTTGATGACCAAGCAATCTCAGGGCATCGAATTGCGCTTTTTAGTCCCAAAACATTCGTTGCGATGACGGTCCTTGTCTATCCCATCAATATCCCGATCACTATACTGATAAAATGATGGAAATAGTTGCCGGTCAAATAAACATCTGGCCGTCTGATAACCATCATTACCCGGAAAAAAATTCCTGATGTAACCGGGAAAAGAATAACCATCAGCTGCCGAACGCTATCCTTTTTTATTATATCCTCAAATAATAGATACTTACATAAATATTTGACTTAACTTCCATCTGGCACAATTACTGCTCTAATATCTTTTGAATTGAAGAATGATTGTTCAGGAGGTCTTTCATGATTGCCCAGGCGATAGTTTCCTTTATTATATTAATAGGCATATTTGCTCTATCTTTTCATCTGGAAGTGCAGGAATTGGGGATTGCCTCCAACATCAATGCCTTGATTATTGTTTTTGGCGGAACCCTTTTTGCGACACTGCTGGCCTATCCCATGCAAAAACTGGTAATGACCATCCGGTTTCTGAAACAATCTTTCGGCGGCAATCAGCAAGTCCGTTGGACTGTCCAGACATTGGTTCGATTATCCCGGGTCTATAGAAAGGGCGGCATTCTGACCTTGGAGCGTGAGGGGGAAAAATTGCCTCCGGGCCTCATCCATAAGGGCGTCGGTCTGATGTCATACAATTTCAGCCGCGAAAATGTGGAACAGATTTTACATAAAGAGGCCTTGTTGCGTGTCAATCAATACGAAACCGCCCATAAAATTCTCTGCAGCATGGCCAAACTGGCTCCCGCCATGGGTCTTGCCGGAACAGTCGTCAATCTCATCCGCACATTCGGACATCTCAGTTCTCCGCAGAATCTTATCGGATATATGGGAATTGCGCTGCTCAGCACTTTCTACGGTGTCGTTCTCGCGAATATTTGTTTTGTTCCCCTGTCCAATAAGCTTCGGGAATTCATGGATCAGGACTTATTAAGAATGGACATGATTATAGAAGGAATTCTGGATATCTACGACGGGGAGCATCCCCGTGCCCTTCAATATAAATTGGAGACGCTGGCCGGTATTCCATCAGAACCTTATATATCCAATATCAGCCTTGTGAAAACACCGCTGCATGCAAGCCAGGCAAACGGATAATGCCATGACCAGATTTCCTGATAATCAAAATAAGCAATTGTCTTTGCAAAAGTCCGCTCAACCGCTGCGGTCATTAAAAAGCAAAACAGAATCCGCCAATAGCAACGAAATCTGGCTTTTGACCTTGAGTGATCTGCTGATGCTGCTGATGATTTTTTTTGTTTTCCTGCTGGCCGCTCCGATTGTTCAGGCCGGCAAATCCACTCCAGCCAAAGCGGTAGCTGCTCCTGCCGCACGCCTGGCGACCGCTGCCGTTAAACCGGCCCCCGAACCCGCCGTCAGCCGGACACCCGATATCGTCGATAAGCAAGCGGTCATGACTCTCGAAGATGACCTGCATCGTCTTCTCGGCAATCGGGAAGACCATGCGGGCGTGACAGTGGAACGCCGCGCCCAATTTCTTGTGATCACTTTTCCTGAACAAATCCTTTTCGATTCGGGAAAGGCGCAAATGAAAACGGACGCCGGACCGACGCTGGAAAAGTTAGCCGCTTTTATTATCAGCCACCCGGAATTGTCTGTCGAAGTTCAGGGTCACACCGACGATCGTCCTATTCGCTCTCAGCGCTATCCGTCGAACTGGGAGCTTTCCGCGGACCGCGCCACCCAGGTAGCCAGAATACTTCTACAACTGGGCGCCAATCCGGGTCAGGTCGCAACCAAAGGCTTCGGCGAATACCATCCCATCGTGCCTAACATAAGCGATGCGGACCGCCTGAAAAACCGGCGCGTGGAAATTCAATTTTCACTTCTTCAGTCAACATAATGCTTCCTGTCGCAGGCTTTTAAGCGCGACGACGTCGGGAAACGGTTGAAATAATCAGTTGTCCTGATCGGCATTCGGGAACCGTTATGAAACTTCTTGTTGAATATCCCGGCACCATGATTTATGCTTCCCAACAGCTTGGAACAGAACCGTAATTAATCTTGAAAAAGATGGTTGAGGGACATTATGGGTTTAATCAGTCTATTAATGAGGGATCCGGCCGCATTCGTCATGCTGGCCGTGCTGCTTTTGTATTCCGTTATTTTTCACGAAGTAGCGCATGGCTGGGTAGCCTCCAAAATGGGCGACGAGACAGCCAAATGGCTGGGCAGACTTACGCTCAATCCGCTGAAGCATCTTGATCCCATCGGATCATTGATGCTTTTAATCATCGGTTTCGGCTGGGCCAAACCGGTCCCGATCAACATGGATAACATTCCCGCGCCGCAAAGACGCAAGGGCTTGATTCTGGTATCAGCTGCCGGCATTACAGCCAACATCATTATCGCTTTTTGCGCGCTGTTTCTATGGCGTTTGATTTCTCCCGAACCCGGCACCATGATTTATCAGGTCCTTTATCTGCTGGCGCATATCAACATCATGCTGGCCGCGTTCAATCTGATCCCCATACCGCCGCTGGATGGCTCGAAAATCCTGATGGGGTTCACACCCGAATCGTTCAACCGCGTATTGTATCAAATTGAACCCTTTGGTTTTTTTATTGTTCTGGGCCTGCTGCTTTTAGGCGCGCTTAATCCCGTAATTGACGTTTTCCAATACGGCATTATGACTTTAATATCTTTATTTTTATCTTCATAAGGAGAAACACCATGATGACATTTTCCGAACTTTTGCAGAAAAGAAGGGCGATCCGGGATTTTGAGGGAAAAGAAGTGCCGTGGAAGGTCATTGAAGAAATCCTTCAGGAATCAACGCTCGCGCCATCTGCCAGCAACAATCAACCCTGCCGTTTTGCCGTGGTTTCCTGCCGCAAAACGATCAAGGCATTGTCCGATGAGAGCAAAGCCAATCTTCTCAGGGATAATGCCGAAAAAAAAATCAGGCTCAATCCCGACTATGTGACGATGCTGCAAAACGAAAATTTCAACGTATTCTATAATGCGCCCTCCGTGATTTATATCGTCGGGGCAAAATCGGTGGGCTCGCTGGACGTGGATTGCGCGCTCGCCGCAAGCTACCTCATGTTTGCTGCTGCAGCCAGAGGACTGGGCACCTGCTGGGTCGCCCTGGGTGCGAATATCCGCGATCCTAAATTAAGAGCCGAGCTCGGCATTCCGGACAATTACCGGATCATCGCACCGATTATTCTGGGGTATCCCAAAGCGATTCCTGCCGCCTCAGAGCGGCATGCGCCGGAAATTCTTCGTGTGATTACCGAAGCGCGTTAATGGGCGCCTAAAGGTCGGCCGCCAGGTTTTTCAACCCGGCGACGGCATCTTTTTTCCAGTGGATACGGATAATTTTGCGCCCTTTATCCATCAGCGCGAGCCGATCTGCCTCGGCCTGCGCGGCTTTAAGCTCGCCGAAGGTCAGCGAAGAGCCGGATTTACCCAGCGTGTCGGGAATATCCAGGTCCGATTTGTCTGCAGAAGTCATCTGTATAAACAGGCCGCGGCCCGCGTCGCCTTTGTGCAACTGGCCTGTCGAATGCAGATAACGGGGACCATAGCCAACCGTTACGGCCATGCCATGGTTGCGGGAAATCGCGGCTCGCAACTCTGCAAGCGCGCAGTCGATTTGCGGCGACGGGCTCAAATAAATCTGCAGGCCCACATAAGCATTTGCCGCAGCTGACGACAGAAATTTTGTCAGCATTTCGGAAATGGTCGATCCGGAAGCATCACCATAAGCATCGCAGTCGGCAGCGGCGAACGACGGTTGCGCCACAGGCCATTCCTTACTGTTTTTGTGTTCCTCGATCATCCGGTTGGTATGCATTTTGGTCGCTTCGACATCCGGTTGATCGAACGGGTTGATTCCCATGAGATGAGCGGCGACAGCCGTCGCCATTTCCCACAGAAACATCTGGCCGCCCAGATCATAGGCATCATTAATCCGGATTTTCAGGACAGGATGTCCGGCGGTTGCCAGTTCGGTTATTCGTGAATTCCATTCTTCACGTTCATCATAGAAAACGACGAAGACACGGTCTTTTCCATAGACGCTCACATCCACCGGCGGTTCGTTCAATACCGGCAGAATTCCCCTGCCTTCTTTGCCGGTGCTCTCCGCAATCAGTTGTTCCAGCCAATCACCGAAAGATTGCCATGAATCAGGAAGGATAAATGTGAGTTTGTCTCGACCATATTGCGCCAGGGTTCCTAAAGCGGCGCCCAGAATACATCCGGTGGAGTCGCCTTTGCCGGAAAAAAAATCCGCCTTTTCCTGGGCGGCAACGGCCGCCGCGTTTTGCAACAGTTTTTCGATCTGCACACCGATTAAAGCCGCGGGGATCATGCCCACCAGGGAAAGCGCCGAATAACGGCCGCCGATATTACGGTTGTTGGAAAAAACATACGGAAGCTGCAATTGCCAGGCCTGTTCCAGCATCGGACTGCCTTCATCGGTAATGACCATAAAGTGTTCATTGGCTGATATTCCCTGTTTTCCGTCGGCCAAGTTATAAAAATAATTAAAAAGCGAAATGATTTCCAAAGTCGTCCCCGACTTTGAAGAAACAATGAAAAGTGTTTTTTCCAGGTTGAGCTTTTCAGCCACGTTGCGAATGGCCGCAGGATCGGTGGTATCCAGAATTTGCAGTCCGGGAAAACCAGGCGCACTGCCGATCATCTTATGGAAAACTTCCGCCGACAGACTCGACCCGCCCATGCCCAGAAGGACAACATCGTCAATGCTGCCGTTCGTAAAGGGCGTAAGAGACGCACGGATCCTGCCGGCATTTGCGGACGTTTCGACGGGGGCGTGCAGCCACCCCATTCGATTGGAAATCCCCTCAGGCGCCGGCTTCCAGACATGAAAATCATTTGCCCAGATCCGCGCGGCAATGTTGCTGCGGCGCATTTTCTCCAAAGCGTTGGTTACGGCGCTCTGATAGCCGCCGAGCAAAAAAGAAATGCCTGTTGTCTTCACTAAAGGTCTCCTCCGTTAACGAATCGACAGCATTTCTTTCGCCACCGCAACAATGTTGGCGGGTGTGAAACCGAATTTCTCATAAAGTACCGGCCCGGGCGCGGACGCGCCGAAGGTTTCCATGCCGATAATTCTGCCCGAAAGCCCTACATAATGCTCCCATCCCAATTTGATGCCGGCTTCCACGGCAAGACGGGCATGGACATGCGGGGGTAAAACTTTATTGCGGTACTCCTCGGGCTGACGATCAAATATTTCCCAACTGGGCAATGACACAACGCGCACCCGAAGTCCTTCCTGCGCCAGCCTGCGGCCGGCATCCAGTGTCATGGCGACTTCCGAACCGGTGGACAGAAGAATAATATTCGGTTCCAGCACAGACGAGTCCCATAAAATATAACCGCCCTGACGCACCCCGGCGGCGGGAGCCAGGATCTGCCGATCCAGCACGGGCAAGTTCTGACGGCTGAACACCAGCGTGGTAGGACCTTTGGTGTTGGTCAGTGCCAGACGCCAGGCTTCAAGTGTTTCATTGGCGTCCGCAGGACGCAGCACGGTCATGTTGGGGACTTGACGCAAGTTCATAATCTGCTCAACGGGTTGATGCGTCGGGCCGTCTTCCCCCACCCCGATACTGTCGTGTGTGAAAACAAAGATAGCGCGCAAACCCATCAAAGCGGCCAGCCGCATGGGCGGACGCATGTAGTCGGCAAAAGTTAAAAAGGTTGCCGTGTAAGGAACGACGCCGCCGTGCAATGCGAGACCCACCGCTACAGAACCCATCGCGTGCTCGCGCACGCCGAAATGAATATTTCGTCCCGAATAATCCCAGGCGCCGCCCACCATGCCGTGCAGCCCCTCCCGGGAGAAAACCGGGCTCTGGAAATCGCCCAGACCCTTAAGCCAGGTAAACGTCGAGGGATTAAGATCCGCCGAACCTCCGGCCAGTTCCGGAACGTTTGCCGCAATAGCCTGCATGACGATTTCCGAGGCTTTGCGGGTGGCGACATCTTTGGAACCGGCAGGAAATTCAGTAAGCGCCGCCTGCCAATCAGCGGGTAATGCGCCGGAGAGTGTCCGTTCGAGTTCAGCGGCCAGCGGAGCATCTTTTTGCCGGTATGCCGCGAGCGTTTCCATCCAGATCTTTTCACTCTTCTTACCGCGCGAAACAGCTTTGCGGAAATATTTGCAGACATCATCCGAAACATAAAAGGGTTCTTTGGCCGGCCAGTCGCAACGGTCTTTCGCCCCTTGCAGTTCTTTTTCTCCCAGCGGCGAACCGTGTGCGTCGCAGGTGCCCTGCTTATTGGGCGCGCCGTAGCCGATAGTGGTTTGCACACAGATCAGAGAAGGCTTGCCGATTTCTTTTTTAGCCTTTTTAATGGCCCGGTCGATGGCGGCGATGTCGTTGCCGTCCTGAACCTTCTGCACCTGCCAGCCGTAAGACTTGAAGCGCATTTCGACATTTTCAGTAAAAGATAATCCCGTGGAACCGGCCAGGGATACTTTATTGTCATCATAAAGGACTATGAGTTTATTCAGACACAGGTGACCGGCCAGGGCGCAGGCTTCCGCCACCACGCCTTCCATCATGTCCCCGTCTCCGGCCATGACATAAGTGTAATGGTCAATAATCGATTGTCCCTCGCGATTGAAACGGGCGGCCAGATGCGCTTCCGCAATGGCCATACCAACGGCGTTGGCCAGCCCCTGCCCCAGAGGTCCGGTAGTGACTTCCACGCCCGCGGTATGTTTGTATTCAGGATGTCCCGGGGTAAGACTGCCCCATTGACGGAAATTTTTAATGTCATCAAGTGAGAGTTCATAACCCGTCAAGTGCAAAAGGGCGTATAAAAGCATCGAGGCATGTCCGGATGACAGAACAAACCGGTCACGATCCGGCCATGCGGGATTTCCAGGATTATGCTTCAAATGCTTTGTCCATAAAGTAAAGGCCGCTGCCGCCGCGCCCATGGGCATGCCCGGATGCCCGGATTTGGCTTTTTCAATGGCATCCGCAGCTAAAAACCGTATGGTATCAACGCATTTTTTTTCCAGTTCATTTTTATCAGACATAACGTCTCCTTAAAGTAATTGAAGAATTTTCACTTAAAACAAAGATTAAATTATTGCACGAAAAATATTTATCAAGACTTACCGGCTAAGTTGTCATCCAGCCATTGGAGATAGTCTTTACTGCCCTTGACAATCGGCACAGCAATAATTTCCGGAGTTTCGTAGGTATGCAGCTTTTTGATGGCGGTTTCCACCTGAGGGAAAAGGTCTTCACGGGTTTTAATCAGGCAGTGATATTCCCGTGAGCCTTCCACCAGCTTGCCCTTCCAGAAATAGGTGCTCTCGACAGTATCGGTAATCTGCACGCAGGCCGCCAGCTTTTCCTCCACGAGATGCCGGGCGATCCTTTGTGCCTGTTCTTTCGTTTCGGTCGTCGTCAAGACCTGAATGAATACCCTCATTACCCCGCCTTTCTTTCCTCCAGCCTTCAATCTTCAGCCTTTTTTCGACATTTCATACATCATGATAGCCGCCGCCTGGGGCAGACTGAGCGAATCGGACTGACTGTTGCCGGAAATACGCCAGCGCGCGCCGACTTGGCCCAATAAGTTATCCGGAAGACCATGACTTTCGTTACCCAGAAGCAGAGCCGTTTTTTTCGTCAGGGGATGCGGCAAAACGCCCGTTCGGACATCGCTGCCAATCACGTCATAATATTTTCTGATTTCAGACAGCACGGCCGATAAATCCATATCAGCCCAAACCGCCAAATGAAAAATGCTGCCCATAGATGCGCGGATAACCTTGGGATTCGTCCAATCCACCGAATTATGGCCTAAGATGAGTCCGCAAAAGCCGAACCAATGCGCGCTGCGCATCAGGGCGCCCAGATTGCCCGGATTATTAATTTCATGAAGGATTAAAATGTGCCCGGTGTCCGATCTGAGAAATGACGAAAGAGAGGCTTGCTTTTGATTCCTGACAACTGCCATAATCCCTTCCGGTTCTTTGTCCTGACTCAGCTTTTTCCATTCCGGCCATGTCAGTTGATAGAAGGAAATCTTTTCCTGCCCGGGCACCGCCAGTTTTTCCCAGTACTGAATTTTTTCCGGCAGCACAAGGATTGCCTCCACCTCCCAATGGCTCTTCAACAGCTCCTCAACAACTTTCACTCCCTCTGCTAAAAACATGCCTTCGGCCCGGCGAAATTTAACGTCGGTGAGTCTTGCCCATTTTTTCAACTGATTTTGTGAAGCGGCAGAAAACTCGATCTGCATCATCATGTTACTCCTTCATCGTGACCGGAGGGACTTCGCCTTCCTCTTTTTCCGGCCAAATCACGGATGAAATTATTGAGACAGCCAGAATGGAGGCGATCACAATCAGGGAGGCCGCAACAGGCACATGGAAAAAATCCTCAATCAGCATTTTGACGCCGACAAAACTCAAGATCGCCGCCAGGCCGTAATGCAAAAGATGAAATAATCTCATCAAACCGGAAATAGCGAAAAAGAGCGACCGCAGGCCCAGGATTGCAAAAACGTTGGATGTATAAATGATAAAAGGATCTTTGGTAATGGCAAACACGGCCGGAATCGAATCAACGGCAAAGAGAATGTCGGTGGTTTCCAGGGCAAGAAGCACGGCCAGCATGGGTGTCGCAAATCTTACACCGCGTTTGACGACAAAAAACCTGGCTCCGGAAAAACGCTTCGTAACGGGGGTAAAAAATCGCAGCATTTTTATGGCGATATTTTTGTCGGGATGGACTTCCGTCTCTTTGTTTAAAGCCATTTTGATCCCGGTAAAAATCAGAAAAGCACCGAAAACATACATGATCCAGCTGAAGGTGTTAATAAGCGCAACGCCCGCGAAGATAAAGACCCCGCGTGTCACCAGCGCCAGAAATATCCCCCAGAACAGGGCTTTGTGTTCATATTCAATCGGTACCTTAAAAAAACGGAAAATCAACATGAATACAAAAAGATTATCGATGCTCAGAGAGTATTCAATAAGGTAACCGGCCAAAAACTCCATCGCCTTCCCGTGGCCGTAAAAAAAGTAAACACCCGCACAAAACAAAAGGGCAAGGGTTACCCAGAAAGCGGTCCACAGCATGGCTTCATTCATTCTAAAAACGTGAGTTTTGCGATTGAGAACGCCAAGATCAAGAGCCAGCATGATCAGAATAAAGACTGCAAAAAATATCCACCACCAGATCATGAATCCAATTCCTTTGATTACATTGAGCGGCCGAGTGCCTGAGCCGCATTATGAATAATGTCCCAGGCTGCGCTGAAGGGAGGGGCGTAAGCCAGATCCAGCCAGCCAATCTGATCAAGATCCATTCCGGCCCAGAGTGCGACGGAGAGAACATTGATCCGCCCCACGACGCCGGTCAGGCCAACGGCCTGCGCGCCCAGCAACTTGCCCGACGATCGGTCGGCAATCAGTTTCAATCCGATTTTGCTCGTCCCCATGGCCGTCGACATCGCATTACCCCAGGTGATGTTGCTGGCAGGCTGGTAGCCGCAGGCGATGGCTTCCTGCTCCGAGATCCCCGTTGCCGCACATTCCAGACTGAACAGACGGAAAGACTGGGCGCCGACGATGCCGTCAAAAGTCAGCGGTTTACCGCCGATATTGCGTCCTGCCACACGACCCTGTTTATTGGCAATATCGCCCAGCGGGATATTGACCCAGCGCCGGCTGACTTTGTGAAACGATTCGCAGCAGTCACCAGCGGCATAAACATTCGGCAGAGATGTCTGCTGGGCAAAATTGACGGCTATCGCACCGGTCGATCCGATCTTTAAACCCGCTGCCTGCGCCAGACGCGTATCTGGCCGGACGCCGATGGCCAGAAGCACCAGGTCACCTTCGTAGTCGCCTTTATCCGTTGTGACACAAAGCATTGCCTCTTTACCATTCTCAATAGCCTTTGCCTCGGCATTGCCGATAAATTCCACGCCATTTGCCTGAAGTTCTTCCAGCATCACGGGGGACAGAGCCTCATCCCAGCGATTGGCCGGAAGTTTGTCTTTGTGAATGATGGTTGTTTTAATCCCTGCTGCGGAGAGCGCCTCACTCATTTCCAGTCCGATAAAGCCGCCGCCGATGATAACAACACGTTTCGCGCTTTTCTCCTTAAGCCAGGTTTTGATGTGAATGGCATCTTCCAGATTGCGCAGCGAGAAAACACCCGGCAGATCAATTCCGGGCATGGCCGGCAAAATCGCAGATGTGCCGGTAGCCATGACCAGGATGTCATAGGAAAAACGGTCGCCTTTTTTTGTTGCAACAAAATTTTCCTTCGGATTGATGTTGACGACTTCCGCATGAAGCTGCACGTCAATGCCGCTTTCACGGAATTTTTCCGGCGTCCGGGCAATGAGGTTATTTTCGTTCTTGATCATATCGCCAATATAATAGGGCGTTGGACAGGAAGCGTAAGAAACAAACTTGCCCATCTGCAGCATGGTAACATTTAAAGAAGGATCATGACGTTTGGCCTCGGCCGCTGCAGATGCTCCGCCTGCCCCACCGCCAACAATCACCAAATGTTTTCCCATGCCGACCTCCGTATCATTTCCGACGGGATGAAACCTGTTTGCGCCACAAAATAATGGCAATACCCGCGAGCATCATTAATGTGCACAGGACTTGTCCCATGGTATTGAATCCGAGTACAAATCCCAGATGCGCATCCGGTTCACGGAAAAATTCGATCATGAAACGAACCAGACCGTAGCCGAAAATGTAAAGGCCGATCATGAATCCGTCGAACGGATTACGTTTGCGCATTCCCCACAGAACGACAAACAATAAAAGGCCTTCCAGCATGGCTTCGTAAAGTTGCGAAGGATGACGCAGGCTCTGCGTTGCATCCAACGGAAAATACATCCCCCACGGCACCGTGGTTATGCGGCCCCAGAGTTCGCCGTTGATGAAATTGCCGAATCTGCCGAACATATAACCCAGGGGGGCTGCAGCGCACAGCCAGTCGCCGAATTGCCACCAGTTGATTTTGTGTTTGCGGCAAAAGAAAATTGTCGCAATCGCCACACCGATAGCTCCACCGTGATAGGACATGCCGCTCAAACCCACAAAGCGAAAACCATTAGAAAAATCAAATGGCATAATAATTTCCAACGGATGGGAGCTGTAGTAACTTAAATTGTAAAACAGGGCATAACCAAACCTTGCTCCGATAATCAGACCGAGCATCGCCCAGACCATATAGTCCTGCACAATTTCTGTAGTTAATTTGATTTCTTTGTGTTTAATCCGGTAAGCAAAGAGAGCGTAGGCCACGACGAAAGCGACCAGATACATCAGGCTGTAGTAACGCAGCTGAAAAGATCCGATACTGAAAAGGGTAGGGCTGATATGCGACGGCAAGTGCTGCCAGGCATTGATAAAAGATTCCATAAGATTATTTCCGTTCAAATTTTCTATTAAATCCGTTAAAAAAAACGATCCATTTTTGATTATTTCTCATTCCGATGCACCGGGACAAGAAATCTGGTAAAGAGAACTCGTTTGGGTCGATACGACCATAAGAAATTAGTAGGTCTGTCCTTTCAGATCTTCGATATGCAGCTCCGCGCTGTGCACGGCGTTGGCGCCGTCTCCTGCGGCTGTGACGACCTGGCGGAACAGCTTGACACGGCAATCCCCGGCGGCGAAAAGACCGGCTGCATTTGTTCGTAAATTTTCATCTGTAATGATAAAGCCGGTTTTGTCCATTTCCACGAGACCTTTAAATATATCCGTGTAGGGCAGGCGGCCGACAAAAATAAACGCCCCGTCAGCGGTTATCTCACTTAGCTTCCCCGTATGAACATCCTTCACCTTGACACCGGTGACAAAATCAGCGCCGTTTATTTCCGCAACGGTCGCGTTCAAGACAAACTCGATCTTCTTTTCGGCAAAAGCTCTGTTTTGCAGTATTCCCGCTGCGCGCAATCGATCACGGCGATGAACCACGATAACTTTTCTGGCAAAATGGGTCAGAAAAAGCGCTTCCTGAATGGCCGTATCACCGCCCCCCACCACAATAACATCGCGATTGCGGTAAAACGGCCCGTCGCAGGTGGCGCAGTAAGAAACGCCCCGCCCTGCAAATTCCGATTCCCCCGGCACGCCAAGATTGCGCCACCTTGCGCCAGTTGCGGCAATAATACTCAGGGTTTTATAGACTTTATCTCCGGTAGTCACTTCCCAGACCACCGGTGTTTCAGCGCTTTGTTTGACGGAAGTCACATCATTGGGAAGGATCTCCAAACCGAATTTCAGCGCTTGTTTTTTAAAAAGCTGCATCAGATCAAACCCGTTTATGCCGTCGGGAATGCCCGGATAATTTTCGATCATGTCCGTTATGGTGATCTGGCTGACCGTGCCCGCACCTTCAATGAGCAGCGTTTTGAGCGCGGCGCGCGCGGCATAGATACCAGCCGTGTAGCCTGCCGGCCCGCCGCCGATAATGACGATATCATAATCATATTCCGGCAAGTTTGCCTTTGTCATATGAAATCCCCCCGATATTTTATTGCTGACTTTAATCAGGAAGAGTGGCTTTTGTAAAGATTAAATTGATAAGATTTTAAGCGACACCGGAGAAACCGGCGTACTCATCGGCAGACGGGTCCATAGAGTTGTTATAGGCGTCAACGCCGTAAAATTTGAAGACAATGTGGTTGGGATCAATTGTCGCATTGCCGGTTGAATTTTGAGAAACCTTGAAACGGACTGTCGCAGTATTACTTTTCGTATCGTAAATGACAGATACCGGCGTTGGACGAATAAACGCCTCCGTAGCCGGCGGGATCACTCCGTAATTATAAACACCGCCATTATCCCTAATGGTGGCCCGGGATATTTTCCAGTTATAAGGATTGATGATGGACGCCTCATCCATATCCTTGGAAAACGCAACTTTCACTTCAAAAAGCCTCGATGTGTCCGGGCCAGTCAATCTCGTAGGAGAAAGAGTTGAAACACTGGTCTTGGGTCCCAGCGCGGTATTGAATCCGATTGAACTATCGAGACTTCGCTTTAGATTTGAGTCGTAGGCAGTCGATCCGAACGCATGGAGGATTTTTGGCGACGTGACCTGAGCGATGTAATTTCTCAAATCGATTGATTTACCGGAGCTTTTGGATTCCAAAATGCTCAACTGGTCTTCAGCTTTCTGAAATTCACCCATGTCGGCATAGGCATATCCCAGCTCAACGTAAGCAAGTTCAAAATTTTTATTGACCCGGATGGCCTTGGTTAACTGGGAAACAGCGTCTCCCAGATCGCCTTCGGCCCGCGCCACCTGGCCTAACCCATAGAATCCCGCCGCACTGATGGGGGTGAGCCTTGTAACGGCTTCAAACTGTTCCCGAGCCTGGCTCAAATTTCCGGCAGTGATATAGGACTGGCCCAGAGAATAACGGCTTTCGGCGTCTTCGGAATCCAGTTTTACCGCCGCCTCGTATTCCGCAAGCGCTTCCTCCTGCATTTCTTTCTGAATATAGATGTCACCCAGAGCCATATGAAATTCGGCGCGTTGCGGATAAATGCGGATTGCGTCCTTGTACGTTTTTATCGCATTATCGGTGTCTTCCTGCTTAACATAAGACTGGCCAATATATTCGTAAGCTTTAGCGGAATTATCAGAAAAAGGCGAAAGAGCCGATGATCTTTTAAAGGCATTAATGGCCTCTCGGTATTTTTCGTCCTGAAATAAATCAATCCCCTGAGCCAAGACCGTGCCGGCCAAAGCATCTAATTTAGCCTGCGAGTTGGCCGCAGCCGAAGTAAACATATAATCAATGGTTTCTGCTGATATGGTCAGGTCCATTTACATCTCCAATATTCTACAATCCATCTGTTGTCTGTATCGGTAAACGATGTTGAAAACTTTATTAAATTGTAAATTATGGATTATGATATGTTTCTACAGGATCAAGTCGAACGTGTGGCACAAGGGTAATATCTATCCTGTTGCGTCTGCCATTGGAGAAAATACCTTCATCATGATTAGAAAAATGACGATGAAAAATATTCACGCTAAACTTTCTGCTTGGAGAGAGCAAAAGCATACTCTCTATCTTCGCGAACTTATGCTTTGCTTATCGTCTTGCCATGTAAAATATAATTGCGGCCAGAATGGCGGCAGCCGGTAAAACAGTGCAAACCCAGGAAACCCATGTGTTGACACCCCCTTCGTACCGCAGGTATTCCGTCAGTTTGGATTGATCCGTGATGGAAAGCTGAGCGGCGGCAATTACCTTCTTCAAGCTGTTATGATAAAGCGAGTTGGCATAAAATGAAAAAGCCATCCATGGGACTATAATCACAATGAAACCGAGCACGTACTTACCGTTTATAGCACAAAGAGCGGAAAGGGCGACAACGCCTGTGAAAGCAAAGAACCATCCGTACATTTTTCTGTAAAGCGCCCAGATCCCACCGCCAAAGAAAGCGGCCCAGTTCCAGCTTTCTTTCAGATCAGCGGGCTGCCAGTCAAAATCTTTGAATTTAGTCAGGTAGTAAATACAGTTTTTTCCTCCAAGGATGGCTTCATAAAGACTTTCATCCACTTCATGCGGTTCTTCCAGGCCGGACATATCGGTTGTCCTTTCTGCCGGCGACAATGGCGGCGATGCCCCTTCCTTCCTCTTTTCAATTTCCGCCTTGAATTGATTAACCGCTTTGATAAGCTCATCATCTTGCAATCTATGCGTAGCCAGGGCAAATCCACGATGGTATATGTATTCCATTTCTTTTCTTAAAATTCTATCAAATTGACCTTCTTTTGCCGCTTCCTTGATTAGGGTGATCATTTCGTCGTCCTGCATATCAGTGAAACTTTTCTTTCGGGATTTCAGGACAAACAGCAGTCCTCCTGCTGCCAGTATGATGACAACGATTACCACTCCCGCAAACTTGTTTTCCTCAACGGCTCTATTGACGGCCGCAATCCAATCATTTTGAGTGACACTGAAAACGGCGGCTGTTTCAAATTGTTTAGTGAGTTCAATGGCCTTGTCGTAATCAGCAATAGCTCGATTGTAATTGCCAAGGCCATCATAGGCGGCACCCCGATTATTATAGGCAATAGCAAATTTAGGATCGAGTTCAATGGCCTTGTCATAATCGGCAATAGCCTGGTTGTGGTTGCCAAGATTATTATAGGTAGCTCCTCTGTTGTTGTAGGCCTCTGCATATTGCGGACTGAGCTCAATGGCTCTGTTAAAATCATCAATTGCCTGTTTGGTGTTGCCAAAACTATTGTATATGGTCCCGCGGTTATTATAGGCCTCTGCATATTGCGAACTGAGTTCAATGGCTTTATCAAAATCACTGATAGCCTGCTTGTAAATGCCCAGTTTTTTATATCCGGTCCCCCGATGATTATAGGCCGCTGCATATTGTGGACTGAGTTCAATGGCTTTGTCAAAATCACTGATAGCTTGTTCATTATGATCAAGCCTGCTGTAAGCAATCCCTCGGTTACAATAGACTGTTGCATCGTTTGGACTAAGTTCGATCGCTTTGTTAAAATCGGCAATGGCCTGCTTATAATTACCAAGATTATTATGAACAAGTCCGCGATTACCGTAGAACACCGCATTGTGCGGGTTTAGCTCAATGGCCTTGTCAAAATCGACTACCGCCTGCTTGTAATTACCGAGTTTATGATGGGTTAATCCACGGTTATAAAAGGCTGCTGCATTCCTGGGGTTTAAAACAATGGCCTTGTCAAAATCGGCAACCGCCTGCTTGTAATTGCCAAGTTTGCTCTGGGCATTACCCCTGTTGTAATAGACCATTGCATCCTTCGGGCTCGGCTCTGTGGTTTTGTCATATACATCCATCACATCGTGGTTGACGGCTGTTGTTTCAGCAGATGCAAAACCCGGAATAAACAAAACAAGCAGGAAAGAGATGAGTATTGTTCGTTGAAGGGCAGACTTCATATAGATGTACACCCCTTTAGATTTTTAACAATAATGCTATAATATACAACACCCCAAGGTAAAAGACAAGGAATGCTCATGTTGACGGGAAGTGATGAAAAAATCCAATCAGCAAGAGTATGCCGGCGGCCCGGTTTTCATCCAGACGGTTATTGATTAAATAAGAGATGATGCGATCAGTCCAAGCCCCTGCTTAAAACGGGTATTCAAAACATGAGATCCGTCAATACGGCGAATGGGGAAGATGCTCTGGAGTTTATATGGAAGAGAGCCTGTGCTATGCCCAAACTAAACGGGGTGGGATGGCTCGGAAGAAGAAACAGCATCTATCATGACCTGTATGATTCCCAGGATCGTCTCAAGCGGATAAAACCGTGAAGAAATAATAAGTGAATCTGAAAGACTGCGATGCATTTTTTTGAGAAGATCATTGATAATAAAATATTTTTCAAAAAATTTGCGAATATGTGACAATTCCCGCCTGTGTAATTTCAACGGAGGCATCAATTATTGTAATTGATTAATTCTGCATGATCTTGTAATAGCAATCGCTCGATGAAAATGATCTGAAGACACGAGACGCTGCTGACTGCCCCAGAGAATATATCGAGGACATAAAGTAACGTTATATTATAATGATAGGAGAAAGATATATGCCTGACTACAGGATAAAAATCAGCGAGACACAAGATGAGGATCTGGAGAATCACCATTATCTAGTAACAGCAAAAAACGAAGCAGAGGCAAAAGAGTTCGCCATGAAATTTATGGAACACTTCATTGACGATGATAATGATCCGGAAAAAATCGAAAATGGATATACGTTTTACAACAAAGCCGTGATGGTCCGACTCGAGTCGATAAAGGAGACGACAAAAGAGCAGTTCAAGGAGTTTCTTTTGAAAATCCACACCATCAACATGACTTGAATCATTCCTGAAAGCTGCACGGTTTCCGGAAACATTATTTTTCGCGGTTTATTTACCTGCGTCCTCGCCTGCGTCGGAGTATCAGGTATCGGTATCCGGATTGACAGGATCTGTATAGCGACCTGACTCTTTTGAAATTACCGGTCACCATCACAAACAGAACGGTTATTAAAGGATCTATTTGTAAATACAGCTTTTTATAAAATATTTACAATAAACGCTTGCATCTTTTTTCATAGCTGTGTCATAATTTATTTAACTAAATAGCCAGTGCATTATTCAAACGTCTTTCTCATGATTCATCCCCGAGTTGCTCACACAGGCCAGTTAATAAAACCGGTGCTCTATATGTCATTCCGCCACTGATTTTGCAGTATGATCATCAAAACAGTCCCGATATCATGCTCTGATATTTGTGTGTTTGAGGGAGGATTTGTCATGCACTTCTATCGTGGATGCAGGATGCTTTACAGAAAGGCTTTCTCCCCCATTACCATCATATTTATTCCCTTTGGCAAAGGGTGCAGAACTATCCATCTAAAAATTTCAGCTGCCGGCATCGCCTTGCTGACCATTGTTATCATCTTAAATGTTATTTTGCTCTGCTACACGATCCCCTATGTAATCCAATACCATGATATGAAGAAACAATTCCTCGATTATTCCCGGAAGATATCGGATCTCAACAGCACATTATCATCCATGAAAATGGCAAGTACGAATCTCCATGCCTTGACATCACCGGGAGCAAAAGAGGGAAACCCCTGTCGAGAAAGAAGATTTATCTTTAACATCAAAGCATCCGATATGATCAAATATAATCAGATCATTTCGGATGCATCGGTAAAATACAATGTAGAAGCTGCTTTGATAAAAGCGGTCATCAAAATGGAATCAAACTTCGACCATCTGGCTGTATCACCAAATGGCGCACAGGGGTTAATGCAACTCATGCCGCAGACTGCTCAGGCCTATGAAATTGAAGATTCTTTCCATCCGGAGAATAATATCGAAGGAGGAACTCGTTATCTCCGCTACCTTCTGGACCTTTTTGAAGAAAATCTACCGCTCGCCCTGGCGGCCTATAATGTTGGTGAAAATGTCGTCATCAAATACCACTACAAAATCCCCCCCTACAGAGAAACGCAAGAGTATGTTAAACGCGTCCTGGGCCACCTGTATTCCTATCGCCGGATTGACCAGAAAATCAAGAGCGGAAAAGTCATCAGTTATAATGGATTGCCATTTCATCAACGGGAAACAGCGGTTACCATGCTGCCTGATACGGCAATACGGGAATGATCCATTTAGTTATTTGCGGCAAATTGAATATTAACGCCGGAACAGGTTATCCGTAAAAGCCGCGTGGCAAAGAGATTCACATTTTTACGGCCGCATTTGTTCAGTTGCGGATGTCCGGATGCACCGGCTTCCAAGCGTCCCTGTAAATCACCATATACCTTTGCTGCCTTAAAGATTTTGGAAAGAGCAAATAACCGCTCATTGTCGCAAAAATGTTTTTGAGAGTTTTGTTATGCTGTTCCTATGAGCGGACACCTCCAGAATCCTGGCCGCTGTTTTCAGCACTGATCATTTCTGCGTTTTCCGGCAATCATCCTTTTTTGCAAAGTTACGGATGTCACGTCAAGCCGTAATAAGAAACACTCATTCTCGATTACAAACATCAACAACGAGCCGCTCATTTTGTAATGATTATTGAATTGACTTACCCGACTTTTCTGTCTATACATTTTCCCATAAAAGCCTTTCTCAAAGAGGCTTTCACTATCAGCAAGGCAAAGGGCCGGGAGGATCTTTTCAGATGCACCACTGCCTGTTTTCTGAATGATCGGAGGTTTCTTATCCATGTATGAAAAGCCCACCTATGAAGACCTGGAACAAAAAATAAAAATTCTCGAAAAAGCAGTTATGGAAGCCGAACAGTACCGGGTGGCTCTGAAGCAGAGCGAAGAGAAGTTCCGGATTCTCGCCGACTTGTCACCGGCAGCAATCATGCTTTACCAGGATGGCCGGTGGATCTATGCCAACCAGGCTACCGAAACTATTTTCGGCTATTCCGCAAAGGAACTTCTCCGCATGAATTCCTGGGACATCGCTCATCCCGACTTCAAAGCATTTGTTCAGGAATGCGGACAGAAATTCGAGCGGGGGGAAGAAACGACCTATCGTTATGAAGTCAAGATCATCAGGCGGGACGGTTCTGAGAAATGGGTGGATCTGACGGGGGCATCTACAATGATCGGAAAGCGACCCGTCGGAATTATCTCGGTGACCGACATCAACGACCGGAAAAGGGCGGAGGAAGAAAGATACCATTACGAAAAACTTCATGGCGTTCTGGAAATGGCGGGAGCCGTTTGCCATGAATTGAATCAGCCGATGCAGATTATTTCCGGATATTCCGAAATGCTGTTAAAGGACACTGCGGAAGATGATCCCGTCCACATCAAAGTGGATAAGATCAACAAGCAAATTCGCCGGATGAGCACTATCACAAAAAAACTGATGAGAATAAAAGATTCTCAAACCGAAGATTATGCGGGATTCAGCCGAATTATCAATATCAATAAGAGCTCCGATCAAGAGTCTGAATAAAAGGAGAAAATTGTTATGATGGAGAAGAAAATTTTAGTGGTAGATGATGAAGTCTCCATTTTGGATATGATCAAAGAAGTTTTCGAGTCAGAAGGTTATACGGTATTGACGGCCGGAAGCGCGGAAGATGCCCTGAAGATCATTCAAAATGAATCTGCCTGGGTTATGTTTCTCGACATCAGGCTTCCCGGTATGAGCGGTGTTGAGCTCTGCAAAAAAATCCGCTCAAAGGATCAGATCAGCATTATTCATGCGTTTACCGGCTATAGCAATATTTATGGTCTTCTGGAATGTCGGGCCGCTGGATTTGACGATTTCTTTGTCAAACCGGTCAAACTCGATGTGCTCTTAAAAGCGGCTCAGGATTCGTTTGAACGACTGGAGAGATGGAAAATCAGCGACTTCGGTTTAACATAAGAAAGACGATGATGTGGAAGTTGTTCATGACACCCGTAAGGTGTCATGAAATTGGTGCCCCTGGCGTGAGTCGAACACGCGGCCCACAGATTAGGAATCTGTCGCTCTATCCTACTGAGCTACAGGGGCAACCTTGTTTGTTATTCCTGCAAGACGCCGCGATTTAACATTCTTTACGCAGGCTGTCAACCTTCCGTCATCTTACGCGGCTGCAAAATCCTTCAGATGCGTTTCCAGCAAACGGTTCTTATCAAAGTTTATCAGCTTGAGATTTTGCGGTTTCGTGCCGGTGAATGCGCATTTGGGCGCCAGTCCGATCAATTCCGATTCCAGGATCTCAACGCCGCGCTCAGCCGCAAGCGCCTCCACCTGTTCATAAATCACTTTAAGCGGCGTTTCTCTGCAATTGGTCAGATTCATGGACACCTGCGCCAGATGTCTGCTTTTTAATATGACGCCAATGGCGCGCACATGTTTCAGGCCGCCGCTTTTTTCCCGGATTAGCGATGCGATTTTTTGCGCCAACCTCAAATCATCACAATTCAGATTGATGTTATAGGCAACCAGCGGTTCACGCGCGCCTACAGCCGTTGCGCCCGCACGTGGATTAAATACCGGCTTGCCGGCATCCGGAGCGTCGTCAGGATTGGACATCTTTTCCGCCAGCGCCTCGTATCCGCCGCGTCTGACATTCGCCAGTTCGCTGCGCTCGGGAATCAATGCCGCATGACCATAAAAATAAACAGGCACTCCGAATCGTTCATATAGTTGATGACCATAGAGATGCGCCAGATCAACAGCCTCAGCCATTTTTGTTTTGCCCAGTGGAATGAAGGGCACCACGTCAACTGCCCCCAGCCGCGGATGGACACCCGTTTGTGTACGCATGTCAATCAGCTCCAAAGCCTGCCTTGATGCGGCTAGCGCCGCTTCCAACACATCTTCCGGTTTTCCCAGAAACGTGAAGACACTCCGGTTATGATCGCTGTCCCCGCTGTAGTCAATCAGGCGGATATTGGAAAACGCCTTCAATACGCTGGCAATCGATTCGATCTTATCCAAATCGCATCCTTCACTGAAATTCGGCACGCATTCGATAATTTTCATGTCTATACCTGATAAAATTTTAAAGTCGGCAACTCCACACAGGTGAGTTTACCGCCAAAGACCGCGCCTGTGTCAATGCCGATCTTATTCGCGGCAACCAGAGGCGCGTTGAAATGAGTATGTCCAAATATCACCCGTTTGCCGAAATCATAGTCGGAATCAATAAACGACCGCCGGATCCATAGCAGATCATGAATAGCCTGCCCGGCCAGTGGCATTCCGGGAAGCAAACCGGCATGAACAAAAATAAATTGATCCGTTTCATAATAAGGCAAAAGCGATTCAAAAAAGCGCAAATGCGCCGAAGGAATTTTTGCCTTCCTTTGGAACAGGGTATCCGTTCGTGATATCCCGTAAGCTTCGAGCGTCAGCAAACCGCCATTGACCAGATACATTTCTTCATCCACACCTTCCAGATAGCGCATCAGCATGGATTCGTGGTTTCCGCAAAGACAGATCACTTTTTGATAGACTTTTTCGAGCTCCAAAACGTAGTCAACGACGTCTCTGCCTCCGTCCGCGCGGTCGATATAATCGCCGATAAAAACCAGGGTATCGTTTGCCGGATCGGCTGCTATATCCTGAATGAGACGCTGGAGTTTATCCAGACAACCGTGAATGTCTCCGATGGCAAAAATTTTATTCATTTTCTTTCGCCGTCAGAAAAATCTGTTAATCTAACAGGGCTGCCGTAAAATCCTTGCTATCAAAGATTCGCAAATCATCCAGTCCCTCGCCGACTCCGATAAACCGCACCGGAAGTCCCAGTTCGCCGGCAATGCGGACCACGACACCGCCCTTCGACGTTCCGTCGAGTTTTGTGAGCACAATGCCGGTCACACCGATATCCTCTTTAAACATTTTGGCCTGCATGACGGCATTCTGACCTGTTGTGGCGTCTAATACAAGCAATATCTCGTGTGGCGCTCCGGGCAATTCCCTGCCGATAACCCTTTTAACCTTTTTAAGCTCCTCCATCAGGTTAGTCCGGGTGTGCAGGCGGCCTGCCGTATCCACAATAACAACACCGTTAAAACCGGCTTTAATCTTGCCGACTGCATCAAAAACAACAGCCGCGGGATCGGCATTCATTTTCTGTTTGACGACGGGCGCACCGACGCGGTTTCCCCACACTTCCAATTGCTCGATGGCCGCCGCCCGGAAAGTATCGGCGGCTACCAGCAGAATATCATATCCATCATTGCGCAATAAATTAGATAGCTTGCCAATTGTTGTCGTTTTGCCGCTGCCGTTGACGCCGATAGCCATAATGACAAATGGCTGATTCTTCGGAATGCTCAGAGGCTTTTCCATTTGCTGCAGAATCGCCATCATGCGTTCCTGCAAAACCTTTTTAATCTGCGATGCGTCCTGCAGCTCCTTACGCTTCACCCGCTGCTTCACATCATCTATCAAATCGTGTGTAAACTGCGGCCCCATGTCTGCCGAAATCATTAATTCTTCAAGTTCATCAAAAAGAGCCTGATCAAGAACCCTTTTGCCAAAAACAAGATTATCCAGATTTTTCGTCAGGACCGTGCGCGTCTTGGCCAGACCCGCCTTTAATTTATCAAATAAACCCACTTTAAAACGAATTCCTTTCTTAAATCATGACCTTTTGAGAATAGTCCGTAAGACCCCGCTTGGAAAACCAATTGCAGAAAACGGTACAGCCGTTCCTTGTCTATTCATAACGATTTTACGGGAATGTCAATCAAATTTTCTTTGCTAAAGTAACGGAATGGATTAGTTCAGATTGACGGAAACCAGAGACGATATGCCCTGTTTTTGCATGGTCACGCCAAAGAGCGTGTCGGCGACTTCCATCGTGCTCTTATTATGCGTAATCATGATAACCTGGGACTTCTCGGCAACATCCCTGATCAAGCGGTTAAACAGGTTGGTATTCGCATCATCCAGCGCTGCATCGACTTCGTCAAGAATCAGGAAAGGCGTTGGACGGTATAGCAGAATCGCAAAAATCAGTGCAATGGCCGCCAGGGATTTTTCGCCGCCGGACAGCAGACTGACACTTTGCGCTTTTTTACCCGGAATCTGGATATCAATATCAACCCCGGTTTCCAGCAAATCATTTTCATCGGTCAGGTGGAGTTCTCCGTGACCCCCGGGGAAAATATGAGAAAAAGTATCTTTAAAACATGCATTGACAGCCGCAAAGGTTTCGGCAAACCTCTCACGGGATATTTTGTTGATCCGGGTAATGGTTCTCTGCAGCGACGCTAGCGACTCGTTGAGATCGGACAACTGCGTCGTCAAAAACTGATTGCGTTGATCGAGCTCTGCATATTCATTGAGCGCCAGCAGATTCACCTCGCCGAAATTGTCAATGATCTGCTTGTCTTTTTCCAAAAGAGCGGCGAGTTCGGCAATTTTGTCATCATCCACCATGGTGAAATCCGCCATCATGGCCGCAAGATCAACGCTGTGCTTTTCAGCAACTGCCTTTTGCAGATTCTCAATGTTTAAGGCCACTTCGCGGCACTGCATTTCCAGTTCGTTTGTTTGCCGATGCAAATCATCGAGTTTCTTTTTGACGTCGCGAATTTCGTTTTCCTGAACTTTCAGCAGTTCATCCTCGTGCGCCCTTTTTTCTTTCATTTCAGCCAATACGGCATCACAGGACGCCAGGCTCTGATAGAGCGCCTGCAGCGCCGTTTGCTCCGCTTCAACGGCGGATGCCAATTCGGTCATCTGGTTTTGACAGGCAACGATCTCTTCGCTCTTTCTCGCAACTTCACTTTCATTGACGCTCATATCATGTTGCAACCGCGCGATGGTTCTCAGATCCGCTTCTTTCTTTTCCATCAGAGAAGCCAACAGAACTTTTTTCTCCGTGAGAAGCTTCTCCTGCGCATCAATGGCCGCCCTCGATTGCTGACGACGGCTGTTTAATACGGAGATGATTTCGTTGAGCTCTTTTTCCGCCGCTTCTCTCTGGAGAACATCCGCTTTGATCTCCAGCAATTTTTGTTCGGCCTGGGCTTCTTCTGTTTTAATATTCTGACGGTTAAATTCAAGCACGGCAATTCTCTGCTTCAATCTACCCGTTTCATCCTCGAAGCGCTCCATATCTTTTTTCCGGCCGTTGATATCTATCTCCAGCCGGTGCGCCCTGTTTTTTAATCCGGTGAGTTCTTCATCCCAGCGGGCAATTGATGAAACCAGTTTTTTCTTTTCCTGAAGTTGATCCTCCAGCTCGACGGATAGTCTGGACACTTCCGTTTCCAGTTCCGCGATTTCTCTTTTAGTAGCCAGCAGACTTTTTTCCACCGCCGAGCCGCTGCCGCCCGTCAGTACGCCGTGCGGACTGATGGTATCACCGTCCGGCGTCACAAAAGTCCCCCGGAAGCCGTTTTTCTTCCACAGATTGATGCCGCTTTCCATCGTCGGCGTTAATAAGACATCCCCCAGCAGACAATCGGCAATCTGTTTGAATTCGTCCTTCACAACCACTTTGCGCAGCAGGGGCTCCGCATCCAGGAGATGTTCGGCGCTGTAAGTTTCAGCGTAATTGCCTCGCAACTCCACCGGCACAAAACTGCCCCGGCCCAACTGATAACTTTTCAGATAGTCAATGGCGCGCACGCCTTCTTCCTGATTCTTCACGACGACATATTGCAGCTTATCGCCCAACACCGCTTCCACCGCCGACTCATATTCGCGCGGCACATTGATGTGATCGGCTACCACACCGTAAAACGTATCCAGACTTTCCTGCTTCTCAATAACCTTCTTCACACCTTCGTTGGACCATTTAAAGGCCGCCTGAAATTCCGTAAGCGATTGCAGGCGCGATGATTTACCGCCTGCTTCTTCTTTAATCTGCATGATTCGTTCTTCAACCATCTGCAAATCCGATTTGGCTCTTTCCAGTTCGTCGGCAGTGGTTTCTTTCTGGTCCGCCAGCCTCACTATTTCTTCTTCTTCCGCCGCCAGACCCGAGATGAGCAATTGCAGTTTATCCGTTAATTCGGTCAGTCTGTTTTTATCCTGTTCAATTTCACGGATTTCCCGTTCCTCGCGCTTCCTGAAATCCTCCATGTTCTTATTGAGGCTCGCAATAACGTTATTGAACTTGGCCAGATCCTGCATCACGTCAATATAACGGATTTTATGTTCTTCCAGACGGGAATTGATTTCCCGGTCGCCTTCCAATAACCCCTGAACCTGCTGCTGTCCTTCATCCAATTCATCCTGGAGCTGACTCATCTGGTTAAAAGCGTCCGCGGCCTTCTTTTGCAGATTTTCAACCTCGACAATCAAACTTGACTTTTTCTGTTCCATTACATCTATTTCAGCCTGATCTTTTTGTTTACGCTCCGAGGCTTCCGTCATCCGGCGCCGCGAAAATTCGATATTCTTTTCCTTGATGTTGATGGAATTCTTAATTTCATAAAGTTCGGTTTGATGGCGGCTGATCAGTTCATCATTTTCCAGCAGTTTCGCCTTCATTTCTTCCAGCGCGGATTCCTTTGCTTCCAGTTGAGCGTTGATACCTTCCAGCTGCTCGGAGAAGCCGCCGCGAACATCCTGCAGTGTGGCGTTTTTTTCGGCCAATCTGGCAAAGCCCTGTTGGGACAAAACCAGTTCCGTTTCTTTAATGCGCAGTTTTACTTCTTTGTATTGTTCGGCCTTTTTAGCCTGCCTTGCTATGGCATTAAGCTGGGATTTGACTTCCTTGTGGATATCATTGAGACGCAAAATGTTCTGCTTGGTGGCCTCCATCTTCCGAACGGCAGCATCTTTACGGCTTTTATATTTGGATACTCCGGCCGCGTCTTCGATAAATAAGCGGCGATCCTCCGGTTTGGCTTCCACCAGAGAGGACACGGAGCCCTGCTCAACCAGCGAATAGGTGCGGGCGCCGACACCCGTACCCATAAAAAACTCTTTGATGTCCAGCAAACGGCAGGGCACGCGATTGATGCAATATTCACTTTCGCCATCCAGCACAACCTTGCGAGAAATGGATACCTCCGTCAATTCGCCATAAACACCGGGAAAGCTCGATCCATTGCTCGCCAGCGTCATGACGACCTCCGCCATGCTCACGGGAGCGGCGTCTTCACTGCCGTTAAAGACCACATCATCCATTTTCTTGCCGCGCAACGCTTTAACGCGCTGTTCGCCCATCACCCAGCGAATCGAATCAACCACATTTGATTTTCCACAACCATTGGGACCGACAACCGCATTGACGCCTTTTGAAAAATCAATGACGACCTTGTCGCGGAAAGATTTGAAACCTGCTATTTCCAAACGTTTTAATTTCATAACGTATCTTTAATCGAAGTGTTTAAATTTTAAAAAAGCCTAACAAAAGATATTTCCTTTGTAAAGTGAAAATACAACAAAATGTATGAATGAAAAAATCATACCACAATATATAGTGCTTTGACCATTGGAGCAAGAAAGATACGCATTAAGGAAAATACGGCGGGAAGACAAATAATTGGACGAAATTCAAATTAAATTTAACTAAAAAAAATTGTGATCATGTCGCCAAATTAAGAAGCCCTTAAAAAACACCGTCAAGTTTATTACCACAATGGGAACATGAATTGTCCGATAGGTTATTATCTGTAATTCGATAACCATTACGTTTAATTAGCAGCCTTTGGCAATTGGAGCAATACGTATTTTCGCCGTCATCACCCGGCACGTTGCCACTATACACATATTTCAACCCGGCTTCTTTCCCGATATCACAGGCGCGATGCAGCGAAGAGACGGGGGTTGAAGGTGTCGAAAGCAGCTTGAACTGAGGATGGAATCTGCTGATATGCCATGGAGTTTCCGAACCCAGGCTGGAAATAAACGCGGCAATCTCTTTCAATTCTTCCGGAGAATCATTCAAACCGGGGATAAGCAATGTGGTGATTTCCAACCAGATTCCCTGCTGCTTCATTTTTATCAAACTGTCCAGAACCGGTTTGAGTCGCGCGCCACACTGTTTCTTATAAAATTCATCCCGAAAAGACTTTAAATCCACATTGGCGGCGGCAAGATAAGGCGCAATTATTTCAATCGCCTCCAGTGTCATAAACCCATTCGTAACAAAAACATTTTTCAAACCTTCACCGCAGGCAGTCTTTGCGGTTTCCAGAGCGGTTTCCATATAAACGGTAGGTTCCGTATAGGTATAAGCAATCGTTTTGCAAGAACTTTTTTGGGCGCGCTCTACGATGGCCGCAGGTGACGTATCTTCGCCCATAATCATCAAGGTGGAGCGAGGCATTTGGGATATTTCATGATTTTGGCAAAATTCGCAGCTTAAATTACAGCCGACGGTGGCAATGGAATAGGATCGTGAAGCGGGATAAACATGAAAAAAAGGTTTTTTTTCAATAGGGTCAACATGCTCGGCAATCAGTGTCCCGAAGACAAGGGAGTACAAAATACCATCCCTGTTTTCACGGACACCGCATAGCCCGCGCCGATCGGGGTTTATTTTGCACCGGTGGGCGCATAGCGCACATTGCACACGGGAATCGGCAAGCTTTTTATAAAGTAACGCTTCTCTGATCATCGGTCAGCCTCTTTTAACATGCCCCGGACAGCCTCCGGAGCTCCGGTCTCCGTATCGGCTTTCAACTCGAATGAATTTATAATGGGGTTTTGAACGGTTCGGTAAGTATATCGAACAGGAACTATCATACCGACAAATGCACCCAATGGATTATTTTTCATTGGGAAAAGTTCTTCCAGTTCCGAGAACAGCGTATAAACAGGACTGGGGAGGTAAATAACGGACCCCCACCTGATGGAAGAAGTTTCCACTGTTTCTTTGATAATGGATTGCATTTCACCGATAGAGAAGAAACGAATGGCGGGGACGGTGGGAAAGCCAAAAAGTTTTCGCACAGAGCGTTCGGTTCCTGCCAGAAAATGCTTATTGAAAAAGCCGATAAATACACGGTTACGGCTGACCCGGACAGCCTCAGCAATGATTTTTTGCGGGTCGCCCGGAGGCTGCGGACCATTCATCAGAGTGACAATATCAAATTCATTATCGGAAAAAGGAAGGTCTGTGGTGTCTCCCTGAACCAATTCACATTGATTACCAAGTTTTTTCCGGGCCAGCTCCAGAGCTTTAGCCGACGAGTCAATTCCCGTCAGGACACATTTTTCCTGTTGGAACAAGCGCAGATAGTTCCCTGTTCCGCAACCCACATCCAGCAGAGATTCCCCCATGGCAGGAGACACTAAATCCAAAATTAGTTTTTCTTGACGGGAAAATATATATTGTCCTAATTCTGATTCCAGCCATTTCTCCCCTGACGCGGCCTGAAGTGGATCGAAAGACATGAAGCCAACCCCTCCCATTGCTGCATAACATTTAATTATTTCGCAACACCTACACGATCATCAATCTTGGATGGACTAACACTAATTCATATCTTTATTATAATCAATATCAAGATAATTGCCTCAGGCAAATTTTCATCCGCCGATGTCGGACATGTCACGATGGCATTTTTTCAGATGCCTGTCTGTGCAGTCCAGATCGTGTTTTTCGGGTTTCAGCAATATCGCCTGACGGATAAGGCCGGAGAGCTCGGCATCATCACAATGACGATTGAGAGCCGCCTTCAAATCAATTTCTTCATCCTTAATCAGACAAGCACGCAGTTTCCCATCGGCCATCAGGCGCAAACGGTTACAAGTTGAACAAAAATGATCGCTGACCGGATTAATAAACCCAACTTCACCCGGTCCGCCTTTCAGCCTATAAATTCTGGCCGGTCCGTCTGATTTGTTCTTTTTGCCCGGCAAGGGCTCAAGCTGAAGATGTTTACTGATTTTTGCGAACAACTGGTTTGTCGGCAGGAAGTCTTCGGGTTGATCTGCGTTTACCTGACTGATCGGCATAAGCTCGATAAATCGGATTTGAAAAGGTTTTTTCATCGCCAATTGCGCAAAATCAAGAACCTCATCGTCGTTGAAGCCGGTCATCACAACCGTGTTGATTTTTATAGGGGAAAAGCCTGCCTTTTCGGCAGCAGCAATGCCCCGAAAAACATCGTCAAGGTTTCCGCCTCTGGTTATTTGAAAATATTTGTCTTTGTCGAGAGAATCAAGACTGATATTGATTCTGGTGATACCGGCTTTAAAAATATCTTCTGCATACTGATCCAGGAGAATGCCGTTGGTTGTTAAGCTGATATCCTGAAGGCCCCGTATTTTTTTCAAATCTTTAGCGAACTCAACAAAGCCCCGGCGGACAAGAGGTTCACCGCCAGTCAGCCGGATCTTGATCATGCCCATCTTAACCGCTTGGGAAACGATGCGAAGAATATCTTCATACCGGAGAATATCGTCATGCCCTTTCAACGAAATTCCTTCCTTGGGCCGGCAATATGTGCAACGTAAATTGCATCGTTCTGTAATGGAAACTCGCAGATAGTTTATATCTCTGTCGTATTTATCCAGCATGACTTTACTACAATCTCCTTAATTACCTGACTGGCGTTCATAGCATAAACCATCAGACAAAACAACTTTAGCCTGTGGAATAGAATAGAATCCTTCAATGATCCGGATAAGCGCATATATACTGGAAACAAAAAGTGAAATGTTTCTTGACAGGACACTGTTTCTCGTTTAAACAAAAATTTAGCGAGTTTCCTGCCTGTTGTTGAACAATAAAGATCACGTCAGAGCAAGGCAAAATAATCTGGAGTGTTTATGGACAAGATACCTATTACTAAAGAGGGCTTTGAGAAATTAAAAAAGGATCTGGAGACCATCAAGAATGTGTCCATCCCTGAAAATGTTCGTGATATTGAAATAGCGCGTGCCCATGGTGACCTTTCCGAAAATGCGGAATATGCTGCAGCAAAAGAACGTCAGTCCCATCTTTACGGCAAATCACAGGAATTGGAAAATAATCTGGCTTCGTGCAACATAATCGATATAACGGGGATAACCAGCGACAAGGTTGTTTTTGGATGTTTTGTGACCATAGCCGATATTGACAGTGACAACGGTGAAGAAATAAAATATCAGCTGGTCGGCCCTTTTGAATCGGATATCAATCAAAACAAAATTTCAGTAACATCACCTATCGGCAGAGCATTAATCGGGAAAAAAATTGATAGTGAAATTACCGTAAAAACACCGGGCGGTACCCGCAATTTTCAAGTTATCGACATTTCGGTTGACTAAGTGATCAGCCCCGGAGCTACCGGACATTAATTTTTACCATTAAAAAAGGCAGATCCTGTTGAAGTGATCTGCCTTCTTTAATCTATATTGCGACGGGTTAGTTTTACATTAATCTTTCAGCAACACTAATCCGGTTAATCGCGCGAGCAAGAGCCAAACGCATTTTTTCATAATCGTCATGCTCCTTGGTCAGTTGCGCCAAACTCGCCGTAGCCTTTTCTTTTGCCCTCGTCGCTCTGTCTTTATCAATGGCATCAGCTCTTTCCGCCGTTTCAATTAATATGGTTACTTTACTGCCTGTCACTTCCGCATAGCCGGTATTGACGGCATAATTTGTCTTTTTACCGGCAACCAGAAAATAAAGTTCACCAATATCCACTGATGTTAAGAAGGGTTCATGGCCTCGCAAAACCCCAAATTCACCTTCTGTTCCGGGAATTGTTACTTCATCCACTATTCCGGAAAAAGCAATTTTTTCCGGCGTTACAACTTCAAGCATTAATTCATCCGACATTGAAATCCTCGCTTATCAGGAAAGCTTCTGAGCTTTTTCTATCGCCTCTTCGATGCCACCAACCATGTAGAAAGCCTGCTCAGGCAAGTCATCATGCTTGCCTTCCAGGATTTCCTTGAATCCTCTAACTGTATCGGGCACGGAGACAAATTTCCCTTCCGTTCCCGTAAACTGAGCGGCAACGAAGAAGGGCTGCGAAAGGAATCTTTGAATCTTTCTGGCGCGGCTAACTGTCAGCTTATCGGCTTCGGAAAGCTCATCCATACCCAAAATGGCAATGATGTCCTGCAAATCTTTATATTTCTGCAACGTTACCTGAACCTGTCTGGCGACCATATAATGATCCTGACCTATAACGTTAGGGTCAAGAATACGCGATGTTGAATCCAGAGGATCCACCGCGGGATAAATACCCAGTTCGGCAATCGGTCGGGACAAAACGACGGTTCCGTCAAGATGCGCAAAGGTGGTTGCCGGCGCAGGGTCGGTCAAGTCGTCCGCGGGAACGTAAACGCACTGAACGGCCGTAATCGAACCCTTGTTGGTGGATGTAATACGTTCCTGCAGTTCACCAAGATCGCAGGCCAATGTCGGTTGATAACCGACGGCAGAAGGCATGCGTCCCAGCAAAGCGGATACTTCAGAACCGGCCTGTGTGAAACGGAAGATGTTGTCGACGAACAAAAGAACATCTTGGCCTTCGATATCACGGAAATATTCCGCATTGGCCAGAGCCGTCAATGAAATTCGCGCGCGGGCTCCGGGCGGTTCAGTCATCTGCCCATAAATAAGGGCAGCCTGTTTGATAACACCTGATTCCAGCATTTCGCGATAAAGATCGTTTCCTTCACGGGTTCTTTCACCGACGCCCGCGAACACGGAAATGCCGCCGTGGTGCATGGCAATGTTATGAATCATTTCCATCATAACGACGGTCTTGCCGACGCCTGCTCCGCCGAACATGCCCATTTTACCGCCACGGGGAAATGGAACCAGAAGATCAATAACTTTAACGCCTGTCTCCAGAACGTGAACGGATGTATCCTGCTCCATGAACGTCGGAGATAGACGATGGATCGGCATGTGCGTTTCAGCATTAATGGGTCCCAGACCATCCACGGGGCGACCTACAACGTTCTGAATTCTGCCAAGAACCAGACCATCGGTAACATCCATGGCGATACAGCGGACAACGTTGTCGCCCAAATGCTGCGCTACTTCGACAACCAGATTATCTTCATTGTCGTTGATCGCCGGATTGGTAATTAAAATAGCGTTTAAAATACTGGGAAGTTTCCCCTCTTCAAAAGCCACGTCAACAACGGGTCCAATAACCTGAACAATCTTTCCGATATTCATAACTATCTCCTTACAAATAGTCGCATTAATATATTTTACATGCGGCAGATTACCGCAGAAAAATTAACCTTTCGACAAAGCTTCGGTACCGCCAACGATATCCATTAACTCCGCCGTAATTGCCGCCTGTCTTGCTTTATTCATTTTCAGCGTCAAACTGCTGATCAGTTCTTCGCAATTGCTGGTTGCATTATCCATGGCAGCCATCCGAGCGCCGTTTTCACCGGCTGATGTTTCCAGGAGAGCCCGATAAACCAAAACATGAACATACATCGGCAGTAATTTATGCAGCAACACTTCATCCGATGGTTCATAAGTATAATCAAGACGCTTATCAGAATCCATCTCCGTATCCTGGCCGATTGACGGTAAAGGAAACAGCCGGACAATTGTAGGCTTCTGAACGGAAACATTGACAAACTGATTATAGATTAAATAGAGTTCGTCATACTCCTCTTTGATAAAAGGGGTAATAACTTCATCCGCAATGGAAACCGCCAGCGTCATGTCAAATTTACTTAAGACATCAACCTTTTGTGCAATGATGTTCGACTTCTTTCGAAAAAAATCCCGGCCTTTGCGGCCGACGCTGACTAAGGCAATTTCTTTGCTTTCTTTTCCTTTTTCCTTTAAGAATCGCTCTGTTGCTTTAATAAGGTTTGTATTGAACCCGCCACAAAGCCCCCGGTCGGACGTCATACAAATAACTCTTATTTTTTTGGGGTCACGAACCGCCAGCAATGGATGAGAAGAACTATCCACACGTAAAGCAACACTACTAAGAACATCCATAAATTTTCCAGCGTAAGGCCGGAAATTTTCCATCTTCATCTGCGCCGATTTAAATTTTGACGCGGCAACCATATTCATGGCGCGTGTGATCTGCTTCGTCTTTTGAACGGCGCTAACTTTTCTTTTTATGTCTTTAAGCGAGGCCACTGAAGATTCTCCTCAACTGTTTAATTTGGACTTTAATCCGTCGTTCCTGTAACCAGAATTTTTACCACAAAATTCTATTTCATCTTCTTTACAATTTATTCCGCCACAAAAACGGAGTCGAATGCAGTCAGAGCATCCTTCATCTTCTTTTCCAGCTCAGGCGAAATAATCTTTTTATCTTCTATTTCTTTCAAAATATCAGAATGCTTGCTTTCAACGAAACTCAACAACTGTTTTTCATAGGCCTGGACTTTTTCAACATCGACTTTATCAATAAAACCTCTTGTTCCCGCAAACAGGACAACAATTTCCTGTCCCAGAGACATGGGCTGATATTGCGGCTGTTTAAGCAACTCAACCAGACGAACACCACGATCCAACTGCGCTTGCGTGGATTTGTCGAGATCGGAACCGAATTGGGCAAATGCTGCCAGTTCACGGAACTGGGCCAGATCAAGTTTCAGCGTGCCGGCAACCTGCTTCATCGCCTTCACCTGGGCTGCGCCGCCGACGCGGGACACGGACAGACCGACGTTGATAGCCGGTCGGATACCGGAGAAGAACGAACTCGGTTCCAAATAAACCTGGCCGTCGGTAATTGAAATAACGTTGGTCGGAATGTAGGCCGACACATCGCCCGCCTGGGTTTCGATAATCGGCAGAGCGGTGAGCGATCCGCCGCCCAACTCCTGACTGACACGGGCTGAACGTTCCAGCAGACGGGAGTGATTGTAAAAAATGTCGCCGGGATAAGCTTCACGTCCGGGAGGACGACGTAAGAGCAGTGAAATCTGACGGTAAGCAACTGCCTGTTTGGACAGATCGTCATAAACAATCAATGCATCCTGGCTCTTATCTCTAAAGTATTCACCAATACTGCAACCGGCATAGGCCGCGATATACTGAAGTGTTGCGGGATCGGAAGCGCATCCGGCAACGATACATGTGTAAGACATCGCGTCATGCTGTCTTAATTTTTCCACAACCTGCGCCACGGTGGATTTCTTCTGGCCGATGGCGACGTAGATACATTTAACGCCCGTATCTTTCTGGCGAATGATCGCATCGACGCAAATGGCTGTTTTACCAATCTGGCGGTCGCCAATAATAAGTTCACGCTGGCCGCGTCCGATCGGCGTCATGGCATCAATGGCTTTGAGGCCCGTGTACATCGGCTGGTTAACGGGTTGGCGCGCGATAACACCTGGGGCAACCATTTCAATTCGGCGAAACTCGGTGGCTTCAATGGGGCCTTTACCATCCAGTGGCGCTCCCGTCGCGTCAATGACACGGCCGAGCAGTCCTTCACCCACCGGAACCTGCGCGATTTTACCGGTTCTCTTAACGATATCACCTTCTTTGATATGTGTAACTTCTCCCAGAACGGCAACACCGACATTATCTGCTTCCAGGTTGAGAACCATACCCAGAATGCCGCCGGGGAATTCAAGAAGCTCCATAACCATTGCGTTTTGAACACCGTAAACTCTCGCGATACCGTCACCGACAGACAGGACTGTTCCTGTTTCGCTTATATCCAGCTTTTTTTCATAGCTTTTAATTTGCTCAGAAATAATTTGACTAATTTCTTCCGCCTTGATTGCTTCCATGTTTATCTTGCCTCCCCTAAGAGATTCCTCATATTATTCAATTGGTTTTTGATGCTGCCGTCATAAAGCGTATCACCAACACCAATAACTATGCCACCTAATAGGCCCTTGTCTGATTCAACCGTTACTTCAACTTCGCGGCCCGTCATTTTTTTCAAATTAGAGGTTATGTAATCCTGCGTCTCACCGGATAGAGGAAATGCCGTCCTCAAAGTTACTCTCACTTTTTGAAGCGTTTCATCCATCAACTGCCTGTAGCAGCTTTCAATGTCCGGTAAAACATCGATCCGTTTCTTATCGATCAGCAAATTTAAAAAATTGATTGTCATTTTAGAAAGCGATAATTTGCCGATGATCTTATCCAGCACTTTCTTCTTAGCTTCCTCGTCAAAGATCGGATTGGCTAAAAAGCCACCCAAATCTTTATTCTCTGCAACAATTGAAGAAAACTGACTGAGCTCGTTATAATACTGTTCCAGTTTCTTTTCTTCCTCGGCAATTTCAAAAAATGCGCGAGCGTATCGTTTTGAAATATTGCTGATCAATTTTTGTTCACCACCTTATCCATATATTCCTTGACCATCGCTTCATGGTCCTGTGCTGTTATGTTCTTCTTTAGTATTTCTTCCGCCATTTGCACTGAAAGGGCAACTGCTTCACTGCGCAACTGACCGGAAGCTTTATTCAACTCCTGTTCGATGCGCGCCTGCGCGTCTTCTTTCATTTTCTGGGCGGCCTTGCTTGCATCTTCAATGATCTTCTGCTTTTCGACAACACCCTGAGCCTTGATCATTTCAAAAATACCGTCAATTTCCAGAGAAGCCTTGTCGATCTTTTCCGCATACTCCCTGTACTGCTTCTCGGCATCCGCCTTTTGAACGGCTGTGCTTTCCAGGGAATCCTTGATGTCCTGACGCCGGCCGGCAAAAAAGCTTTTGATTTTCGGTGCTAACATCCATACCAGAAAGCCAATGATAATAGCGGCATTAAGCGTCTTCCAGGCAAAATCTTTCCATTGGGATCCGCCTTCACCATGCCCCTCGCCGCCACCTGACGCATAAACCATGCAAGCCGAAGCGAAAACGATAAACAGGGAAAGAAACAGCGAAAAATTAATTGATCGGCGTGAATACTTCATTGCATTCTCCTTCCCAGAATCTTTTCCGCAATTTCCAGAGAAAGCTTACGGGACTGGCCGTCAAGTATCTGCCGAGCAGCTTGCATCTCCGCATCCATCTTCTTTTGAAATTCTTGATACATTATTGGTATTTCATTACGGACGGCATCGACAATGCCTTTGGCCTGCTGAGCACCTTCCGTGATAATCTCTTTTTTCAGATCAGAAGCGCTCGTTTTTGCCTTATTGAGTTTTTCATCATATTCGGCGGCTTTTTTATCCACAGAATCTTTGAAAAGCTTAATTTCATTTTCGAGCTCTTCAAGCTGTTTTTTACGGCGGTCTATGATGGACAAAATGGGTTTATAAAGAAGATAATTGAGGATAAAAACTAAGGCTATGAAAGTAGCCATCTGAACGAAAAGTGTTAAATCTGGAATTACGGTAACCACAACTTACCTCGTCTTTTTTCAGAACTTATTATCCATACTTGCCATGGGACAATAAGGTGAATTAAATTTAATCTAACATTTCAAACAGCGTAATCTCTGGCAGTGATTTGTTACAGAAGCTGACGTTCAATAACCGGGCTCGCTGAAGCTAGCCACACCGCGAGGACGGAGGTTACTAACCATACACTTGTTTGGTTGTCAAGCTTTTTTATGACCGACGGTCTAATTTTGATAAAATCACAGCTATGATAGTTTAAATAAGTGCTTGAAAGAACTTAATCCACTGATGATTGAACTATTTTTTGCTCCTTTGCATCAATCATATGTGACCGTCCATCAAAAAGCGCCCCCTCTTCCATGATGAAGACCGGTGTCCGCACGTCGCCGAGAAATTTTCCTGTGGAGTGAATGTTTATTTTTTCCTTCACATCAATACTGCCTTGAACTTCACCGCCGATATAGACACTGTGAACGGCAATGTTGGCCTTCACCAAAGCACCCTCACCGATATCAACAGACCCTTGCCCGAAAATCTCTCCTTGAAAATCGCCGTCAATACGAACATTGCCGTTAAACATCAGTTTACCGACAAACTCGGCGCCCTTCCCTAAAAAAGCTTTCGTATCTTCAACATGTTTCTTCTTTTCCCACATACTTTTCTCCTTATGATTCCGAATAAAAAACAGATCAGCGTTGCAAGATAAATCTGCGCACGCTGACGTTCATTAACAACCCTATCGCGGCCAGCAATGACACTATCGCTGAACCGCCGTAACTTAAAAAGGGCAATGGAATGCCGACAACCGGCAGCATACCCAAGACCATTCCCATGTTGATCACCACCTGCCAGGCAATCAGTACGGTAATGCCAAATGCCAGTATCGTGCCCAATAAATCTTTTGAATGCAAGGCAATTTTCAACCCCCAGATGATCAAGGATATAAACATCATCATCAGGATCAAACCGCCGACAAATCCCCACTCTTCCGCAAACACGGAAAAAACGAAATCCGTCTGCTGTTCCGGTAAAAACTTCAGCTGGGTTTGTGAACCTTTTAAAAATCCCTTGCCCAGAAATCCTCCGGAACCTATGGCGATCATGGATTGGATAATATGGTAGCCCGTACCCAAGGGATCAATCTCGGGCGAAAGAAAAGTCAGTAATCTGTCTTTTTGATAATCTTTTAAAAAGAACCAGGCCATGGGCAACATCACTAAAATACTGACAGCGGTTATCAACAGGGACTTCCAGTTCATTCCGATAAAAAGAACAATCGAAGCGGCAACAATGACGATCATCAATGCCGTCCCTAAATCCGGTTGTTTCAAGATCAGGACACAGGGAAACAACACCATCACGGCAGGAACAAACAGTTCCCGCAACAGATAGGGCTCGTTAGATTTATGATCATCAAAATATCTGGCCAGAACAATAATAACACTCACCTTCATTAATTCGGAAGGTTGAAATAAAACGAATCCGAAGGATATCCACCTTTGCGCGCCATTGGCCGTATGACCGAATAAAGCAACAACAATCAGGGATAGAACGGAAATCGCATAAATAATATATGCAGCCTGATTGATGGCCCGGTAATCAATTAAAAAAGTAATCATCATTAAAAAAAGACCGAACAGAATCCATTGAAGTTGCTTTAAGTAAAGGGGTGATTGATTATCGCTGAGACTAAAGCCGGTGGAATAAATATTAATAATGCCAATGGCACAAATAGCCAGCACCAACCCACACAGAGTCCAGTCAAAATTCTGAAATATACGGCGATCGTATTTAAAAAAAATCATTTTCTTCCTTAATAAGAATCCTTCCTTGAACGATAAACATGAAATACGTAATCAGTCTTCCGGCTGACCGGCCGGCTGAATTTTTGCGGCAACCTTAACCGCTTTTTCTTTTTTCCTGGCATCAAAGTAAGCGTTCAGAATTTTACGGGCAATCGGAGCGGCAACCGCACCGCCGCCGCCGGCATTTTCAGCAATCACCGCCACGGCGATTTCCGGACTTTTCATCGGAGCATAGCCGACAAATAAGGCGTGGTCTTTATGAAATGCGGTAATTTTTTGTGTACGGCGCGCCTTCTCATTCTGCGGCAATCCCACCACCTGCGACGTTCCGGTTTTACCGCAAACGTCTGCAGAAGGCCTGCGCGCAGCAGCTCCGGTGCCTCCCGGTTCATTGACAACACCCCAAAGTCCGTGGCTGAGCACTGATATCGTCTGCGGACTTAACTTTAATTCGCCTTTTTTCTCCGGCAGATATTCTTTAACAACGGTTCTATCGGACAACTCAATTCGCTGAATAAGATGGGGACGCCACAAAGTACCGCCGTTAGCCAAAGCGCTGTATGCCTGCACCAACTGCAGCGGGGTTGTTAAATTGAACCCCTGGCCGATGGATATTGATATCGTTTCACCGAGGTGCCACGGCTCTTTCATACGAGCCAGCTTCCAGTCCCGCGTGGGCACCAGACCCCTTCGCTCGTGAGCAAGATCAATGCCGGTAGCCTCCCCTAAACCGAACAACCGGGCGTATCGCGCTATTTTATCCACGCCCAACATCTTCCCAACCGTATAAAAATAAACATCACAGGACTCCACCAGCGCCCGATGCAGATTGACGGATCCGTGTCCATGCTTTTTCCAGCAGCGGAACGATCTGTTGCCCAAACTGAAAGAACCGCTGCAGGATATTCTGGTTTCAGGCGTAACGATGCCCTCTTCGAGGGCTGCCGCGGCCACAATAAGTTTATAGGTCGAGCCGGGCGGATACTGTCCGGAAATGGCTCTGTTGGACAAAGGGTTCAACGGATTCTTTTGCAGTTTTTCCCATTCAGCGCGAGCAATGCCGCTGTTGAATAAATTCGGATCAAAAGACGGCAGACTGACCATCGCCAGAATCGAACCATCACGCGGATCCATTGCCACAGCCGCACCGGCTTTACCTTCAAAGGCTTCCCAGGCAGCCTTCTGTAATTGGGCATCTATGGTCAGCACAACGGTGGAACCGGAAGTGGGATCAATCCGCCCCAGGTTCTTAATGACTTTGCCGAAGGCATTGACTTCAACCAGTTCATTGCCTCGGCGGCCGCGAATATAGGGATCAAGAACTTTTTCGATGCCATACTTTCCCGTGATATCGCCGGACAGATAATCTTCCTCCGATTTTTCCAATTCTTCCTTGCTGACTTCACCCGTGTAACCGATGATCGGTGCGATCATTTCCCCATCCACATAGAGGCGGACCGGCGTGACATCGACATAAACACCCGGCAGGTCAATGGCGTTGGTTTCCACAAGGGCAACTTTTTCGATGCTGACGTTTTTTTCCAGTCGCACCGGCAGATAGGGTTTAAGCGTCTTGGGAAAAGGCAGATCGGATGAGTAATCGATCGATTTGGTTTTATAAATATCTTTAATTTTCCGGATCATTAACTCCGGATCCACACCTTTTGTGGGCATGTAAAGCACATCAAAAGAAGGACAGTTGTCCACGATCACCGCGCCATTGCGATCCATAATCAGACCGCGCAATGGCTGGATTTTGCGAAAGCGCACGGCATTGTTTTCCGACCGCTGTTTAAGTTCATCTCCCTTGATGACCTGCAAATACCATAGTCGAATCATTAGGACAAGCAGGGTCAGGACAACCAGGATAATGACAACTTTAAGCTTCTGCCGAAATTCCGCGGGTTCCGGTCCGTTGCGAAGATTGCCTTGTTTTTCCATACACTAATCCTTCTATCTTTCGCATCGCGTAAAAAAAGCCGACGGAAAGAACACTAATCAGCAAAGCCTGTGGCACAAAAACGAGAAACACATTACTCAGCATGTCAACGTCAGACACAATATGGTAGAGTAGAATCAGCATCAGCGACTCCAGCAGAGAACAAACCAGACTGAAAAGAGCTATGAGATAAAGCTTTTCCGAAGCAAGCCGCAATGAAACAAAAAAAGAAAGTAAAAAAATAAGCAGATAAGCAAGCGTGAATAATCCGAGAGGCGCTCCGGACACACAGTCAAACACAAATCCCGAAAGGCCTGTCAGGATGATTCCTTTCATCAAATCCAGACGAAATCCGGCATAAATCACGACAACCAGCGACAGTTCCAAAACCAGCCAGCCTGAAAAAAGGATATCGGCCAGGGTGGTTTGTAATACAACCAGCAAAATTGTCAAAAAAGGCAATAATAAATAATAAATCATTTTGCAGTTTTCTTTCCCTCAGAAAATTCCCCTTGCCCGGTCGTTAAAACCAGAACTTCCTCCAGCATGGAAAAATCAACAAAAGGGGCCACCCGGATCTGCAAAAACAACCCGACGTCCATCCGGTCGACGTGGCTCACCTTGCCGATAAGCAACCCCTTGGGAAAAATGTTACTCATTCCGGATGTCACAACCACATCGCCTTCCTTGACATCCTGAACTTTGGAAATATACCGGACGACGCAGCCGCGCGATCCCGCGCCGCGAACAATTCCCTGCACCCGCGTTCGTTGTATCAGAACATCCACGTTGGAATTTTCATCAATCAGCAGGAGAACTTTCGAACTATGCCAGGAAACATCCGTCAATCTTCCGATAAGTCCGGGCGGAACAAGAACCGGCATCCCGGATTTCAGACCGTGCGCACTGCCTTTGTCAATCCAGAGGGTTTTGGAAAGGGCTGCCTGTTCTTTGGCAATCACCCGGGCAGCCGTGAATTTGTACTGACGATCTTCCAGCAAAGACAGAAGTTTTTTCAATCTTTGCGCTTCAAGATAGCCTTCTTTATAAAGAATCAGCTCCGCCTGGAGAGCGGCAATTTTATTTTTCAGACTCCGATTATCTTCTTCCAGTCCGACCAGGTGAATATAGCGCAACCAGGCGTTTTCGACGCCTTCAATGGACGCATTGAACAATCGCTGAACAGGCGTTGCCGCTTCCAGAACAAGCTTTTTTACAACACCCGCACCGGAATCGTACTTTAAACTATACGAAAGCAGAACAAGAGCGGCGGCAACAACTACGCCAATAAAGATGACGGTCCGATAATTCTTAAAAAACATATTCGACCTAATATCTTCTACCGATAAAGACCGATTCAGGAAGCGACATCAGACCTGAATAGTGACCTCTTTGAGCACGTCCAGTTGATCCAGTGCCATGCCGGCGCCGCGGGCCACGGCACAGAGAGGATCGTCGGCAATCGTGATAGGCAGGCCGGTTTCTTCCCGCACCAGAATATCGAGATTTTTCAGCAAAGCACCGCCTCCGGTCAGCACAATGCCGCGGTCAACAATATCACCGGCCAGTTCCGGCGGGGCATTTTCCAGAGCATCTTTTATCGCATCGACGATCAACGTCACGGGTTCGATGATCGCCTCCCGGATTTCTTCGGAGCTTGTTTCGATGGTCTTCGGGATGCCCGATATCAGGTCACGTCCTTTGACGTCAATCGTTTTAATCTCATTCATCGGATAGGCACAGCCGATTTGCGTCTTGATGATTTCAGCCGTTCTTTCACCGATCAGCAAACTGTATTTGCGCTTCATGTACTGGACAATTTCTTCATCAATTTTATCCCCGGCCACCCGAACCGATTTGGAATACACGATGCCGGCCAGGGAAATCACGGCCACTTCCGTGGTACCGCCGCCGATATCAACCACCATGGAACTGGTGGGCTCGGCAATGGGTAATCCCGCACCAATTGCCGCCGCCATCGGCTCTTCTATCAGATATATCTCCCGGGCGCCGGCCGACTCGACTGTTTCACGCACCGCGCGGCGCTCCACCTGCGTAATGCCCGACGGTACGGAAACAATTATGCGGGGGCGCACCAGTGATTTGCGGTTGTGTACGCACAGGATAAAGTGTTTCAGCATGGCTTCGGTGATATCGAAATCCGCGATGACGCCGTCACGCATGGGGCGGATGGCAACAATATTGCCTGGAGTGCGTCCCAGCATGTTTTTGGCTTCATTGCCGACCGCCAGCACCTTTTTCATGCCTCTATTATCCATATGCACGGCGACAACGGACGGTTCATTTAAAACAATACCCTTTCCTTTAACATAAACCAGTGTATTGGCAGTTCCAAGATCAATGGCCAGATCATTGGAAAACTTTCCTAAAATATAATCGAACAGCATGTGCCCTCCTGTTTCTTTAATGTATCGTATTCATATATTTTTTGGGTCTATATCGTATTTCATCCCCCTAAGCAACGCATTTTTAAAATGTATTTGCAATTTGTAAATGACTGTAATACTAGTGATCCTGATTGTAAAGATATTGGGTCACTCAACACTCACTTTAGAGGTAATGAAATGCTGAAATTTTTCCGTAAACACGCTCGAGGCTGGTTCATGCTTCTTTTCATGGCCATCATTATTTTTGTTTTCGTCCTTTATTTTGGAACAGACCGGGGCTCTCGAACAGCCAACGCTCTGGCCATTGTCGATGGCGTTGCCATCACCGAATCCGAATATTATAACGAATACTCAAAAATAACGGATATGGAAAAAGCGCGTCAAGGCGGCGCTTTAACGGCGGAGATGATCAAGCAGATGGATCTCAAAAAGGTGGCCATCGACAACCTGATCAACCGTCAGGTCATTATTGCCAAAACAAAAGATTTGAAACTGCAGGTGTCCGATGACGAGTTAAAGCAAATGATCATGACCATACCCGACCTGCAAACAGACGGGAAATTTGACAACTACAAATATAAGCAATTACTGCGCATGAACAAATTAACCGCAGAAGACTTTGAAGCCAGCCAGAAAGTGAATCTGGCTGCCAGTAAAATTGCCGTTATAATTCGTGAAGGGATCAAAGTATCCGATCAGGAAGTGCTGGATCTTTATGCCATGCAGAATCAGAAAATTAATCTCAATTTCCTGCAAATTTTCGGCGCTGATATCACCAGAAAAATCAATCCATCCGTAAGCGAGCTGGAAAAATATCTTAAGAACAACAGCAATGCTTTTCGCGTTCCCGAGCAGGTAAAAATCAAATACCTGTTTTTTGCCGCCGAGACGTTTTCTTCCGCCGAAATCAGCCCCTCCGACGTCAGGGATTATTACAACCGCAGTAAAGAAAACTACAAAGGCAAAGACGGCAAGCTCATGGGGCTGGAACAGGCGACACCGGTCATCATCAAAGAGCTGAAGCAAAGCCGGGGAATGCAAAAAGCCTTTGCGGAAGCCAAGATAGCGCACGACACCATTTACCAGGAAGACAACTTTGACGCTTATGCCGCAAAAAATAACCTGAAAGTTCAGGCTGCTGATTTTTTCCCGCTCAATAAACCCCCTCAGATCTTTGCATCCGTTAAAGATCTGACTTCGCAGCTGGCCGGCTTGCAAAAGAAGGATATCAGCAAAGTTCTGACCGCTGGCAATGGCTATTTCGTGATACGCATTGACGATAAAAAGGAAGCCTTCACGCCGCAGCTCAAAAATATTGAAACGGACGTTCGCCGCAGCTATCTCAAGTCTGAGCAGGACAAAATCGCCTTCGAGGACGCCGCCATGATCCTTGAAAAGCTGCGCAAAGGAGAAAATCTGGATAAACTGGCTTCGGAGAAAGGTTTAAAAGTACAGGAAACCGGCTTATTTCAACCCGGCACGGCTATTCCGAAACTCGGCAACCATCCCGAAACCGTCGAAATACTTCTGTCTCTTTCCATGAATCAGCCTTATCCGGAAAAGCCTCTTGCCATCAATAATACAAATGTGATTATCAAACTCAAGGAAATGAGCGCACTGGACAGGAGCGATTTCGCCGCAAAAAAAGAGATATATCGAAAAGTGGCGATGAATCTGAAACGGGAAGAAGCGATGAAATTATGGCTGGAAGGCAACAAAGCGGAGATGATCAAAGCAAAACGGCTGAAAATCAATAAAGAGGCAAAAGATTTATAATCCGAATCAGCGGTTTTTGATGTAACTGAAAAAGGGAAGAACCATTATCCGGTTCTTCCCTTTTATTTTTGGTGGAGATGAGCAGGATCGAACTGCTGGCCTCTTGAATGCCATTCAAGCGCTCTCCCAGCTGAGCTACACCCCCAATCAAGACTTCCCAAATCGAAGGGCCTCTTTAACATGGGCATTTGCGGCTTGTCAACAGATTTTAGCTTGACATTTTGTTCTCCGTCTATATAATCGCGCCCGTGCCGGAGTGGTGAAACTGGTAGACGCAGGGGACTCAAAATCCCCCGCTCGCAAGGGCATCTCGGTTCGATTCCGAGCTCCGAGCTCCGGCACCAGAATATTCAAAGGTTTGCAACGCTCATCGTTACAAACCTTTTTTCATTTTGGGACTGATTGCAACTATTCTGCAATCATGAGCCCTTTGTACATACAATGGTCAATCTTTCATTGACATTCAAGCCCGCTCCTATTATAAAGTTCAACATTATTGGTAATTTACTATCAAAAAAAGAAGGATAAAAATAGGGTGACAAAGAGAAACATCCAGATCAAAGCAGAGCCGCTGCAGTTAACTTTAAAAACCACTGTCCGGCATGCTGCGGCGACCCGGAAGGAAGGGGAAAGCCTCTGGATCGAGGCAAAAAGCCAGGGGCATACGGGATACGGCGAAGGTTGTCCCAGAGACTATGTGGCGGGCGATGATCTCACCTCCAGCCTCCAATGGGTCAGGGAAACGTTTTCCGCAGGCGAGGTGGATTTTTCAACGCTCGATGATCTGAAGCAATGGTCATCCTCTCATGCAAAAATGATCGATCAATATCCTTCGGCATGGTGCGCCGTCGAAATGGCGATACTTGACCTTCTTGCCAGGGAAAAGGGCTGTTCAGTTGAGGAACTGCTGGGACTCAGAGGCGATATGCGCTATGGCCGCTACACAGCCGTTCTCGGGGATCAAAAATTATGGCAATATGCCACCCTGGTTGATCAATATCTGATCCGCGGAATTGCGGATTTCAAAATCAAACTCAGCGGCAATCCGGCAGAAGACACGCAAAAAATAGAACTGCTGGAGGATTTGTCCGTTCAGCATCACGCTCCCACTCCCCGTATTCGTCTGGACGCCAATAATTTGTGGAAGGATCGCTGTGATGAAGCCATCGCTTTCACATTGGCGCTGGGGCGCGAAAGATTGTTTGCCGTGGAGGAACCGGTGCAGGCGCGGCATATTGAAGATATCAGCCGTTTCAGTATGGCTACGGGACTTCCCGTGATTCTGGATGAAAGCCTGTGCACCTTGGCTGATCTGCGGTTATTTCAAAATGTGCCGGGTCAATTCATCGCCAATATCAAAATCTCGCGGGTGGGCGGTCTTACCCGGGCGTTGCAAATGATCACCGAAGTAAAAAAGCTGGGATGGCCGATTATTGTAGGTTGTCACGTCGGTGAAACATCATTGCTGACAAGGGCTGCACTGGTGATCTCCGCTGCTGCCGGAGAAAATCTTGCGGCCCATGAAGGGGCTTTCGGCGATTATCTGGTGTCACGGGAACCATCCCAACCGACCCTGACGTTCGGACGCGGCGGGCTTTTGGATTTGCGCATGCCTTATCATCTGAAAACCGTCCGGGGGCTTCAGATCGTCCCGGTAGAAAACTGGGATGCCGGTTTTGGCATGCAGTGCCGGATGCCTCAGGCAGCGGATGACGGCGCGCCGGACATCTGTTTTCTCGAAATGCCCGACCGGTATAAAATTCATTACCGGCGGTGGGGCCTTCCGGAAGGTGAAGATGCGGTGCTGATTCTGCACGGGGGCATGAGTCATTCAGGCTGGCTGGCGCCGCTGGCGATTCAGCTCAGATCGATGATGCCGGATCTAACCGTCATCGCCGCTGACCGGCGTGGCTGCGGATTGAATGATAAGCGGGGAGACCTGGGTTCCGTCCATGCGGCAATTGGAGACGTCACCCGGCACATTGAATTGCTGAAAAAATCTTTCAAAAGGGTGCATCTCGCCGGCTGGTGTCAGGGGGCGCAATACGCCGCCGTGGCGACAGCCGGGATGCCCGATGCCGTTTCCAGCCTCATTCTGATGGCTCCGAGCTTTTTCTGGAATGAACGCTTCCACTCCGTTTTAAGCATCAACAGAAAAATCACGCAGGAGATGATGGCCGTATTTAAACTGAAACCCGAGCGCGATCATGCCTGCATTCCCATCCCCATGGAGGCCACTGATTTTACACTAGTCGACGAATGGCTGGACTTCATCGAAAAAGATGATCTTAAAACCACATTACTGAATTTGAAATCATCAGGGATCGCAAGTGAAATTCAGGAGATGTCCTGGTTGGCCATGCCCCGGAACGGCCTCCCCGTGCTCGCGATGATTGCGGAACAGGACCGCATCGTGGACAACAGGAAAATCACACAATTTCTGGATCAGTTATTTTCCCGAGAGACAAAGAATCAGTTAATCGTCTTCAGCAGCGGCCATGCCATACAATTTGAGAAACCCAGGGAAGCTGCATTGGCAATATCAGGATTTATCCGGAATCTTTAGAGGCAGAAATTCCAGCAGGAGGCTGTCCCATGAACCAGCAGGGCCCGATAATAGTGAAAGAGTTTAATGAACACCCGGATCCCGATCCCGTGGTCATCCCGTCCTATTTCCGCCATCATAATCTTATTCGAAAACTCAGCTCCAAAAAAACGATTAATCAGCGTAAACTTATCAACCTGTGGAACAGCATCCACTTCATGGATGGCATGGTCCAGGTCCACCTCCAGCACCCCCGTTATAAAGAGGGACTCCTTGTCGAAGCCCATCCGGAACCCTGCGGTGACAACTCGATAACCTGCCGCTGGCCGGAGAAAAGCGGCCTGTTTACGGAAAACGCGAGTATCCTGGACATTATCCTGACCAACGGCCTCACGATGTTCCTCGTGCCCGCCAATCTCCTGGACATTCAAAAAGATCATTTTACAATTGAAATGCCCGATCGCGCGTATATCCTGGGCAAAAGGCAGGCCAGGCACTTTGATTGTCAGGGCATCAATGCCATGCTGGTACAGGACGGGTTTCAGGCCCATGGGCAGCTGACGGATTTCAGTTCCCGGGCCTTCACCATTAAGGTCAGCCCGGAATCCACCGGATCTTTCCGCTGGTTTAATGCCGACAACCCATCGACGGTCAATCTTTACCGGAATGGCCGGATGGTTTTTTCGGCATCCTGCCGATGCATCAGACAAACGGCTGACCAGGGGCTTCGGGAAATTGTATTGGCCCCGGCGACCAGCCAGATCAGCCGTTTTTTAAAGAAAAAATGGCGCAGCCCCCGCGTTTCGGTCAGGCCCGTGCCGAATATCACCTTTGAGCATCCATTAATTCTCAAAAATATTCAGCTGGACGTTAAAAACCTTTCCTCCTCGGGCTTCGCCATTGAGCTTGCCGCCGATGAAGATGTTCTCATCCCGGGTATGATCATTCCTGACTTGAAAATGAACTTTTCAGGCGCTTTGCAAATCCCATGCGAAGCACAGGTTCTCTACCGCCGCGCAATAAAGAAGAGCATCATCCTCTACGGTTTTGTTATCCTGGATATGGACGTTGTCGCCTACAACCGGCTGAGTCATATTGTCATGAATATCATTGATCCCGGCGCTCATGTTGCCGATGAGGTCGATGCCGAGCAGCTTTGGGAATTTCTTTTTGACAGCGGTTTCATTTATCCTAAAAAATATACCACGATCCACGCGCACCGGCAGCCGATGAAGCTTGCTTATCAGCGGCTGTATCGCGATAATCCCGAAATCACCACGCAGATCACGTATCAGCAAAATGGCCGGATATATGGGCATGCCTCCATGGTCCGATCTTACAGGCGGACCTGGATGGTTCACCACCTTGCCGCCAGACCGCTTAACAAAAAGAGGACCGGCCTGCAGGTCCTGAAACAGATCATGCACTATTTCAACGGCCTCTATCGGCTGCCTACCGTCGGGATGGACTATATGATGTTCTATTTCCGGCCGGAAAACCGTTTTCCCGATCATTTCTTCGGCGGCTTCGCCAGGCATTTCAAGAACCCGCGGGCCTGCTCGCTTGACCTTTTTTCCTATATCAATTATCCGACATCCGACACCAGAACGCCCCTGCCTGAAGGGTGTGTGCTAGCCGGTTGCACAGCCGCGGATCTGGAAGAATTAAGGCGTTTTTATCAGAATACGTCCAACGGACTCCTGCTGGATGTATTGAGCCTGGATAAGGAAGGCGAAGAGGGAAAATTCCTTTCAGAGCTGTATGCTGGCCATGGGTTCCTCCGAAGCTGCCGGAGCCTCTCTCTCACGCAAAACGGAACATTAAAAGCCGTTATCATCGTGAACAAATCGAACGTGGGGCTCAGCCTCTCGGACTTCTTAAACGGGCTCAAAATCCTGGTCACCGATGCAGCGGGTCTGCCCTGGCCGATCCTGTCTGCGGCCATTGCGCAGGTGGCGGCCGAAAATTACAAGATGGACCAGATACCGGTTCTCATTTATCCGTCTGACTATTTCAAAGCACAGGATGTTTCGATTCCTGAAAAGAAATATAATCTCTGGATCATTCACGCTCATTACGCCCGGGAATACAGTGAATACATGATGGAAAATATCAAGTTCAGAATCAGATTTATTATCCGGCTTTTCTTGAAAAAATTCAAAGGAACCTGATGGAAGAAAAACAGTATTACAACAGCCGGATTATCAAGAGCTATGTAGAGTACCTGAAAAAGTTCTTTCCGGATATTAATATAGCTCCGTTATTGAAATACGCGGACATTGAAATGTTCCAGCTCGATGATGAAGGACACTGGCTGACCCAGACACAGGTTGACCGGTTTCACGACATCCTTGCGCAGGCGACGCAGGATCCGGACATCTCCAGGAAGGTAGGTCGTTTTTCGGTAACATCCCGCGCCTCCGGCGCTCTTGGACAGTATATGCTGGGATTTATGAACCCGGCAACGGCGTACGGCGTTTTGGAGAAAATCAACGGCCGTCTCAGCCGGGCAGCCGTGATGAAAACCCGGACGATCGCATTGGATAAGCTTGAGGCGAAAGTAACGCTACAGCCGGGTGTGGACGAAAAACCTTACCAGTGCTCTAACCGGCTGGGTGGACTGGAGGCGCTGGCAAAACTCTCCACCAACAAATTAGCCAGCATCGAACATCCCGTTTGCGTCCACAAGGGCGGGGACTGCTGCCTGTATGTCATCTCCTGGAAAAAAACGCCCTCCCTGATCTGGAAACGCATCCGCAATTACTCCTCCGTCATCGGCCTGGTCAGTTGCATCATCGCACTGAATTTTATCCAACCCGCCTACTGGGATGCCCTGGTCCTGTCGTTCGTCATCGTCTTGATGGGATTGACGCTGCATGTCGAACATCTGGAAAAAAAGGAACTGTTATCCATTATCAACAATCAGGCGGATGCGTCCGACCTCCTCCTGGATCAAATCAACAGCCGGTACAATGAGGCCCTTCTGATTCAGGAAATCGGTCAGGCGGCCTCCATGATTCCCGAGGTCGACGAGCTTCTCAAGCATGCCATGAAATCGCTGATCACCAGGCTGGATTTTGACCGGGGAATGATCATGCTGCAAAACGAGCAAAGGAATTTGCTCGTTTATTCCGTAGGCTGCGGATACAATCCCAAAGACGAAGCCTACATGGAGGGCATTAAATTTCATCTGGACAACCCCCTCTCAAAAGGCGTGGCCATTGAAGCCTTCAGAAAACAGAAACCCGTATTGGTCAATGATGTATCGCTAATTGAAAAGGATCTGTCCCCAAAGACTCTTAATTTCATCCGCGACATGGGCACTCAGTCTTTCATCTGCGTTCCGATAGTCTATAAAGGGGAATCCATGGGCATCCTCATGGTGGACAACATCCAGACGAAAAAGCCGCTGGGCCAGACGGAGATCAACCTGTTGATGGGCATTGCCCCGCAGATCGGCATCAGCATCAGAAATGCCGTCTCCTATCAAAAAATCAAGGAAAGCGAAGAACTTTACAGGACGATATTCGAAAGTACGGCCACGGCCAATATCATTGTCGCCGAAGACTCGACTATTCTCATGGCCAATAACAACTTTGCCGGCCTGTCCGGGTATACAAAACAGGAACTGGAAGGAAAGATGAGCTGGACGGCTTTCGTCCATAAAGACGATCTGGAAAAAATGAAAACCTACCATAAGATGCGCAGGCAGGATCAGGGATCATCGCCATCCTCTTATGAATTTCGCGCCGTAAACCGTGAAGGCAAAATTCTGGATCTCATGACGAGCGCCGCCATTATTCCTGATAAGAAAGAAAGCATCATCTCGATGGTCGATTTAAGCGGAAGAAAGCAGCTTGAAACGCAGCTCATTCAGGCGCAAAAGATGCAGTCCGTGGGACAATTGGCCGGAGGCGTCGCCCACGACTTCAACAACATGCTCAGCGTCATCATCGGGAATACGGAAATGGCCCTGAACAAGGTTGCCCCCTCTGAACCCCTCCATAAAGCACTGCAGAATATCCTGAATGCAGGGAGACGGTCCGCAGATCTGACCCGCCAACTGCTGGCCTTTGCCCGCAAGCAGAATGTCACCCCCAAAATTCTTGACCTTAATGAGACAGTGGAAAGCATGCTCAAGATGCTGAGAAGGCTCATCGGCGAAGACATTGATCTTGCCTGGTTGCCAAACAGCACCTTATGGCCCGTGAAGATGGATCCCAACCAGATTGATCAGATCCTGGCCAATCTGTGCGTCAACGCCCGGGATGCCATCACCGGCGGGGGCAAGGTCACCATCAAAACGGAAAATACCGTCCTTGATCACGCATACTGCACTTATCACGCGGATTTTGTCCCCGGCGACTATGTGCTTCTGTCCGTAAGCGACAATGGCTGTGGTATGGATAAGAGAACCCTGTCCAATATCTTCGAACCGTTCTTCACCACCAAGGAGGTCGGCCAGGGAACCGGACTGGGATTATCCATGGTCTATGGCATCGTTAAACAGAACAACGGTTTCATCAATGTCTACAGCGAACCCCTGCAGGGAACCACCTTCAAAATCTATCTGCCCCGATACGCGGGCAAAGCCGTGCAGATCCAGAAGGAAGACATGGCGGAACCACTCCAGCGGGGGAATGAAATCATTCTGCTGGTCGAGGATGAACCGACCATCCTGGAAATGACCGCGACAATGCTCGAAAGCCTCGGTTACACCGTGCTGACCGCGGGCAGGCCAAGCGAAGCGATCCGATTGGCCGGGGAGCATGACTCTGAAATCAATCTGCTGTTGACGGACGTCGTTATGCCTGAGATGAATGGCCGGGATCTGGCTCAAAACATGCTGCCTCTTTACCCGCAAATTAAGCACCTTTTCATGTCCGGCTATACGGCCAACGTTATTGCCCATCAGGGCGTGCTCGATGAGGGCGTCCATTTCATTCAGAAACCGTTTTCGGTAAACGACCTGGCCACCAAAGTGCGGGAAGCACTGGACCGTGACCATGATAAATTTTCCGCTTCGAAATCCGGTCTACCGGTTATCTAAAACGGTTTTGCCGGCCTCGTATTTTTTCAAAAAGCTGACAAAGGTTTGGTGGTGCGGGCGGAAATCGAAGGACTTGAGGTAAATCAGATAGAATTTTCTTTCGATACGGCAGGAGGTGATGGGAATTTCATAAAGAAGCCGGGACGCCAGTTCGCGCTTAACCGCGTGCACCGACAGGACGGATACGCCGAGCCCGGCAATCACGGCTTCCCTGATCGCCTCGGAACTTCCCAATTCACCGCAAATATTCAGCTGCGAAAGGCTGATTGACTTTTTTTCCTTGAGATAGGCTTCAAAAACAGATCGCGTCGCCGATCCCCTTTCGCGCAGGACAAACGGCTCCGCAAGCAGTTCGGAGATGTCTATCGAACCTTTTTTGACAAAACGGTGATGCTTGGGAACAACCAGAATCAGCCGGTCATTCCAGAGCGGTTCGGCCGTCAGCTTCCGGTTGAGCGGTTCTTTGCCGATGCAGCCGATTTCCACCTCATGATCCAGCACCATATTCAAAACTTCTTCGCTGTCTTCCGTTTTTATAAAAATCCGGATATCGGCATGATCTTTTTTAAACGCACTCATGGCATGCGGCATAATATAGGTAGCCGGAATGGTGCTGGCGCCGATATAGATGTCGCCACCCGTATTTTCGCGCAGCTTTTGGATTTTTTCGCCCGCTTCCTTGCGCAGCTTAACCATCCGCAGGGCGATATCATAAAGAATTTTCCCTTCCGGAGTCAAAGAAACACCTGAAGGGCTGCGGTTGACCACTTTCACATTGAGACAGTCTTCCACATTGTGAATATTCTTCGTCAACGCCGGTTGCGTCAGCAACATGCGCTTGGCCGCACGGCTGAAACTGCGTTCTTCCACCAGACAGATCAGGGCCTCCATTTGCTGGAGGGTAATGTTTTCAAAACGGTCAACCATGATGGTAAGTGCATAACATAAATATTTTTTATCTACAAAGTTTATATATTAACCGACAGGATCATGACAGAATTTTACATATTTTGGTAACGACTCTTGGCTGTTTATGATACTATTTGCCGCCGCATGAAAACGATTCCGGAAAACATCCGGTTAACAATAATTTTAAGGAGGAACAGATGAAACTCACAGACATGTTTTCGCTCAAGGGAAAAGTGGCGCTGATCACAGGCGGCGGCCGGGGCATCGGCAAATTTATTGCCACCGGCCTTGCCGAAGCAGGCGCGGATATCATTTTAACATCCCGCAAGTTGAAGAATCTGGAGGCTACGGCCAAAGAACTGGAAGCCGAGTTCAAAGTCAAAGCGCTGGCCATTGCCAGTGACATGGCCAAAGAAGAAACCATTGACGCCATGCTGGCGGAAGCTGTGGCAAAATTGGGGCACATTGACATTCTGGTCAACAACGCCGGTGCGACCTGGGGCGCTCCCACCCTTGAGTTCCCCCTGGAAAAATGGGATCAGCTTTTCAACGTCAACGTCCGCGGCGTCTGGATTCTCACCCAGAAAGTCGCCCGCATCATGAAGGAACAGGGCGGCGGCAACATCATCAATATTTCTTCCGTCATGGCTTTCCGCGGCTCCATCGAGGAAGGTCATCCGGCCATTCCTTATAATTCCACTAAAGCGGCCATCAATCTGCTGACCATGAATCTGGCTGTCAAATTGGCCCGGTATAACATTCGCGTCAATGCCATCGCACCGGGTTTTTTTCACACGGACATGATGGCTTACATCGACAAGCCCGATTTTAAACCGATCCGCGACGCGATCATCAATGAGATCCCGCTGCGCCATGTCGGTGAAATTGATGACATGAAGGGTGTGGCCGTATTCCTCGCTTCACCTGCTTCGGCCTTTATGACCGGTCATGTCATGGTTGTTGACGGCGGCCAGATCGCCAAATAAATGCCAGGGAAGGAAAAATCGTGCCTTCATCGGTGCAAATTGCCGTGCCTAAAGAATCGGCGACTGTTATTTTAGTCCGAAGCAATCCCGAGAGCAACTGGGAAGTTTTTTTAGCATGCCGCCATCGCAATCAGTCTTTTATGGCGGCGGCTTATGTTTTTCCGGGCGGTCAGGTGGATGCCGCCGACGCGGACTTACAGCTCAATAACTTTATTGCAGCACCGGATCAATTTAATCCGCAGGCATTACTTCAGGATCCCGGTTTATCCCCTGAGATGGCGCAGAGTATTTTTATCTGCGCCATCCGGGAAACCTTTGAAGAAGCAGGCATACTCATTGCGCAGGACTCCGGCGGACATTCACTGAAATTCGATTCCAATCAATCCATCGACCGCTTTGCCGACTACCGGAGAGAACTTAACGCCGGGCAGATGACACTCAAAGAGATCGCTGAAAAAGAAAACCTGCTGTTGTCCCCGGAAGCTCTGGTTCCTTATGCCCACTGGATTACACCGGAAATTTCTCCGAAGCGATTCAGCACCCGCTTTTTTCTGGCACAACTGCCGGAAGGCCAATTGACGACGACCGATTGCGACGAGTTGACGGACTGCCTGTGGGGCACGCCGGAAAATATTTTAAAAATGCATGACAATAAAGAGGTGATGCTGATGCCGCCGACGCTGAAGACCCTGGAGGAACTGGCGGCATATACGACGATCGACGCACTATTTTCCGGGATCAAAGACCGCGCTATTTATCCCATCCTGCCTCAGCATTCGGAAAATTTTTTAAAGTTGCCGCACGATCCCGAGTACGGCATTGAAAAATTTAAAGTGCCGGCCCGGCTGGATGAGCCTTCCCGCATCATCTTCACCGACGGCATCTGGCAGACGGGATTTTATCCGAATAAATAAAATTCGAAATTATCCGGCCTTTTCCCGGCTCATCACCGCATACGTATCATAAACGGTTGCAGGCGGCGTATAAAGGCTGTCATCCGCTTTTTTATCCAGCTTCAATGCGTCGGTGGGACAGGTGGTGACGCAAAGACCGCAGCCGATGCAGCGGTCGGCGTGAAACCCGACTTTCTCATCCTTCATCTTAAATGCCCCCACGGTGCAGCGCGAGACGCAGATACCGCAGTGGTTACAGAGGGCTTCGTCAAACAGGCAGGCATAATTGCTTTTCACCGCGCGGGCCGGGGCCGGGAAAAGCTTGAGCGAAATCAGCATGCCGCAGCAGCAGGAACAGCAGCAGCACATCGCTTCCACTTTCTGAGAATTCAAAATATGGATAACCAGTCCCTCCGCTTCACTTTGCTTCAGAATGGCCAGTGCCTCCTCCGTGCTGATGTAACGCGCCATTCCGTTTTCCACATAATAATCGGCAAAAGTCTCAAACTGCAGGCACGTCTCCAGGGGATGCGAACAGGTTTTTCCATACAGGCTCACCGCCTTGCGGCAAAAGCATTCGGCAACGGCAATGCGGGCTTTCCCCTTGATGATCGCGGCAGCGTCATCGTAGGGGAAGATGGGCCGGTCGGCGACGATTTCGGCATTGATGGGAATGGAACGCAGATGGGGTGTTTTCTGCCCGTGGAACGTGGCGCCCAAACCGGTCAGATAATACTGGGAGATGTCCTTGAGCAGCGGTTTATCTAAATTGTTCAACTGGAATTCATAGATGCCGACAATGAAAGGAACCGGAAAATAACAGATCGCCTCATCCTGCCTGACTCTGAAGATAAGGCCCTTGCGGGCCATTCCTTCCAGTCGAACCGCCATGTCCGCAACATCCGATGCCAGACGCAAAGCCACCTGCCCGGCCGTTGCCGGTTTGGCCTCCAGCTTCAAAAACAGATCCGCGTCTTCTTCGCTGAAGAGCTGACGAAGGATTTTAATTTCTACGCCATTGGCTGTTGCCGGATAACCGGTTGCCATCATTTCCAGCCTGTCGCGCAATTTTTCATAAATATTGCTCATCAAATATCAGTTCCTCCGTTTTCTGTCTGGTCCCGCAGAGTTCTTGTCTTTTAATGCTCCGCCCGCGCGCGCCGCTTCTGATAATAGGCTTGAGCCTTGGCCAGCGCGCGGATCGCCTGTTCCGGAGACGAGTATGCCATAATCCCCATCTTATCCAGATGCCGGACGATATTGCCTTCATCGGGATCATCAAAACCGACGACATCGATCACCGGCAGGATCGGCTTGTTGAACTCCCTGATTTGTTCCACGATCAGATCCAGAAGCTCCATTTCTCCGGCGATCATTTTCCCGGCAGGCCCCTCCATAACGTCGCGGGGAAGCACATCGGATGCCAGCCAGCGTCTGGCACGGCTGGTCATATAGCCTAAGCCCAGCAGAACGATGGCGTCCATGTCCGCGTACTTTAACAACGCGGCAGTGGAATCGGTGATCATCGAAACCTTTCCCGGCGCAACCAGATCAACGGGGTTGCGTCTGCTCCAGAAAGACGGCAGATAGGCGTCGAGCATGCCGACCACCCGGGCAGAAAGCGGCGGAACCTCAAGGCCTGCCGCCTCGCACAGATCGGCGGATATAACGCCCAGCCCTCCCCCCTGCGTGACGATGCCGATCCTCTTCCCTTTGATTTCCGGCTGGGAGAGCAGGAGTCCCGCGATATCCACCATCTCATCAATGGTATCCGCCACAATGATATTGGCCTGACGGCAAATGGCGCGAAACACCATGAAGCTTCCGGCCAGCGTGCCCGTGTGCGACATGGCCGCGTCCGCGCCGATGGTTCCGGTACCGCCTTTGAGCAGGATGACCGGCTTGGTCGCCGATATCCGTTTGATCGTATCGATGAATCGGCTGCCCTGGCGCACACCTTCCACATACAGGCAAATGACTTTGGTCTTGTCGTCGGTTTCCAGATAGTCCAGGTAATCTTCAATTGTCAGATCCGCCTCGTTGCCGGAGCTGACCAGGCGACTGATGCCGATCTCCCGCCGGATGAACCGGTCGGAGAGGCAGGTCCCCAGATTGCCGCTCTGGGATAAAACAGCTACGGCCCCCCGTGTGAATTGCGAGGCGGTCATGATCGCCTGCATGCGCGATGGATAGGCGCTGTACACTCCCATGGTGTTCGGTCCCACCATGCGGATACCGCCTTCGCGTGCGACGGAAAGAACTTCCTGCTCCAGAGCCTTTCCCTCTGCGCCGGTCTCGCCGAATCCGGCGGTGATGACGATGGCGGCGGGGATGCCAGCGGCAATGCATTCGCGCAGCGTATCCGGAACCTTTTCTTTAGGGACAACGATGATGGCCATCTCAACAGGCCGCGGCACTTCAGCCAGGCTTTTATACAGGGGCCTGCCAAACCATGTGCCGCCCTGAGGGTTTATTGGATAAATGTTGCCGGCATAACCTCCCCTGATGAGGTGGTGAAGAATGTTAAATCCCCATTTGGAGGGATTTGCGGACGCACCGATAAAGGCAATAGCCCGCGGTTCAAACAGGGCTTTAAAAAATAATCCGCTATTCATGTCCGTACCTTATGCTTTATTTGAGTAGATCGATTTCAAGCGATTCTACGGAATTTAAATTGGTCTTCTCTGACTGCCGCCGGTTGACCGATGGTGTCGCAGTACATCAATCATCAAGATGAGTAACCAATCACGATTTTCAAAATCCGTCAAATGCTGAGTTAAGGAAGGCATTCAAAGGCAGCTGTGCGTTGTATGCCGCCGGTCCGCTCTCTTTGGTCAGCGGCTCTTTCCTCCCTTGATCCCGGAGAGTTCCTGCCGCAGCAGTTCGACCTCTTCCTCCAGCATGAGATTTCTATGACGCAGACGGTTGGCGTCCGCGAGATAACGGTCTTTGATGTCGTCATAATACGTGCAGCGGTTGCGCCCGTCTTCCTTGCTGACATACAGCGCCTTGTCGGCCCGGTCGATGGCGTCCATCACGGCGTGCATACTGACTTCAAATTCAGCAATCCCTGAAGAAACCGTTATCGGGTGTTCAAGGCCGTCGATGGCAAAAGATGTTGTTTCAATTTTCCTGCGCAGGTTTTCCATGGTATCGAGCACCACCTGCTTTTCATAACCGTAAAAAACGGCGCAGAATTCCTCGCCGCCGTAACGATAGGCGTATGGCACCCCATCGCGGATCAGCTGGGCGACTTTCTTGAGGACCTGATCCCCGACGGGATGGCCGTAAGTGTCATTTAAGCTCTTGAACTTGTCGATATCGATCATCGCGACAAACAATTTTTTCTGCCCGGTTTTAAACTGCTTGAACAGGCGTCCCATCTGCTCGTTGAGCTTGCGTTTGTTGTATAGTTGCGTGAGATCGTCGGTATAGACCTTGGCGGCAAGAAGCCGGTTTTGGTTGGCTTCAATGATGCGGGCGGCAACCGGCGTGACGAAGTCAACTTTTTTGATCCAGATATCCCGGTCGAAATCCGGTGTTTTCGTGCACAGGATGCGGCAGTGGCCGATCTGCCGCCCTTCCACGGTGAGGGGGACCTCATAAATGGTTTCCTGCACCTCCTGAAAAGTCGGCGCGTCAACGGCATGCGGCAGCTCAGGACTCTCCTCCTGTTGTTTGTTGTAGATAAAAATTTTCCCGTCGGTATTGAGGTTGGTGGTCAGAAACTTGTCATCGTCGAACAGATAGACTTCAAAGTGCCTGGCGTTAAGAAAGTTGATAATCCTGCTCATGGCCTTTTCAAAGGGTTCCAGCTGTATGTCGACCAGCCACTGGATGTGCCGCATGCTTTGTTCGAACAGTTCAAGCTCCTGCAAGTTGGCAATCTGGGATTCCGCCATCTCTTTCTGCACAAATTTGAGACGATCTATCTCCGTCAAGCTGTCCTGTGCAATTTTCAATGCATGATTGTACTTTTCCAGCAGGATGGTGATTTTTTGATACGCCTGCCGGATGCGGTCGCGGCTGCCGAAAACGGCGCCCAGTTTTCCGGGTTCAACAGCCGCGATAATCTCGGCGCCGATTTTGTCGCGGATCATGGTCATGTATTTACGGGGAATGCCGCGCAGGCACTCCAGGGAAACGTCATCCTCAACCCGGCGCAGGCGCGCCTGAAAATCGTCGAACGCCGCCCCGTCGAGCCGGGCGGCGTTCGACCTCTTTTCAATATCTTCAAGTATCTCCTGGACTATGGCGCGGGCATTATCCAATGTTCTTTTCATATTCCGATTCAAACCCTCAGCGTTGATGTTTTAAGCAAAACCGTCAGCTCGATGCGCCCCGTACTCCTAAAATATGCGTGACAACCTCTAACAAGATATCATGTTATTGTAAAGAAAGAGTTATTGCATATTGAGGTCTGCCCGTGACCCGTATCACATTCCATGGATATTTGTTTGTCCTTGACATGAAAGACATTTTTTCCGATACTTTCTTCAATTCTTTGAAACGGAGGATACGCCGATATGGTAGACATGAATTTGTGCAGCCAACTTGCCCGCGCCATCGGGGCGGGAGAATCGCCGCTCATCCCCAGAATCTTCGAAGCGCTTGTTAATGACGATGAGGCCAGAGTCATGCTCCTGGCTTCCCCGCCTGCAACCGTCGAAGAATTAGCCCAAAAATCAGGATTGTCCGCAGACGCGATTACGGCCATGATGGATTCCTTATTTCAACGGGGGTTGATCTTCAAGGCCGCCAAAGGCGGTGAAAAAAAATTCTACCGTGTCAAAACCATTCCGCAGATGCACGATTCCACCAGCCTGACTCCGGGAATTTCCAGGCATGTGCTGGACCTGTGGAAAGAGTACATGGAAAAGGAATGGCCGGATTACGGTCAGATGATCATGGAAATGCTGCCCGGTTCCATCATGCGGGTTGTCCCCGTCAATGAAAGCATCGAACCGCAATCACGGATTCTGGCTTACGATGATGTCATAAAGATTATCGAGGATGCTAAAATACTTTCGGTTACCAATTGCTCCTGCCGCGTAATTTCCGGTAATTGCACCAAGCCGCTGGAAGTTTGCATGCAGGTCGATCGTGCCGCCGAATACAATATCGACCGGGGAACGGGACGGGTATTGTCCAAAAACGAGGCCATTGAGATATTGAAAAAGTGCCGGGAGGAAGGGCTGGTGCATGTTGTGGATAATCGCCAGACGGTCGGCCATGTCATCTGCAATTGCTGCAATGACTGCTGCCTGAACTGGGCAATTATGAAGGGACCGAAGAAATGGGTGGCGCCCAGCCGTTTTGAGGCCACAGTCGATGCCGATCTTTGCAGCGGATGCGAAACGTGTGTGGAGCGATGTTTTTTCGACGCGCTTTCCATGAAGGATGATCTGGCTGCCGTAGATCCGGAAAAGTGCCTGGGATGCGGCGCCTGCACCGTCGTCTGTCCCGTGGATGCCTTAAAGCTCAAAGAGGTGCGACCGGCCGATTTTGTTCCGGTCTGAGTTCCTGAACAAACAGTAAGTTCTTGTCCAATCAAACAGGAGAGCCCAGAATGAGCATCGATCCCCTTCTCGCCGTGCTGCCGGGAGCCGATCACCGCGAAATCGGCATCATGCAGCTCGATGTGGTCCCGGCGGGCCTTGCCCGGGTCAAGCGGATGATTTACCCGCCCGGTTTCCGATGGTCAACCCATATCAAGCCCCTGGTGAACACCGACCTGTGTATGCATGGGCATGTGGGATTCCTGGCCCGGGGACACCTCCGTTTTCTTTTCCATGACGGCTGCACCCTGGATTTCGTCGCACCGCAGGTGGTCGTCGTCGAACCGGGCCATGAAGCCTGGGTCGTGGGAGAGGAAACGGCCGTCTTGATCGAGTTCGACTTTGAAAAAGACACCATCCCGCGATTGGGCCTGCCCGAGACGCACCGCCACGACTGACCGGCCGCAGGCGGCAAATCAAGCTGTGGCAGCTTACGCTCTGGACTGCCGTTACACGGAGAGAAAAGGACGCCGCCACAGCGCGTCTTTGCCGTGTTAATTCATTCGCATCCCGCCGCAGACGTTGATGGCCTGGCAGGTGATATTTTTCGCGAGATCGGAGCAGAGAAACAGCGCCATATGGCCGATATCTTCGCCGCTCTGGAATCTCCTGAGCGGAATGGTTTTTCTGATACTCTCCCGCATCAGTTCCTCCGGCTTTCCCGAATACTTCGCCATCTGCTGCGTCAGGCCGCCGCCCTGTTTTTCGCCTATCTTGGTTTCGATGATTCCGGGACAGATACCGTTGACATTGATGTTGTGCCTGGCTGCGGCAAGCCCTACGCCCTGGGTCAGGCCCATCGCGCCGAATTTCGACGATGAATAATGCGTATAAAAGTCGCTCCCCTGCCGGGACGATGCCGACAGGATATTCACTATTTTGCCTTCCCTGCGGGGAATCATCTGCCGGAGAACGGCCTGACAGCAGTTACTGACACCGATCAGGTTAACTTCGAGTGTTTTTCGAAACTCGTCGTCGTTAGATTCCATATAGGGTTTGCTGTAGGCAATTCCGGCGCAGTTGATGAGATGATCGATCTTCCCGTTCTCTTTTACAATCCGGTCAATAAGAGCGTAGATATCATCTTTTTTCGTAACATCAAGCTGCACGGCTTCCGCAAGCAGTCCTTCCGCTTTCATCTGTCCCGCTTTTAGTCTCGCGTCTTCCAGTTCCAGATCCGCCACATAAACCTTGGAGCCGGCTTTCGCAAAAACGTCCGCGATGCCGCCGCCGATTCCCCCTCCGGCGCCTGTTACCAGGGTTACCTTGCCCGTCATATCTATTCCAATCATCTTAATATCCTCTCTTGCCGATTAGTATTTCTTGCGACAACTATTTAACATTTATTATCCATCAGATTACAGAGAAATTTTCACCATTTTATAATGTGTCACCGCGATCAGGATGATGGCTTTATACGGAAATACTGATAATTATATCTTTTTCCTGCTTCCCATTTATTCATTTGGTGATAGAATATTCAGGCATCAGGAAAGCTGGACGATCGGAATTGCTGATTAATCCGGGGGCTGTTTATGAAGTTGCTTATCTGCGGCGGAAGTATTGCGGCAGGATTCGGTGTCATCAAAAGTTACGCAGATATTATGGCAGACTCCCTGACGTCAAAGGGGATCGAAGTGATCAACCGGTCAAGACACCGGGAAACCTCTTTTGATGCGATCCGCACTTTCACCGAAGACATCGATTTCTTTCAGCCGGAGATGCTTCTTGTTCAATTCGGTGTTGACGATGCTTTCGGGTATGTCTACCGCTCGGAATTTCAGGAAAATATCGTACAGATGATCAGGCTGGCGCGGCTTCGTTTCAATCCGGTCATCTTCCTTGCGACATCTCACACCTTTGATAATCCCGATGAGATGCACGCCGTTAATATTTTTTACAGATCCTTGAGGATTGTCGCTTCAGACCTGGGCTGCAAATTAATTCCCGTCCACTTATCCTGGGCGGGATATCTTGAAGAACATCATCTGGAAAACGCGGATTTAGTGCTGTCGGATTCCCGATATCCTAATGAAAAAGGGCATCAGGTTATGGCGGAAACCATTATAAGGTGGTTCCGACAAAACCTTTGACAAACATCGATAACTTGAATTAACTAGCCGCATGTGTTCAAAATTATCGATATGATTCGGGAGAAATTGTCATGGTAAAAGTTAATCTGGAAAAATGTATCGGATGCGGCACCTGCAAAGCGGACTGCACCGCCGCGAACATCGCTCTCAAAGACGGGAAGGCCGTTCACGGCAAATTCTGTCTGGAATGCGGACACTGCCTTGCCGTATGCCCGCAGCATGCGGTTGCCTTGGTTGGCAACTATGATCCTTCGGAGATTATCGAATATGATCCAAAGCAATTCGAGATTACGCCCGAGAGGCTTTTAAATTTTGTTAAATTCCGCCGGAGCATCCGTCAATATACGGGCGAACCGGTAAGCGATGCGGATATCGCGAAAATACTGGAGATGGGACGATACACGCAAACCGGCGCAAATATGCAGTTGCTGCGTTATATCGTCCTGACAAAGGATACGCTGCGGGAGATTACGCCGATTGCGCTCACGGCACTGGCGGAACTGGACGTCAAAAGCGTCGATAAGAAAGCGATGCGGGTGCCGCATCAGTACCTGGATTTCCAATCCATCTGGGTCAACTGGCATCAGGTTTACCAGAAAAACCAGAGGGATTTATTGTTCCATGGCGCGCCCAACGCGCTTCTGATTGTCAGCCGGAAGTGCAACGAGGTAGACGGCTGCCTAAACGCGGGTCATCTCGAACTGATGATCAACGCGCTGGGCCTGGGCGCCTGCCTGATGGGTTTTGGAACATTCGCATTTGACGTCTCACCGGAATTAAAACAAAGAGTCGGCATTCGTGAAGATGAATCGGTCATCTTTATGATGGTTTTCGGCCATCCCAAAGTGAAGTATCTCAGAACCGTCAACCGCAAAAAAGTGAAATACGAAAAGATCTGATCGGCTGCATGGATGGCCGCCGCCTGAGCCGAAACTTATGAATCAACCATTCGGACCTATTAGAGTGATACCGGGAGAAGACAAGTGCAGATTTCCTCATTGCACGTCTCTGTTTATTGATGATGATGTTAAGGTTCTCATCGATCCGGGCGCCGGCTTGAAAACGCTCACGGCCCTGAAGCAGGAAGCTTCCATCGATCTGGTCATCAACACGCATTATCACTTTGATCACATTGCCTACAATTATCTTTTTGATCAGGCGCAGGTCCTCATCAATGCGCAGGAAGCCCCGTGTTTCCGGGAGAGAAAAAATTTGGGCGCCCTCCTGGGCATGGACGAGGTTTACGGTCCGGATTGGGTTTATGAATGGATGGCCAGGATAGCCGATCCTTCCACAAAGCAAAGCCCGTTTTCCCCTCAGAACCGACACGAGTGGTGGAAATCCACGGCCAGACTGGATAGAGAATACCGGTGGGGAGAGGTCATGGATTTCGGCAGGACCAGGATGGAGGTCATCGGAACCCCCGGACATTCGAAAGGCTTCAGCTGTATGAATTTCCCCGACCATGGCGTGATGTATGTCGCGGACATCGACCTCACATCTTTCGGACCCTGGTACGCCGGTTCCGACGGTGATATCGATTGCTTCATCTCTTCGTGTGAAAAGCTCAAAGCGATCGATGGTGAATATTACATCACGGGACATGAAAAAGGTGTTCTGGGCAGAAAGGATTTTCTGGCCGGCCTGGACAGGTTCATCGAAATCATTCATGAACGGGACAGGAAGATTCTTTCGACACTGACAAGGCCTTTGTCATTACAGGAAATTGTCGATCAGGGCCTTATCTACGGCAGCAAATACCATGTCGATGCGTGGGTCTACATGTGGGAATTCATCATGATCAAAAAACATGTCCGGAGAATGATTGGCCGGGGACAGATTGACGACCTGGGAAACAAATTTCTGGGCAAAGGAGTGTAAACGCCGGCAAAAAGTCCATGGGGCATAAAAATATGCTTTCATTAGGCAGGCAGATAAGGTAAACGCACCCACTAATAAATTGTTTGATTCAGCAATCCGGAACACGGTGCAATTCCGTGACGGTCCCGCCGCTGTAAACGTGGACACCGGCTGCAAGGATACAACCACTGTCTGTTTTAACAGGACGGGAAGGTCGCAGCCGATGGATGATCCGTAAGTCAGAAGACCTGCTGAAATCATTATGAACAAGGGATTCGATGGTAAAGGGTTCCTGCGGAAATTAATTTTATCCGCAGGAACCCTTTTTGTATTGAGGAGGCGGCATGAAGGCAGTTATTGTTGAAGAGATAGGTAGTTTCACCATCCGGGACATGGAAACACCGGCGCCCGGCCGTGATGACGTTCTCGTTCGCGTTTCCGTAACCGGTCTGTGCCGGACGGATCTGAAACTCATCAGGGTGGGGCACAGGGATCTTGCGTTGCCCCGCATCCCCGGGGAAGAGGTCGTGGGCATCATTGGGACTCTCGGGACAGGTGTGAATGACTTTACCACAGGCCAGAGGGTCTACATTTATCCCGGCACAAGTTGCGGCACCTGCCGGCCCTGCCGGTCAGGGGCGGAAAACCTCTGCAAAGATATGCAGATCATGGGGTTTCACCGTCACGGTGGTTTTGCCGAATATGTGGTAGCCCCCGCCCGCAGCCTCATTCCCGTGCCGGACAATATTACCGACGAAGAAGCGGTTTTTGCCGAGCCTCTTTCCTGCTGCCTCAACGCTCTGGAGCTTTCCCGCCTGAAAAAAGAAGAGGCCATTGCCATCTGGGGCGCCGGTCCTGCCGGTTCCCTGCTTGCCAGAAGCGCTCGCGCTCTTGGGGCGGAAGTCGCCATCATTGACACCGATGAACGCCGGGCTTCTCTGGTAAAGGGTTTTACGCGGCCTCCGGACAGAACTTTTGACGCAGCCATCGTCGCCGCAGGAAACCGGAATGCCTATGTGGAAGCCTTGGAACGCCTCGGGCCAAGGGGACGGCTTGTTGTGTTTTCCGGCCTTGCACCCGATCACTGCGCCATCAAAACCGATTTCAACCAGTTGCATTATCTTGAACAGACCATCGTCGGCGCCTACGGTTGCAGCTTCAGACATGGCCGGGAGGCCCTTGCCCTCATCGGCAGCGGTGCTGTTCCCGTTTCCGACCTGATCTCTCATGCCCTGCCCCTCGGAGACCTGGAGAGAGCCCTCGGTCTTGTAGAGCGACGGGAGTGTATGAAGATTCATCTTTACCCGTAAAACAGAATAAAACGAGGAGACCGGCAATGGACCAGCAGGTATTAAAGAATTTCGGCGGAAAGATCGAACGTCTGATTAACGGACAAAACCTCACTGAGGAAGAAACGTATTGTTCATTCAAACAGGTCTTATGCAACGAACAGCCCGATCTGCAGCAGGGAGCGTTTCTGGCCGCCCTGACCGCCAAAGGTGAAACACACGATGAGATCGTCGGTGCGTGGCGCGCCATATATGAGTTTGACACGATACGCACGGCTTCCGATCTGCCCGGTCCTCTTTTTGAAAATTCCGGCACGGGTATGGACGGGATAAAAACATTCAACGTCAGCAGTGCCGCGGCCATCGTAGCCGCGGCCTGCGGCGTCACAATGGCCAGACATGGAGCACGGGCCATTACCTCTGCATGCGGCACCGTCGATATTCTTGAAGCGGTGGGAATCGATGTGGAATGCGATATATCAACCGTAGAGAAAAGTATCCGCGAGACAGGCATCGGTCTTTTCAACGGCACAAGCCCCAGGGTGCATCCCGGCGGTTTGGGCCGCATTCTCAGCCAGATACGATTCGGCTCCACCCTGAACATTGCCGCTTCTCTTGCCCATCCCGCTAAACCGTCCCTAGCCCTCAGGGGCGTTTACGCAGAATCGGTGATGGAGAAAGTAGCACAGGTCATGCAGCTCATCGGTTATGAACGAGGCATGGTCGTACACGGAAGGAACGGAAAACCGGGAGCGGGAATGGATGAAATCTCGCCTTCCGGAGACACTCTCGTCATCGAGTTTTCCGGAAGCCGGGTGAAGCGCTATACCATTCAGCCCGGGGACGCGGGCATAAAGAAATGCGCCCTTGAAGATATTCTGGCAACCGGCAGCATCCGGACCGAGGCCCGGCGGTTTGTCGAGGTCGTCTCCGGCCGGTCCCATCAACCCTGTATCGACTTCACCTGCCTGAACGCCGGGGCAATCCTCTACGTGGCGGGCAAGGCCGCTGATCTGAAAAATGGCGTGGAAATGAGTAGGGAAACCATCATGACGGGAAGGGCCCTGAGCAAGCTGAAGGAATGGCGGGCGGTTCAAGGAAGATAAAATGTGGTGGAAAAACAGATCGTTATTTAGATCAAGTTGCATCCCATTGACTAAACCCGTATGGTAATATAACAGGTTTAGTTATACAGGTATGAGGCGGTGTAGAACATGGCAATAATTCCTGAAAAAATAATCGATTTTCATGTCCATCTGTTTCCGGATAAGCTTTTTGACGCCATCTGGAGTTCTTTTGTTAAAAATTATAACTGGAATATCATCCATCAATATTATTGCGGGGAATGCATAGCGCGTCTGAGAAAGGGAGGCGTCGGAACCATCGTCTATTCCAACTACGCCCACCGTGCCGATATTGCCTTGGGCCTGAACCAATGGAATGTTAAAATCCTTCAGGAATATGACGACCTTTACTGCTTTGCCGCGTATCACCCGGACGATAAACACGCCCTGGAAATGGCTGAGCGTCTTCTCGAAAACCCGAAGATACTCGGATTCAAACTCCACCACCTTGTCCAGAATTTTTATCCGTGCGATGTTCGGCTCTTCCCCCTGTATGAAATGATCATCAGGAAAAAGAAGCATCTATTGTTTCACGCAGGAACGGGACCCGTGGGGAATCCATATGTCGGTCTTGAACCTTTCCTGAAGGTGCTTGAAAAATTCCCGGATCTGCCCGCAACCGTCGCCCACATGGGGGCGCATGAATATAGCGGGTTCATAACACTTTTAGATCGATATCCGCGATTGTACCTGGACACCGCCTTCTGTTTTTTGCCGCCGCCGTATGAAGGCTATCAACTGGGCCCCGATTATCTTGAAAAGTATCAATCAAGAATTTTATACGGTTCGGATTATCCCAACCTGATAACACCGCGGGAAGCGGAGATTGAAAACTTGCTGAAGATGAACCTGTCTCAGGAATTTTACGATAAAATATTTCACGATAACGGCATGGCTCTGATCCGTTCCCTGACTTGAGCTGCCGCCATATCTTCTGCTTATTTTAAAACGTTCTTCAATCCGCTCAAGCATGAGTCATAAAAAAACCGACCCCATCGCCTTTTTGCTATCCGATGGCCGAATCTTTCAGCTGTCTTCTCAGCAAGTCTACAGCGGATTGGGCCTGCAGGAAAATGTCCGCGGCTTTTCCAAAGTCAAACATCCGCACTTCCTGGATTTCCTGCTGGATATAGATGTCAGGCTTTTTGTGCTTCATCTTTTCAGCAAGAGCCGACGCCTGCATGATATTGAAAGCTCCAAAAACGGACTCCAGAGCGCCGGGAATTTTATGATCCCCTTCATTGCGAACCTTGCTCACATCCACGGCTATGGTAAAATCAGCCCGCTCTAAAAGGTGATCGTAGGGAACCAGATTGACGACGCCTCCATCGATGAAAACCCTGCCTGCAATCGACACCGGCGCAAATACTCCCGACACGGCCATGCTGGCCTGCAGAGCGGGAAGCAGATCACCTGCTTCAAACACAACTTCCTGTGCGGTCCAATAGTCCGCGGCAACGACTAACAGTGGAATATCCAACTCTTCAAAAGTCGGCTTCTTAATTTCACTGAACAGATATTCAATAAAGCGCTGTGTCTTGATAAACCCGCCGCGCGACAATCCCGCGGAAAAAGCCGTAACCCATTTCAGCAGGTCACTTTTCTTGGCCACGATATCCCGCCAGGTATCATCTTTTAAAATGAGATACCGGCTGATGCGCTCCCGGATCTCCTTCCCGGACATCCCGGAGGCATAGAGCGCCCCGATGATGGCGCCGACACTGGTGCCGGAAATGATGTCCGGTTTAATGCCCAGATCATCAAGAGCCTCCAGAATAGGAACATGCGCCAAACCGCGAACACCGCCGCCTCCCAAGGTCAAACCGATTTTCATTATTTCCCCTTTTCAAGTAGAAGGTCGGAGGGTTGAATTTTGCTCCCGTGACGCCGTTTGCTCCATGGATATTTCCGGCCTGAATAATTCCCGCAGGTCAAATGATGTCCTCATTCCGGAAACGATGGAACAGGAGCGCACCGAGAATCAGGACATAGATAAGGATATTAATGAACGGATAAACAGACAAAAATCCCTGGAACCCTTCACCGCCGATAATCGAAGACGCAAATTGCTGGATGCCGGAAAGTTTCGGCCATAAATAGTAGGCCGCTTTCCCCCAGGTCCAGTCCGGCTGTGCGCCCGGCTGCTGCATCATCGCCTGCCCCATTGGGCTGCGGCTTAGCGCAAAAATTCCTTCGGCAACAAAACTGGCCATGCCGATGCCCGTCACGAAAAGAAAAGCGATGATATCCGGCATCAGGAGCGAAAAAAGAAGCACGGCGACCACCACAAAAAGCAAATTGAGCGAGCAAGAAAGCGAAGCCAGCAGGTATTCCGGCATGACGACCTTCAAGTTAATGGATGCAATGACAAACACAATGCCGTGCAGGATGAACATGAAGCTGCTCGCTAAAGCCCACAGGCCGATCATCTTTCCCAGCACATACTGCATCCTGGTCACCGGTTTGGACAGGATGCAGGATTGCATCCCTTCATCCCGGTCGCGCTTGAAGACGCGCATTGTGAGCAGGGCCGCAAGCAGCATCGAACCTGCGGCAATCATGTGGAAGATCACTTTGGACACAACCCGGATAATGGTATCGCCATCAAGCGTCTGGCCGTTCACCATGACGTTCCCTGAATAACAACCGCGGACAAGCAGAATGGCCAGGGCGCAGATGACACCCATGACGATGAAGCTCTTCTGGCGCACTTCATCCGTCAGTGTATATTTCGCGATTCGAATGATGGAGAGATATGTTTTCGGCATCTTCAATTCAACCTTTCACCAACCGGACAAACACATCTTCCAGAGTATCGCCATTCTTGATCAGTGCGGAAATGGTGTCCTTCACCAGGAGCCTTCCCTGGTTGATAATAGCGGCGTTGTCGCATATTTTTTCAACTTCCGATAAAAGGTGAGAATTGAGGAAGATCGTCATACCCTGGCCTTTGAGTGATTCCAGCAGCTGGCGTGTTTCCCGGATGCCGATGGGATCAAGGCCGGAGGTAGGTTCATCAAGAATAAGAAGCTTCGGATTCCCGACAAGGGCGGCGCCGATTCCAAACCGCTGAACCATACCTTTGGAATAGGTGTTTGCTTTGGCATGCTCCCTGCCCTGCATCCCGATTTGCCCGACAATGCGCTTGCATTGATCCGCTCCGTCTGATCGACTGATGTCCAACAGTTCCGAGCAGCGCTGCAGGTACTGCCAACCGGAAAGATGCGGGGGGATATGGTGGTTCTCAGCCAGATAACCGATGGCGGTGCGGCTTGCCGCCTGCGTACTGGAAATACCATTGACCGCCAAATGTCCCGATGTTGGCCGGGTAAAGTCCAGCAGCATTTTGACAATGGTTGTTTTTCCTGCTCCGTTGGGACCAAGCAGAGCAAAATACTCGCCTGCTTTTACGGAAAATGAAACATTATCGACGGCGGCCAGGGAGCCATATTGTTTGGTTACGGCATTCAATTCAATCATGGGCAAAGTATATTGGCCCGGACCTGATATGTCAATTAAAGATAAGCTGCCGGATGTCAGGGTCGTTGTTTAAGCCGGATAACAGAGACAACTGCGCCAAATATTCCTTCGGGAGCCTTTCCCCATATCAGATGTGTTTTCAAACGGCTGTTTTTTTAAATTTAGCCACAACGACCTGGGCGATATGATGCATATGCTGATGCACAGCCGCAGGAGTCCTGCCGGGATAATTTCGAAACGTGACATGAACGCCATTGAGCGCCGCGAAGAAAGCATGCGATAAAGGTCTCACCGGTTCCGGCATGTTTGCTTTCCGAAAAAGAATATCGAATTGATCAAAAATAAGGCGTTCGGAGGCGTTGAGTTTGTCAACCATTTCCGCGGGCAGTGAGCCGTCCAGCATAAAATGGGTCATCATCCGGCAAAACTGGTCATTATCGATCAGGTAGTTGAGATAGGCATCGGCTACCTTTTCGATGGTTTTTCTTCCACTTTTCTCAATAATGCCGCTAAGAATGGCCGTTATTTCCTGAGCCCCGTGAAGATAGGCTTCCAGAAACAGAGATTGCTGATCGGGAAAATACCGGTAAATAGACGCGTGAGAGATACCGGCCTCTCCGGCAATGTCGCGAATACTGACTTTGCTGAATGGTTTAGTGGCAAATATCCGCTTGGCAGACTCAATAATGACATCCTGCCTGGCTCTTTTCTCATGATCTCTGAGTTCAGCAAAAGAATTCTTCTTTTTCATATCACCCCTTTGGCATCCATATATCACATGCTTCTGAGACCTTGCACTAAAAAAGCTTGACTAATGTAACCGTTGGTTAGTAATATAACCATCGGTAATGAAAATCAACAAAAACTTTACCGCGACCAAATGCACATCATAAACCCTGCCCAAAAGGGGTAAAAATATTAAGAAAGCAACAGGAGGTATTACCATGGGTGATTTTCAAAAAATGTATAAGGAAAAACTGGTGACCGCCGAAGAGGCGGTCAAAAAAGTGAAATCCGGCGACTGGATTGACTGGGCCATGTTCAACGGCAAACCGGTTGAACTGGACAAGGCACTGGCGGCGCGAAAGGATGAACTGAGCGATATTAAGATCATGGCAGCAGTGACCGTACCGCCGGTCCCGGAAGTCGTTCAGAAAGATCCCAAAGGCGAAGTTTTCACATACAATGACCAGCATTTCAGTTTGCTTACCCGCATCCTGCAGGAAATGTGTCAGGGCGTTTTTTATCAGCCGACTTTATATGGCGAGTCGGAACTCTATGTCACAAACGGGATGTATGACCCGAAAAAAGCAGGTACACCGCTGCGCGACCATTTCATGGCGCAGGTCGCCCCGATGGACAAAGACGGCTACTTCAACTGGGGGCTGCACAACTCCTGCTGCTATCTGCAGGCGATCAGTTCAAAAAATATCATTCTGGAAGTCAACAATAACATCCCCTATGCATACGGCGGCAACATGGAGAGAATCCACATTTCGCAGATTCAAGCCGTGGTCGAAGGCAACAACACGGCTTTGGCGGAACTGCCCGTCGTCACCCCGTCGGAAACGGACAAAAAAATCGCCGAGCACGTCCTGGCGCATCTGAAAGACGGCGACTGCATTCAGTTGGGCATTGGCGGAATGCCGAATGTTCTGGGTAAATTGATCAGTCAATCCGATTTAAAGAATCTGGGCGGCTGGACGGAAATGCTGGTTGATGCCTATCACGATATGTGGGAAGCGGGTGTGATGAACGGAATGAAAAAGACTTTCGATCAGGGCAAAATCAACTACACGTTCGCCCTGGGAGGGAAGCCGCTTTATGACTGGATAGACCGTAATCCCGCCCTGGCTTCCTGCAGCGTGGGATATGTCAATCACCCGACAAGACTTGCCCAGATCGACAATCTGATTTCCATCAACCAGGCTCTGCAGGTTGACCTGTATGGTCAGGTCAACGCGGAAAGTTCCGGGTTCAAACAGATTTCCGGCAACGGCGGCATGTCGGACTTCGTGCTGGGATCTTACTGGTCCAAAGGCGGCCGCAGTTTCATCTGCCTGCCTTCGACACATAAGAAGAAGGACGGCACCATCGAATCCCGCATTGTTCCCAACTTCGATCTCGGCAGCATCACCACTGTAACCCGCCAGATGGTCAATTTCGTGGTGACCGAATATGGCGCAGTCGCCCTGAAAACCTGCCCCACCTGGTATCGTGCGGAAAAACTGATCTCCATTGCTCATCCTGATTTCCGGGATGACCTGATCAAGGAAGCCGAAAAAAGAAAAATCTGGAGACAATCCAACAAAAAGTAAGTTACCAGTAGAATTAAGACTTTTACCAAAAGCCACCGGCCAACCCGGTGGCTTTTTTTTGGCGTTATTCGGGCAAAAGCAAGGGTCACATCCTTCTCGCTCTCAAAGGCCGGCGCAGCAACAGGAAAAAGCGCAGGACGCGCATAACCTGACATCCTTATTTTATGGTCACAGGAGTCAAGGTTTTCTTGACATAGTGATTCATGTCCTATACTTTTGCGCAAAAAGGAAGTCATCACAAAATTTGGAGGTTATTATGTATGCTTTTATTGCCGGGACAGCGCATCGGACATTTGGAGCGGCACTCACCGTCTTTTTTGCTATCATCTTGATTTCAGCGCCGGCCTATGCCGACACACTAACCATGGAGGCCAATACCGATCGCATGGGCGCGGACTATCGACGCATCGATGGCAGCCCATCGGTGCAGGCGTGCCATTCCGCCTGCGCTGCTGACAAGCAATGCCAAGCCTTCACGTATGTGAAGTCAGCACACCACTGCTGGCTGAAAAATGGAGTACCCGGACCAACCCCCAACAACGACACCATCTCCGGGGTAAAAAAACGCGCGGTCGGGGATGGAAGCTGCGCCACTGTTGCCGGTGTGACCTGCGAGCCCAACACCGATCGCATGGGTGCGGACTATCGAAGAATCGATAATGCATCTTCTGTTAAGTTCTGTCAGAACCAGTGCGCCACAGATCTCAAGTGTGCCGCTTACACATATGTAAAATCCGCCTATCATTGCTGGCTGAAGGACAGCGTTCCCAACGGGGCACACAACGGCGACACGGTATCCGGCGTGAAGCTCAGCGGAGCGGCTCCTGCGGCAGCGCCCAAAGCAGAATCCATGAATTCCAAAACGTATCTTGATCCGATGATCAACGGACACTATGTCGATAATTGTCTCAACTGGGGGAGCAACTGCCAAAAACCCGCAGCAGATTATTTCTGCCGAAAAAAGGGTTTTTCCGGGGCAATATCGTTTGAACTGGCCAATCGCCGACCAACATGGGTCATGGGAGATAACAAGGTATGTAACGAGGGCTTCTGCGTCGGATTCTCGCGTATCGTGTGCGGAGGAACAACGACAAGCGCCCCCGCCGGACAAAACGGATCAGATGACAGCGGAATGAAGGCCGGGAAACCCGGTAAAGAATCGGTTATTTTTTATAATGGCAATGATGCCGGTGTTTCATCTGGGGGAAGAAGCCCCCATTTTACCATTTCCCGTCCGGTTTGGATCACCAATATGTTTACCTATCATTATGGCTATAGAGGAGTACCGGGAAGCATACGGATATTAAATGCAACAGGCGCCGCGATAGGCGCCTGGCAGGCACAGGGAAGATCAGGATCCCCTCAGCCGTCCTATTATTGGGAAGTCAAACCGGACATCGTCCTGCAGCCCGGCACCTATCTGGTTGAAACCTCCAATCCCGGCTCATGGTCGCAAAACGCAAGATCAGGGGGCAACGGTATGGTCGAGATCAAGGGCACTTATCTCAATCCCTGAGGCTGGACTTTTTTCACATACTGACAGACGATTGAAAGGAAGAATAAATGACAATCCTTATCCGTTTGCTTACCACAACCTGTATTGCCTTACTGCTCACCATGGGATCAGGATATTTTGCTCCTGCGGATGCCGCATCAAAAAAACTCAAACAGCAATCAGATAACGCTTCCGCAACATGGAGCAAAACCTTCACGACATTCAACAACTATCGTGCAGCGGTTATTGCCACCTCGGACGGCGGCTACCTGATGACCGGATCAAAAGGAGAAAACGCCAGGGACAACGGGTCGTCACTGTGGGCCATGAAAACCGACAGCCGCGGTGCGAAGATCTGGGAAAAAAATTTTTCCCCTCACAAAAGCAGTCCTCATCATGGTTATGCAGCCATTGAAACGCCTGATGGTTATCTGGTAACCGGCACCAAAAACTTATCCGCACTGCATGGTTGGTCAACCTGGAACGAGTTGTGGGTCATCAAATTATCCAAAAACGGCACGACCCTCTGGGAGAAATCATACGGCTGCCAATGGGGCGCCAATACCTCTGCCGGCGAAGGGCGCTCCATTCTGCAGACGGATGACGGCGGCTTGATCATAGCTGGATTCGGCAGCGCTGGGGGAGCGACAACGGCATGGCTGGTAAGGCTTGACCGAAACGGAATCCGCCAATGGGAAAAGTTTCTGGGACCCGCTGACAATGGAGGCGGTGTCTCTCCGGTCTCCCTTGCCACTGCGGCAGATGGGCACTTCTATGCCGGTTTTACCACTCCTGATGAACATGCGGTTATGTTTAAGCTTGACCCTGCCGGCAATATTGTTTGGAAACGTCAGCTTGACCAGTATCAGCGCAGCAGTCTGGGGACACTTAGTGCAACAAACGACGGAGGATTCATTTTTGCCGGTGGGGGCGAAGGAGACGGATTGCTGGCGAAGTTTGACGCTAACGGCTCTCTCGGCTGGCACAAAACCTTTGGAAAAAACCGGCAGGGGAAAAGCGCCGGACTATCCGCCGTAACGGAAACGAAGGATAACGGATTTATTGCAACCGGCGGGATAAGCATGGGCAAAGCGATCCTTTGGATCGTGCGAACCGACAGCCGGGGAAATGTTATTTGGAACAAAGAAATGACGGACAAGCGTCTCTCAACCGGGTACGCGATTGTGCAGGCTTCTGATGGTGGCTATGTGGTGTGCGGACGCGACGACAAAGGCATAGCGGTCTGGCTGCTCAAACTGGATGCCACGGGAGCTATTGGCAAGTAATCAAGGACCCGGGGCTGCAGGTAGACCATATAAGACGGATTGCTGCGTCACCGGTATCGTGCGTAATGATATTGCGGTTTTGAAATTCATGCAGTGTTAAAGATAGCTCCCCGGAATGCACCGGGCTGCCGCCTTCGGTCGATATGACCATTAAACTTTATAGCCATACGCAGGACAACAATGCCCCCTCGCACCATAAGGATACCCATGCCAACAACCTCATCTGACAGCACCATCACCGGATCTCCTCTCAAGGCCTTCATCATCTGCTATGCCGTGACGATCCTCGGAATCGCCATGGTCCTTTTACCCATCCTTTTCGATGGCGTTGAAAAGGCCATGGGTGACGGCGCTTTTGCCATGATGCTGGTCGGAGGCTTTTTTGCCATAACCGCTTTCTTCTCATCCTTTGTATTTCGGCATCGCCTGCGGGTCTTTCGTGAACTGTTTCGGGAAGAACAATTGCTGGCCCACTGGCGTTACAGTCCGGACGAGTGGCGCGCCTTCGCCGGAGCAGAACTTGCCGCTGAGAAAAGCGTGAAGAAATTGATCATCCTGATCACCGCCGGATTTGCGTTGCTGTATTGCGGCCTGATGGCGGTACTCTATCCGGAGCTTACCGTCCTGATGATCGGTGTTGGCCTGACCATCGTCGCTCTCATGGCAGGAACCGCCGCGCTGTCAACCCGGATTTCACGGCGGCGTAATCTCACACCAACCGGCGAAGCACGCATCGGACGCCACGGTGTCTGGTTGAATGGCGCCCTGCACACCTGGTCGGGCGGCGGCAGCTATCTCATCGACTGCCAATTGGACAATTCTTCGGACCCGAAGGGTATGGTATTCTCGTATGCAGCCATCGAGCGGCATGGTCCGCAAATTCACCAGGCCCGGGTGCCGGTTCCTCACGATAGCCTTGATCAGGCCCGGCAAGTCATCACCTCTCTTCAGCCCGACTTTAATAAAAAACTCAACGAAAGAGGAAAATAAAATGAAGAAGATGTGTTCATGGTTCATCATCGCACTGGCCATATCCGTAATGTCCTTTCCCGGTTTTGCAGGCGATATGGAAATTCTTTTTGATTCTCCAGCGCTGAATACGGACAGGCCACTCTTCTCGTCTCTCAAGATGGCCTCTGACGGGAAGACGGCCTGGGCAGGCACACAGAAAGCCATTTTGCGATTCACCGCTTTGGCGCGCGAGGAGTTCACAAGGGAAACCACCGCGGCCTTTTCGGAGGCATCCTGCTATAACTTCAAACCCCTGGCCTTCGACACCAGAGGCACACTGTGGGTCGGCTTGACTTGCCGCAAAGGCGCGCCTCTTGCCACGTATGACGGCAGTGAATGGAAGATCGTAAACAGGGATATTCTTCCCCTCCCGGAGTATGTCAAACAGGTGGAACACATGGCTTTCGACAAAAACAACGTCATGTGGCTTACAACTTATGACGGTTTGCTCCGCTATGACGGCAAAGAGTGGAAGTTGTTTTCTCCGGAAAACTCACTGATTCCGCATCGGCAGATTTCCGCCATGAACATCGACAAGAGCGGCATAGTCTGGATCGGCACAGCGAAAGGGGACATTGTCAGGTATGACGGCGCACGATGGGAGGTATTCAAGGCCGGCACGGCCGGTCTTCAGATGGGCGGAACGGCGAAAAGTATCAAATTTGACAGAAACGGAATTATGTATTTTGTCAATTACACGGGTGCAGCCTACCGGTATGCAGGCGGAAAATTTCACCTGATTGGATGTGGTTATGGTAACGGCTGTTATTTTGAAGACGTGGCCTTTGATACGCAAAACGTCCTCTGGATAGCAAATAATTTTAACCATGGCACGAGCCGGGCTCCCGGTTTATTGAGACAAGACGGTAAAAAACTTACATCATTCAACCTGCCCAATAATGCAAGCTGGTGGCTGGAGATCGACCCGGCTGGAAACAAATGGATCGCCTCCAGTGGGAAGTTCAATGCCCGTGGTTCCATCATCCTGTTCCGCGAGGGCGGCGTGAAGGCTCGGTGATGTGATCGTCACTCATGTGATAAAGAATGGTTTCCGGCCGTTTCACCCGGAAGAAAAAAAAGGATGAACAGAAAAAGCCCTGAATCTCTCTTGAAAGATTCAGGGCTTTTATTATTCCGCTGATGAAAAGCTTAGAATTTTACTTTGGGTGCTGCTTTCGCTTCCTTGGGCGCTTCAAAGAAAGCTGCTTCTTTAAAACCGAACATGCCGGCGACAAAGTTCGCCGGGAAACTCCGGATGGCCTGATTGTAAATTTTCACTGCGTCATTGTATCTCATTCTTTCCACGGCAATCCTGTTTTCCGTTCCGGCCAGTTCATCCTGCAGCTTCATGAAATTTTGATTCGATTTCAAATCCGGATATCTTTCCACAACAACCATCAACCGGCTGAGCGCTCCGGACAATTCATTATTGGCTGCAATCTTATCGGGAACCGTACCGGCACCGCCAACTTTAGACCGGGCATTGGTCACTTCAACCAGAACATCTTTTTCCTGTTTGGCGTAACCCTTAACCGTTTCCATCAGATTGGGAATTAGATCGTATCGGCGCTGCAACTGATTTTCCACCTGGGACCAGGCCGCTTTTATTCCGACATCCATCTGTACAAATTTATTGTAATTACCCGCAAACAGTGAATATACGGCAATAGCCAGGACTGCAATAACCGCAACCACAATGATAATTTTCTTTCCTGCTGACATTTTTCCCTCCTTCATTATGCTAAATTATTATAAACAATCGATGGTGTGACATGCATTTTCTACTTCCCGCAAATACTTTTTAAACACGTCGATTACTTCGCGGCCGGAAAGTTTATCCGTGCCTTCTCTGATATCAAAACACAGCATGAAAACCGCTGCGTCAATGCCGAAAACCTTGTTCATCTCCTTGATGGTTTCACGTTTATTATGCGGCGACTGCATCTGCTTTAAATAAAGCATCGCATTAAAAATCGAAACAAATGCCGTCAGTGATTTGCTGATCAGCTGTCTCACGGGGCGCACCGAACCTTCCGATTCCAGGTACCCTTCCCGAAGCAGGAGAATCTTCCCTTTGAGCTCACGCTCGATCTGCAAGCGCAGGTCCTCCGGCTTGAAAGACAGCTGTTCAAGAACATTTTCACCATGAATCAAAATTGAATTGTTCTTCATGTTGAGAAATTCAATGGGATACGCATCCAGCGACGACTCAATAAAAGCTTTGGTCATCACCAGCGGCACGGCCACATTGCGTTTTCTCCAGTTTTTTACCAGAGCAAATCCATCTTCCAGCCGATGGATGCCTTCAGGCGTCAAAACAACCAGAGTGTTAATATCCGATTTGCCCTTCACGTAAGAACCGCCCGCTGCGCTTCCGTAAAGCATCAGCGAAACCAGATCCTTGCCGAACGCCTGAAGATAGTCGTTGGTTAAGGGAACAAAAATGTCTTGAGGTTGATCCGGTATTTTTGCCATGTTTATCCACCCTGAAAATTGTTTAAGCCGTCGTTCAATAATAACTGTAACATTTTAAAATCATAACCGGCATAAGGGCCGTAACGAAATGGATAGAAATGCACCCGTTATTTCTTAACGGTCCCTAAAAATCACGGCCTGCTCCGCCACCGCCGCTTCCGCCGCCGCCGAAGCCGCCAAACCCGCCGCCGAAACCGCCGCCGCCACCCCGTCCACTGCCGCTCATGAGCATCAGCAATATCCAAGGCAGCATTTGCCGGCCTGTTCTCGTTCCCAAAAGGACGGCCGCGGCAATGAGAAAGATGATAATTCCGGCAGCGCTGATCCCTTTGCCCTGGGGCTTGGCTTTAGAGCGATAAGGGGCGGCAACCCCTGTCAATTGCACGCCTGAGGCTTTCGCCAGATAAGACCCGCAGGCAAACATGGCATTGTAAAGGGCCTTGCCCGTTTCGCCTGATTTGAGATGAGGCACAACATATTTGTCCAGTATTTCGCCGACCAGGCCATCCGGTAATACGCCTTCAGTCCCATAGCCGGTTTCAATGCGAATCTTTCGCTCTTTGACGGCAAGAAATATCAGGACCCCTTTATCTTCACCTTTTTTACCAATGCCCCAGGCTTTATACAGACCATTCGTATAAAGCGTGATTTCTTCTGATTGTCCCAGCTCCGGCACGGTTGCTACAACAATTGCCGTGCCTGTTTTCTGCAATACTTCATGCGCTAAAGATTCCATTTTAGCGGCGTTGGCCTGATCAATCACATTGGCAAAATCATTGACAGCCGTTCCTTTATGGGAAGGATACTGATCCGCCGCGAATGCCGCACCGCCCGCGAGCGCAAAAAAAATCGCCGCGCACAGGACTAATAATGTTTTGCATCCACGATAAAAATGATCATTATATATTTTATTCACAAATTACCTTACAAAGAAATATCCACAAAGTATTAGCCGTTTTCGAGCGGTTGACTATTGCGTAAAGCCCATTCTGTGTCAAGCCGGAAATATAAGCATGAGATAATGCTTGCGCAAGAGGTCATCCGATATTAGAAAGCAAATTAGCACAGCTTCTCACTATAATCTTGTCATATCGACCAGCGGGAGATATCTTGTGTTTTCTTACAATCATTAAGATTTCTCGCTTCGCTTCGAAATGACATATTGTATAGATATTCAGGGCACGCTACCGTAGAAAAACATTATGTTTTGTATTATTTGTGGCTTATGACATCAAAAATAATTTTAATTCATCCGCCCGTCGCGAAACCCTCTGAACCGCCGGCGGGAATTGCCAGACTGTCTTCCTGCCTGAAAGCAAACGGCGTTAAACATCAGGTGATTGATGGCAATCTGGAAGGAATGCTTTATCTCGCAGGCACCACCGCACGAGCCGGTTTGCCTTCCGGCCGATGGAACAGTCGTGCCTGCAAAAATCTGGAAACCAACCTGGCCGCCCTGCAAAATATCATGACCTTCAGCAACAAAAGCCGGTATTCCCGCGCCGTGCTGGATGTCAACCGTGTCCTTTTCCTGGCAGGAATTCCCGGCGGCGCAATCCTGTCATTGTCCGACTACGCGGATAGCAGACTGTCCCCGGTAAAAAGCAGCGACTTGATCCGGGCCGCTGAAAACCCGGAAACCAACCCTTTCTATGCATATTTTTCGGGACGTCTGGCTCAAGCACTTGAAGAGACTCCGGAATTTATCGGCTTTTCACTTAATTTTTTAAGCCAGGCGATTTGCACCATGGCCATGATCGGCTTTATCAAAAAAATAAACCCCCGGCAGAAAATCATTCTGGGCGGATCACTGACCACATCCTGGTTTCAGATCACGGGCAGACCCAATCTCTTTACCGGACTGGTTGATGAAATCGTTGCCGGGGCCGGGGAAGAAAAGCTGCTGGAATTGCTGGGGATCAAAGATATCCGGAGTGGCTCTTCAACGGATTATCACCTTCTGATGGAGAATCGTTATCTTTCTCCGGGTTTTATTCTTCCCTACAGCGCCGCCCGCGGTTGCTGGTGGCGAAAGTGCGCGTTCTGCCCGGAGAAAGCCGAGGCCAATCCCTACCTGCCCCTGCCTTCTGCCCATGCTGCAGAAGAATTGCAAACGCTCTCCAACCTGACACATCCATCGCTGATTCATCTTTTGGACAGCTCCATCGCTCCGTCGCTGCTGAAAGCGCTTGCCCAACAGCCACCGGGCGCACCCTGGTATGGGTTTGTCCGCATTACCCCGCATCTGGCCGATGAGGATTTTTGCCGGGTCTTGAAGAGAAGCGGCTGCGTCATGTTGAAACTCGGCATAGAATCCGGTGATCAGGACGTCCTCGACAGCTTGAATAAGGGAATTGACTTACAGACCGTCTCAGCTGCCTTGCGGATGCTCAGGAAGACCGGCATTGCCACTTATTGTTACTTTCTATTCGGCACACCACCGGAAACTGAAACGGCCGCCATGAAGACACTGGATTTTGTCAGCCGGCACGCCGGCTGCATTGACTTCTTGAATCTGGCGATCTTTAACCTGCCTGCGGCCAGTGCCGAGGCGCAAATCTTCGCCACACGGGATTTTTACGAAGGTGATTTATCTCTGTACAGAAGCTTCCATCATCCCGGCGGCTGGCAGCGCCCGAATGTCCGCAATTATCTTGCAAAAACTTTTAAAAAGCATCCGGCCATCGCACCCATCATCGAACGTACCCCGGAATTTTTCACATCCAACCACGCGCCTTTTTTTACTTTTTAAAATAATTAATTTCACTCTATTGACAACGTCTACATGTTGTGTTTAATGGGTCACATCATACAATATATAGTATTTTTTATTTACAAATCTTATTAATCATTCTTAAAGGAGTTCACCTCAATGGAAAAAACGATTTACACCCCCATCATTCCGGAATTGACAAAAAACGCGATTACCGTTCTGGAACGGCGTTATCTGAAACGCGACAAAGAGGGGAAGGTGCTGGAAACTCCTGTTCAAATGTTTCGGCGCGTGGCGGATACCATCGCCTGCGCGGATAAAAAATTTAATAAAAAGGCTGATACGTCCGCCGTTGCGGAAGAGTTTTATCATATGATGACCCGGTTGGAATTTCTGCCCAATTCACCGACCCTCATGAACGCCGGACGCGAACTGGGACAACTGTCCGCCTGTTTTGTGCTGCCGGTAGGCGATTCGATGGAAGAAATTTTCGACGCCGTGAAATTCACCGCTCTGATTCACAAATCCGGCGGCGGTACCGGATTTTCATTTTCCCGGTTGCGTCCCGCCAATGATGTTGTTTTAACGACGACCGGCATTTCCAGCGGACCGATTTCTTTCATGCGTGTTTTCGATGTCGCTACGGAAACGATCAAGCAGGGAGGAACCAGGCGGGGCGCCAACATGGGCATTCTGCGCATCGATCATCCGGACGTTATGAATTTCATCATGTGCAAGGCTGACAAAAAGCAGCTGAATAATTTCAACATCTCCGTGGGACTGACCGAAGCGTTTATGAAAGCCGTGGAAAAAGATGAAAATTACGACCTCGTGAATCCCCGCGATGGTCAGGTTTCGGGAACCCTCAACGCCCGCAAGGTTTTTAACCGGATCGTCACACAGGCCTGGGAAAACGGCGAGCCGGGCATTGTTTTTCTGGACCGGCTCAACCGCGACAATCCGACTCCTCATGTTGGAATGATCGAATCTACAAACCCCTGTGGTGAACAGCCGCTGTTGCCGTATGAATCATGCAATCTCGGCTCTATCAATCTGAGTAAAATGGTGCAGGGCGGCAAGATCAACTGGAAAAGACTGGAAGAAGTCATTCGTCTGGCCGTCCATTTTCTCGATAATGTTGTTGAGGCCAATAACTATCCTCTCCCGCAAATCGCCGAAATGACCCTGGGAAACCGCAAAGTCGGGCTGGGCGTGATGGGCTGGGCGGATATGCTGATCTTACTCGGCATTCCCTACAATACGGAAGAAGCCATTGAACTGGCGCTGAAAGTCATGCACTTCATTAACAAGCAGGGGCACGCCGCGTCACAGGCGCTGGCCAAAACCCGCGGCGCTTTCCCGAATTTTAAAGGGTCCGTCTATGATAAAAAAGGCGAACCGCCGATGCGCAACGCCACCGTGACCACCATTGCACCCACCGGAACGATTTCGATTATGGCTAATGCTTCCTCCGGCGTAGAGCCGCTCTTTGCCGTCTCTTACATCCGTCAGGTGATGGACAACGATATCCTGGTGGAAGTTCATCCCTATTTTGAAGCCATCGCCAAAGAAAGAGGGTTTTATTCATCGGAATTAATGAAGAAAATTGCCGAAAGCGGCACGCTGCACAATCTGGATGAGATTCCGGAAGACATCCGCAATCTGTTTGTCACCGCGCACGACATCACGCCGGAAGTGCACATCCGGATGCAGGCTGCCTTTCAGAAATACACCGACAATGCCGTCAGCAAAACCGTTAATTTCGCCAACGGCGCAACCGTCCAGGATGTCGCCCGTGTTTATGAACTGGCTTATAAACTCGACTGCAAGGGCGTTACGATTTACCGTGACGGGTCGCGCGACCAGCAGGTGCTGAGTGTCGGTAAAAAGCAGGAAACCGCTATGCCCGCCGCAGCGGATAAAGATCTGTCAACCACCAAACGCGAGCGGCCCAAAATACTTAAAGGCTGGACCTATCAGATGCAAACCGGCTGCGGGCCGCTATATGTGACGGTTAACGAGGATGCCTCAGGCTTGTTTGAACTCTTCACAACGATGGGAAAGGCCGGTGGATGCGCCGCTTCCCAGAGCGAAGCCATCGGACGCATGGTATCGCTGGCTTGGCGCAGCGGACTTCAGGCGCGCCAGGTTATCAAGCAATTGCAGGGCATTTCGTGCCACTCACCGTCCGGTTTTGGTGAAAACAAGATTCTGTCCTGTGCCGATGCGGTGGCCAAAGCCATTCAGGCTCACGTTGAGGCCAACGGGGGCAAGGTGCAGCATGAAAAACGCGTTTTCCGCAAAGGCGCCTGCCCCGACTGCGGCGGCATCGTCGAGCACGAAGGCGGCTGCGCCGTCTGCCGCGGCTGCGGGTACAGCGAGTGTGCATAGCCGCTTAATACTTTAGACCGCTATTTTCTCCGCTGCTTACAGCGGTGGAAAGAAAAAAGCGGAGTCAGTCTCCGAAGGATTTCTTCAGAGACTGACTCCGCCAGCTATAAGCCTTCTTATAATATTTATCCTGTATTCTTCGACGCCTATTAAAATCCGACGGTTAATCCAATGTAAGGTCCCGTATAGAGCGTATCCATCTTGTAGTCGTTCACGTCCATCTTAAGCTGAAGCAGTCTGTAGCCGGCGTGGATATCGAGGAAGGGAAGAGGAGTAAGGGACAAATCCGCCAGGGCTTCATAGGAATAATTACCCGAACCATATCCACCAGCTGTTGCCTGAGCCCGCAGTTCCAGCAGCTTGGCCAGCAGTCCGACATGGGCGCCAACGCCGATCATCGGGATCAAAGAATTAAACGACCTGGTTTGCTCAAATCCGTTTGCTCCAGAACTCATTTTAAAAGTCCCAGTGGAATATTTGAGTTGGAGAATGCCTCCCAGGGAAAAGCCCGCCAGAATATTTTCCATGTTGATGAGATCGCGCTGGTACTTAAGATCGAACATGGAATAGGCCAGCTCAGAACGGACGGTGGTGCCGGCGTTAAAGGTCGAACCGCTGTAATTCACAGCCGTCGCAAGAACATTATCGGATGAATAACCGAAGGGTGTATACATCAGACTCACATGATTCTTGCCCATCCCTCCAAAGGCCTCAACGGAATAAGTGGCCTTGTTTCCGATGCCCAGCATATCTTTGGTATTGATATTTGATGTATCTCTGCCATCGGCTGTCGCCTGGATATCCGACTTTTTTTGTTCGGGAAACCACAAATAGCCCCGCGCGCCGAACTCCAAAGCATTCGCCTGAGCAACAAACATCAGTGAAAAAACAACAACCACGGCTACAATAAAGTTTCTTCCATATTTCTTCATAATAATAATCTCCATTCATAAATTTGAATCTGTAAATCAGCTTCTCCGGATATGGCAACTCTAAACTCTATGTTCATTTGTTAACCGAAACACTTCAAATCAGTTCTAACTTATTTCAATAATTGCGTTTGCAATTTTGCATATTTTCCAAAATCAGTCAACCCTGAGAATAGAAGATCTCCATGGAAATTCAGCCGAAAATTTATTTCGATCGCCCGGGTTATTAAATAACCGGCCGGGTCTTTCCGGATAAAAAAAGTTGAAACCCGGCACCAAATCTGTATCATTATGAAAGATGATCGGCATCCCGAATGTTGCTTCAAAGCTCCTGTGTCCGGTCAAGCAATCATACCGATGTGAAAGGTCGGGGATATGACCAGGATACAACGAACAGTCATCCAATCAGCTATTCTTCTCCTTGTCCTGCACACCTGTCTGTCAACAGAAGCCGTTGCGGGGTCCTGCGAAAAAGCAGTCAGGGATGTGAATGTCCGGTTGTCGTCTGCAATCGACGAGCCGGAGCTCATCGAAATTCTCCGAAGCCTGAACAGCACAAACAACAAAAAACTTCCGATGAAGTTCGTGAGCAAACGGGCGGCCCGGTCACAGGGATGGAAACCCGGAAAGGATCTATGGTCCGTAAGATCCCTCCGAGGTTCAAGCATCGGCGGCGACCGGTTTAGAAACCTGGAAGGACGTCTGCCCGATCATAAATGGCGCGAGGCTGATTTGGACTACAAGGGCGGACACCGGGGCGGCAAGCGCCTTGTCTTCTCACCAGACGGCATGCGATTTGTCACCGTGAATCACTACCAAACGTTTACGGAGGTACCACCATGCCGGTAAAACGGTGCACTTTGAACGGTCTGGCCATCCGTTCACTCGATGATCTTTATGAACAACTGGCCTTTGCGCTCCCGCTGCCCCGCCACTTTGGCCGCAATCTTGACGCGCTTTGGGATATTCTTTCCACCGATCTCCAGGGTCCTTTCGAAATCATCTGGAAGAATGCCGATGAATCAAAGAAGTGGATGGGCAGAGACTATGGCAGAATCATGAAGCTGCTCAGATCGTTAAAAAAAGAACGGAATGATTTCCAATTGACCATTGAGCCTTAATCCAAAAGCTCTTTTACCAGCCAGGAAAATCCCGGCCATTATTTCTTTACAAAATGATAATGTGAACCGAAACGTTCAAATGCAGCCTGATCCAGCCCTTCCTGATGTTCCGGGTGCGCAACGGAGATGATCAGCCGCGCCCGTTCCTGCAGGGATCGGCCGTAAAGATCCACGGCGCCGAATTCCGTGACCAGCCAGCGCACATGAGCACGCGTGGTCACCACGCCCGCGCCGGGCAGCAATACGGGGGCGATTTTGCTGATCCCTTTGTCCGTTACCGAAGGCATGGCAACAATCGCCTTGCCACCCCGGGAACGGGAGGCGCCATAAAAAAAGTCAATCTGTCCGCCCACGCCGGAGTAAAATTTTGATCCCAGGGAGTCGGCGCAGATCTGGCCGGTCAGATCAATTTGCAGCGCGGAATTTATGGCTGTCACCTTCGGGTTTTGCGCAATGACGAAAGGATCATTGGTGTAACCGACATCCATCATCAGCACCCGGGCATTCCGATGCGTGTAATCATATAAATTTTTTGAACCCAGCAGGAATGTTGCCACCATCTTTCCCTGATCAATCGCCTTGTTGGCGCCGTTGATCACACCTTTTTCCACAAGTGGAATCACGCCGTCGGCGAACATTTCCGTGTGAATGCCCAGATTTTTGTGCGAGGCAAGCTGGGAAAGCACCGCATTGGGAATCGCGCCGATGCCCATCTGCAAAGTGGCGCCGTCTTCGATAAGCGCCGCGCAATGCCTGCCGATGGCCGCTTCTATGGGATCGGGCTTCGCAAAATGGACCGTCTCCAGCGGGATATCATCTTCAACAAAAATATTGATTTTATCGATGGAAATAAGCGCATCACCGAATGTGCGGGGAACATGCGGATTAATGACGGCAATGACGGTTTCAGCGATTTCCATGGCGGCCAGCGTCGCATCCACCGACGTCCCCAGAGACACATAACCCTGTTCGTCCGGCGGGCAGACCTGCAGCATGACCACATGGCAGGGCAGATGACCTTCACGGTAAAGTCGCTGGGTTTCCCCTAAAAACACCGGGATGTAATCGGCATATCCCTGCTGAGTCTGCGTGCGGACATTAGGGCCGACAAAGAAAGATTCCAGTTGAAAAATGCCTTCAAACTCCGGATCTGCGTAAGGGGCCGGACCTTCCGTATGCAGATGATGAATATGAACATTCCGCAATTCATCGGCCCGTCCGCGCCGGCACATGGCGGCAACCAGACACTGCGGGGAACTGGCGACACTGCTGAGATGAATATGATTGCCTGATTTAATCACCCGCACCGCTTCGTCAGGCGTAACCGTTTTGATTTTCGTCATTCCCATGTTCCGCATCCTTTCCTTGACTACTATGACAAATATCATTTCATTTGACAAGTATCTTGACAGACGCCTGCTTCTGATTAATTTACTGATGATACCATAAATCATCAAGAACGCATTTCACAATGATGGTTTCCCGGCACATCTTCAGCACGAGTAACCGCTCATTTTACCGTTCAATCAAAAAAGGAGAATTTTTCATGACCATTAAAACCAGGCAGGATTACATTGAAAGTTTGCGACGGCTGAAATTAAATCTCTGGATGTTCGGGGAAAAGATCGCGTCACCCGTGGATCATCCGATCATTATCCCTTCGATGAATGCCGTGTCCTTTACCTACGAGCTGGCCCTTGATTCGCAGTACGAAGATTTAATGACGGCAACCTCGCACCTGACGGGAAAGAAAATCAACCGCTTTACACACATTTTTTCCAGTACGGAAGACCTTGTTAAAAAAGTGCGCCGCCAGCGAATTCTGGGGCAGAAAACCTCCTGCTGCTTTCAGCGTTGTGTGGGCATGGACGCGATGAATGCCGTCTACAGCACATCCTTTGAAATGGACGGGAAATTCGGCACATCTTATCATGAAAAATTCAAAAAATTTCTGCTGTACGTCCAGGAGGAAAACCTCGTCGTGGACGGCGCGATGACCGACCCGAAGGGTGATCGATCGCTTGCACCCCATCAGCAAAAAGATCCGGACCTTTACCTGCACGTCGTGGAGCGGCGGCCGGACGGCATTGTGGTGCGAGGCGCAAAAGCCCATCAGACCGGCATTGTCAACTCTCATGAAATTCTCGTCATGCCGACCATCGCCATGCAGGAAAAAGACAGGGACTATGCGGTAAGTTTTGCGGTACCGACGGACGCGCCGGGCATCGTCATGATTTTCGGCAGGCAATCCTGCGACACGCGCAAAATGGAAGGCACGGAAATGGACGTCGGCAACAGCCGGTTCGGCGGCCATGAAGCGCTGGTGATTTTTGATAATGTTTTTATTCCCAACGAGCGCATCTTCATGAACGGCGAAACGGAATTTGTCGGAATGATGGTGGAACGCTTTTCCGGCCATCACCGGCCTTCCTATGCCTGCAAAGTGGGCGTCGGAGATGTCCTCATCGGAGCGACTGCGCTTTCCGCCGATTACTGCGGCATCGCGAAAGCTTCGCACGTGAAGGACAAACTTGTCGAAATGACGCATTTGAATGAAACCATTTATTCAAGCGCGCTCGCCTGCTCGACGGAAGGCTGGCAGACGCCTTCGGGAGCTTATCAGATCGACCAGATGCTGGCCAACGTCTGCAAACACAATGTCACCCGCTTCACCTATGACATCGCGAGGCACGCTGAAGATATCGCGGGCGGCCTGATGGTGACGATGCCGTCCGAAAAAGATTTCCGGCATCCGGAAATCGGCCGTTATATCGACAAATACTTCCAGGGCATACCGGATGTTTCAACGGAAGCCCGCATGCGGGTGCTCAGGCTCATAGAGAATCTCACGCTGGGCACCGGCGCGGTGGGGTATCGCACGGAGTCCATGCACGGAGCGGGCTCGCCGCAGGCGCAGCGGATCATGATCGCCAGACTGGGCAATTTTGAATACAAGAAAAACCTGGCCAGGGTAATTGCAAAAATCAGGGAATAAGGCTGAAGGCCCACCGCCCATAAAGGTGGCACAGCAAAACAGACCTTCGGCCTCGCGCCCCCTCGTGTAACCTTTAGGCTATCAGGGCGTCAGTCTAACCGCCCTTTTAAAAACTCCCGCATATCGTGGGACAGTTGGCCGGCTTTTTCCAGAAGAATCGCGTGGCCGCAATTTTCGTAAATGATCATCTTTGCTTTGGGCAGCGTCCATCGGAAATCTTCCGCAAGCGGTATCGGAAAAATCGGATCATCCTTGCCTAAAATGATCATCGTCGGCTGTGTGATATTCTGAGCCCGGCTGTTATTGTCAAATGCGTTGCAGGCGGCGAACTGCCGCATAAAGGCTTTTAGCGGCTGCGGATTCTTCATCCGTAAAGCGACGGCCTGATCCAGAATATCCGGGCATTTCTCAGCAAATCCCGGCGCCGTCATCAGAGTCAAATCCGTACGATAAACCTGTTCGGCTGGTTTACCGGCTATGGCCACGGCCGTCTTCACCCAGAAAGGTTTACCCAGTTCCAGAGACCGGGCGCCGCCCATGCTTGTTGCAATCAGAATCAGGCGGTTAACCCTGTCAGGATAAGACCGAGCGATCTCCTGGGAAATAAAACCGCCCATGGAAAGCCCCGCCACATGGGCATTTTCAATGCCCAGCGCTTTCTGCAATTCCACCGCATCAGAGGCCATTAAGGAAATCGAGTATTCCCCGTCCGGTTTGTCGCTTTGACCGATGCCCCGGTTATCCAATGCAATCACCCGAAAATCTTTGGCCAGTTCCTGAATTTGCGCGAACCATAAATCCATGGGAAAAGCCAGGCCATTGATGAGCATCAGCGGTTCGCCCTTTCCCTGCTCTTCATAATAAATTTTGATTCCGTTGACTGTTTGATGCGGCATCAGAATACCTTCCGCTCCCCGGGAAAATAAGCAAAAAAATCCCCCGCAGTCGCCTGCGGGGGTCATGAAGAACAAGAATTATTTAAACGGCTTCAATGGCAATGGCCATTCCCTGACCGCCGCCGATGCACAAAGAGGCCAGTCCCAGGCCCACATTGCGACGTTTCATTTCATTGGCCAGCGCAAGCACTATACGCGCACCGGAGCAGCCAACCGGATGGCCGATGGAAATGGCCGAGCCATTGACGTTGGTGACATCCCAGGGAATGTTCAGTTCGCGCAGGCAGGCAATGGCCTGAGCGGCAAACGCTTCATTGAGTTCAAACAGGCCGTAATCCTTAATCGACGTCCCGGTGAGTCTGAGCAATTTGCGCACCGCGGGAACAGGCCCCAATCCCATGTAAGCAGGATCGACGCCGCCGGACGCATAACCTTTAATCCGCGCCAGAGGTTTCAAGCCCAGCTGTTTGGCTTTTTCTTCGCTCATGATCAGCAGGGCCGCTGCCGCATCGTTGATGCCGGAGGCGTTGCCGGCCGTAACCGTGCCGTCCTTCTTGAAGGCTGTGTTCAACTTGGCCAGTTTCTCCATGCTGGTGTCCATGGGGCGTTCATCCGTATCAAAAATAATCGGGTTGCCCTTCTTTTGCGGGATGGCAACCGGAACAATTTCATCTTTCAAGAGGCCATTTTTCATGGCGTTGCGGGCGCGGGCGTGGCTCTCCACGCTCAGTTTATCCTGTTCCTCGCGGGTGATGCCATAGCGCGCGGCGATGTTTTCTGCTGTGATGCCCATGTGGTAGCCATAAAAGATTTCATAAAGAGCGTCAAACACCATCAGATCGACCGTTTTGCCGAAAGGCATATCCATCCGGTGCCCCCAGCGGGCCTTGGGCAGACCGATCGGAACATCGCTCATGTTTTCCATACCGCCCGCGATCACGACTTCGCTGTCACCCGCCTTGATGCCGGCCGCGGCAAGGGCAATGGCCTTCATGCCGGAGGCGCACACCTTGTTGATGGTGAAGGCCGTCGTTTCCTTGGGAAGACCGGCGCGAATCATGGCCTGGCGGCCCACGTTCTGGCCCTGTCCCGCCCCGATGACGTTGCCGATGATGACTTCATCCACAGCGATTTCCTTGAGATTATCGTCCCACTTGTAATACTGCTGTTCGATAGAGGAAAGACCTTCGTTCTTTGCGCTATCCGGCGCATCTTCTTTGGCGTGAGCCGGCAGGGCCGGTTTAAACCCGGCTTTGATTAAAGTTTCACGAATGACGAGCGCTCCCAAATCTTTAGCGGAAACGTCTTTCAGGGAGCCGCCGAAGGCTCCAACCGCGGTGCGCACACCGTTGACAATAACTGCATTTGACATAATACTGCTACCTCCTCGATCTCAATATATTGATACTGTTTATGTTATTTCCACGATACTTTAAGGCTCAAAAGTCCGTGGTGATTGACTAATGCATTAAAATCCCGGGAAGTATTTCATAATTGAGGCGTTAAGGCAAGAGTGATTTGTTCCGTGGCCGGATGGTCTTAGCCTTTGCGTCTTTCATAAACTTCCTCAAAAAGAAAGGCTGTCTCGCGGTAGGCTTTGAGGATCCGGGGATCAAAATGCTGAGGCTTGATGCGCGCATCACCATGATTGAGGATTTTGGTGGCCGTGGCATGGTCAACGGACGCTTTTTGATTCCGTCCGGTACGCAGCGTATCATACTGGTCGGCAAAGGCGGCGATTCGCGCTTCGATGGGAATGGCATCGCCCTTCAGCCCCCTCGGGTAGCCGCTGCCGTCCCATTTTTCATGGTGATTCAGGGCGATTGATTGTGCAATCAGTAAATGCGGATTGCCGCCGATAATTTTCGCTCCCCAGAGGGTATGCTTTCTGAATTCAATCCATTCCTCAGCGCTGCGGGCTTCGGTTTTCTTCAGAATGTATGAAGGAACATAAATTTTACCGACATCGTGAAGGGTTGCCTGGATGCTGATGGCATGAACAAAATCATCCTTCATGCCGAGACGTTCGGCAAGGATGCCGCAGTAATCACCGACCCGGTAGATATGATTGCCCGTATCGTCGTCATGGGCTTCGGCGGCGCGGGCCAGCGCATAAACCGTATAATCAAAAGCTCTCACCACTTCCTGATGCTGATGCGAAAGAGAATGGAGAAAATAGTTCTGGACAACAACCTGCTGCAGAAAATAAATATTAGAGTCGTTGATTTCCTGTCCGTAATTAACAGCCAGAATGCACAGTTCATGACTTAAATAACCAATGCCGTTCTCCACGGACATATTTCTGGCCTGGAAATTTTTTATCAGCAGCATGGCCTCCGGCATCATTTGATGACCTGCCAGTAAAAATATTTTGGATTTGTTTTTTTCCGGGAGCGGAATGCCGGCAAGCAGATTGAAATCCAGTTTCACCCGGTTTAATTCCTGAAAAGCGTACTCATAATGAAACCACTGCCAGATTTGATTTTCCACCATAACGCCTACAAGCACCGACCGCGGTTTGTTGGACAAATTCGTTGTCTTTCCCACCAGCAGCTTGACAACCCGGTCAATATTCGTCTGTAAATCAAAGTGCGACGCATCGAAGGTCTCGATCATTTCCCTGCTCAACGCCGTCAGCTTATTCATCTCATGGTAAGCATTGTTGACGCTGTCGCGGATATTTTTTTGTTTCAGAAGCATTTTAATGCGGGCCAACATCTCTTCATGGTCCAGCGGTTTGAACAAATAATGATCAGCGCCGGCTTCAATTCCCCGGATAAGATCTTCACGCGACTTCAGGGCGGACATCATCACAACGGGAATGTCCCGGAAGCGTTCATCAGCCCGAATTTGCGCACAGATGGCAAACCCATCCGTCCCGGGCAAAATGACCCCCAAAAGGATTAAATCGACAGTTTGTCGTTCGAGAACTTCCAGCGCCTGCTGGCCGGTATTGACGCGAATCACATCATAACCGCGCGGCGTGAGAATCGCGTCCAGCAGGACCAGTCCCGCCACGTCGCTGTCGACGCACAGGATTTGTGACTGCCTCATATTCATTGCGTAAGCATCGGTTGAACTCATAGCCAACATGATTACTCCGGCGACCCTGCCTGTTGTTGCCGCAGAGGCAGAAAGACTGTAAAGCAGCTGCCTTGTCCAAATTTACTTTCAACGCTGACCGTTCCGCCGTGGAGTTCCACCAGTTGCTTGGTCAGAGACAAACCGACACCGATGCCGGCTCCCGTCTTGGAATAGGGCGATTCCAGCGTAACGAACGCCTGAAAGAGCTTGGACATATCTTCCGCCTTAATTCCGATACCCGTATCCGCAATGGCGATACTGACACACTCTTGCCGGGAAACCGGATGGCTGGTTCTGGCCGCTTTGATATCAATTTTTCCGCCTTCATCGGTATATTTTACAGCGTTGCTCATCAGGTGAAAAAGGGCTTGTTGAATCTTCTGCTCATCCGCCTCGATGGAAACATCAGCATCCAGATCCACATCCACCGTCAGAATTTGCTTCTTTTCTTCGATTTGCAGGGCTAGCAGGCGGGTCGTTTGCGACAACGCATTCACAATCGAAACCGATGAGAAGTTCAGTTTTATCGTTCCCGACGACGCATGGGACGCATCCAGTATTTCCGTAATGATTCTGCTGAGACTTGCCCCCGCCTCGGCAATGAAGCGGACGAATTCTTCCTGCTTTTCACTCAGTTCGCCAAACATCCGGTCTTGCAGCACTTTGGTAAAGCCAATAACCGCATTGAGCGGTGTCTGAAATTCATGACTGATATTGGCCATAAAATCCGATTTGGCCCGGTTGGCCGCTTCCGCCGCAATCTTTGCCTTCTCCAGTTCAGCCGTGCGTTGCTTGACACGCGATTCCAAAGTTTCGGAATATTCCCGCAGGGACTGCTCGGACTGTTTGATAAGCTCCTGCGCTTTCTTTACGTCCGTTATATCGCGAATAATGGATTGAAATCCTGTGGGATTGCCCTGAGAATCCAGAATGAGACTTGCGGACAGATTCACCCGCCGCGTTTCTCTCTTCTTGGTGATGATGTCTATCTCGACATTTTTCATCATCAGACCTGTCTGCAAAACGGTCTGATAGGTATTGGATACTATTTCGGCATTTTTAGCATCGAGATATCCACTATACGGCATATTGCGCAGTTCTTCGCTGTTGTAACCTGATAACTTTACATAGGCATCGTTGACGTAGACAGCCTTACCCTGCAGATCCCTTTCAACATAGGGATCCGGAATAGTGGCAATCAGTGTCCGGGCCCGGGCTTCGCTGGCTTTAAGAGCGTCTTCCATTTTTTTGCGTTCGGTAATGTCCCGGCTCAGACCTCTAAAGCCTATTGGTTTACCGTCAGCATCTCTCATCAGGGATACGGCCATTTCAAAAATGGCCGTCGTACCGTCTTTGCGATTCACCTTGTATTGAAATTCCCTGAACGGGCGGCCTGTTTCATAAACTTCGTTAAAAACGGCATACGTTTCCTGCGCCGAGGCTTCATCCTGCAGATCACGATTGGACATGTGCAGCAGTTCTTCACGGGTATAACCCAGATCTTCGCAGGCTCTGTCATTAACAAAGGTGGTCATACCGGTGAGATCCGTTTCAAAGTAGGCATCACCGATGCTTTCAATAATGCTGAAATATCTGGCCTCACTCTGGAGCAGCGCGTCTTCCGCCCACTTGCGTTCCGTGATGTCCCGGGCCAGGGCGCGGAATCCAACCGGTTGCCCTTTTTCATCCCGGAGCAGGGCGCCGGAAATTTCGTTCACCCGCCGGATGCCTTGTTTGGTCAGGAATTCAGCTTCCAATCCCCTGAAAGGTCTTCCTGTTTGATAAAGGCCATTGAAAGCATGGAACAGTTTTCGTCCGGAATCTTCATCGGTTACTTCCTTGTAATTTTTACCGATTAATTCTGCCGGTGTGTAACCGAGAATGTTCGCCGCCGCCTCATTTGTAAAGGTCCAGGTTCCGGTCAAATCGAACTCCGAACAACCTTCGTTGATTTCCTCCAGAATTGTGCGGTATCGCTCGGCATCCTGTTTTCGCTCTTCCTCTTCCTGTTTGCGCTTCGTAATGTCCCGTGAAATGCCCCGAAAACCAACCGGCTTCCCCTTTGCGTCTCGGATTAGCGACGCCGACACCTCGTTGAAATGCCGTTTGCCGTCCTTGGATATAAACTCCCACGAAATTCCTCGAGACGGGCATCCTGTCTTGTAAATCGTATTAAATTGCTCGAATAGCCCTTTTGCTGCTTCTTCATCGCCGCAATATTGCCGGTAGTTTATACCGATCAGTTCTTCGCGTGAATATCCCAGATCCCGGCATTCCGCATCATTAACAAAGGTAAAACTGCCACGAAGATCCACTTCGAAATATCCTTCATCCATATCTTCAAGAATCGTGCGATATCGTTCTTCGCTGACCCGCAGGTTCTCCTCCATGCGTTTGCGTTCGGTAATATCCCGTGACACCCCCCGAAAACCAGCCGGCTTGCCTTGTTTATCCCGGATCGGCGCCCCTGAAATTTCGACAAATCGTATTGCGCCGCCTTTGATGATGAAGGGCACCTCGATACCCATAAAGGGTTTTCCGCTTTGGTAAACATGAGTGTAAAGTTCCAGCATTTTTTGAGCCGTCTCCGCATCGCAGTATTGCCGGTAGTTCATGCCGATCAGCTCCTCTCTGGAATAGCCCATATGGCGGGCCATTGCATCATTGACAAACGCAAAGTTTCCTTTCAGATCGATTTCGTAATAGTTCTCTTCTGTTTCCTCCAGAAGCGTGTGGTATCGTTCTTCTTTCAGACCGATTGCGTCCTCGGTCTGCTTATACCGGGTAATATCCATGATGCTTCCAAGTAAGGCTTGCGCTCCCTGATGAATGCCGGAGCTGATCGTTTCCAAAACCCACATGATGTCGCCATTTTTCCTAACGAATCTGTATTCGTAAGTATCCGGATTTTTCTTTTTCAAATTGCGTGCTGCGTTTTTTTTGATCAATGCCCGATCATCCGGGTGGACATGATCGAGAAAATTTTTGCCGGTCAGATCAGCTGCCGCATAACCGGTAAGTTTCTCATAGATGGAGCTGACATAGACAAACTTGCCTTTCTGTATCATGTATATTCCGGCTCCGATGGAATTGATCATTTCCTCCATCCGGCCGCCCGAATCTTTAGACGGAGAAGGTTTCTTCAGCGCCTGCTTCAGGGGCTTTGGTGATAATTTCTTCAGAGATTTGGGGGATGATTTCCCGGTGGTTTTTCCAGAAGCTTTCCCGGAAACTTTTCTGACAACCTTCCCGGCTGCAGGTCTTGCTGCCGGTTTTTTTTGCGGTGACATAGCATTGTCTCCTCAATCATTTTCAATTCTAAAAAATCTGACGGGTCTGACCACCTGACCCACCTGACCCACCTGACTACCTGACCACCTGAAGGTGGCGCGAGGTGGCACGAGGCGGCGCAAGGTAACTTGAGATCACACATGGCTCGGAGCTTTGCCTTTATGATCCTGCCCTGCCGCAACTTCACTTGCATTATTCTGCGCTGCCAGATTAAAGCTCAAAGCCAGCGCATCCGAATCGTAAGACCGGGTGGTTTCGATCTTTGCTTTTTCAAAAACTTTTAGCATGGCCTCATTGCGCGGCAGCACATACGCGATAAAACAGCTAATGCCCCGGTCGCGCGCGATCTTGACCAGATAGTTGAACATGAAGGAGGCAATGCCTTTTCCCTGAAATTCCTCATCGACGATAAAGGCGACTTCATACGCATCAGCATTTTTATCGTAAGCATAACGCGCTTCCCCGATAATTCTCTCGTTTCGCCCCTTTTCCACAATAGCAACAACGGACAAAATGGTTTCGTAATCAATACTGACGTAACTTTGCATTTCCTTGTGGGGCATAACGGGCTTTGAGGCAAAATAACGGAAATATTTTGATTCATCGGAAAAATTGTAAAACAGCCGGCGCATCATATCTTCATCAGACGGCTTGATCGGACGGATTTTGATTTCCAGACCGTCGCGCAGAGACTTACGTGTTTCCAGCCCCGCCGGGTAATTGGCGGCATGTCGGGCGACATAAATCTGATCGGCATAAACATAATTGAGCGCTTTGGCCTGCGCCAGCAAATCTTCCCGATGATCGGGATGGGCAATGTCGATCATCGCAATCACACGCTCCCGGATGGATTTTCCGAAAAGATTTGCGACACCGTATTCGGTGGCAATGTATTTCACCACGCCCAGTGTGCTGTGCGGATTGTCAATATCGCAATCGTGCTTGATAACAATATTGCTTCGACCCTGCTTGTCCACGGAATTAAGCGCCACAATTGCTTTGCCTCTTTTGGAAATGGTCGCGGCGACGGCGAAATTCAGTTTGCTTTCATAACCGGTCAGAAGATTGTCGCCGGAATGGAAGATGACCGACTCGCCGGAGATATCGATTTTTTTGACGTTCATGATGCTGATCAGACTTTTGATCCGCCGCACGACAAAGGGATTGCTGAGCCGGGCTATCGGATAAAACTCAAAGACGGGGTTGCGATCGACATACTCATACAAGGCGCGGCTGCCGTAACAATAACTGGCGGTTACAAGCCCTCCGTTATAACGGCTGCGATCCAGCGAAATGGCGCCGGAATTAATCAGGTCAATGACCCAGTCGGAAATAACGTGCGTCACAATGCCCAGGTTTTTTTTGCCCTTCAAATGATCGGCCACCGCGGTAAAAATTTTACCGACATGCAGCACCACGGTTGCGCCGTCCTCGATCAGATTGGAGATATTCCAGCCGATCCGGTCCACGATGGCATCATAGGGTTTGTTTTCCCGCTCAATCAAAGGCAAATCGCTTTCGACCACATAGTCGAAACTGCTGATATGCAGAAATGTTTCCCCCAGAGTAACCGGCATGTTCGGATTAACTTCGGCAATGACCAGCGACGCCTGTTTAATGACAACATTGGCCACGTCAATTGAGACACCCAGAGAAACAAAACCATTTTCCCCGGGCATGGATGTTTGAATGATCGCCACATCCACCGCCACCGCCCCGCTTAAAAAAATGTACGGCAGTTCCATCAGGTTGGCGGGAATAAAATCGACTTTGCCTTCGGCGATTTCCTTGCTGATGCTCTCGCCGATATTGAATGTCTTTAAGCGGTATTGCCGGTAATCTTTTTGAGCCGTCAGATAGTTGCCCAGCGTAATGAGCTGAATGATTTCCAGATCGCGGATGTTGCGTGCCTCGGATCCGGCAATGGCCGCCAGAACCTTCCCCGGCGCCGCCACGCCGCTCGATACGAAAATCTTCTGTCCCGGCTTTATTTTATCCAAGACCTGATCCGTGTTGATTATCTTACTGCTGAAGTCTGAGCCAAGTCCGGTTATTCTATTAGGCATAAGCAATCCTTGAGATATGTGCAGGCGTTCTGCCAAAAATTATTTTGAACGATACTTTATGCGGAAAAGATAGCATAAACATCTGAAAAAATCCGCCAGAACTTCATGCAGGAAACGAATCGGCAGAAATCGTGGTAAATATCGCCTTAACTTTCCTGTTCTGTACAGGCCCTGACCATCAAAGAAATGAGGGAGGGACGGGCTTTGTAAAAAAAAGTAAATAAAGTGCTGGTTGTCAACCGGGGAATGCCTTGAACATGATCCGGACCGTCAAGGAAATAGGTCTCCGATACCGTGGTGTTCTATAAAAAACGATCTCGCTCAATGAAAAAAGGACACCTTTTGGTCAGGAGATAACACCAGCAGTTTCATCTGATTTTTTCTGATAAACGACTTTCAACACCAACTTAATGTCTTCAATTGCAGCACATTCAGTATGGTACTGGTACAGATGCCCTCCCGGGCAAACATTCAGGCGTTTTCGCGCGGCTTCACTGTGCAACCCCAAATTATTAATAGGATTTGTAATGTGGAGTGCAGGAAATGTCCGTGTATCCGTGATGGTTATCCAGACACTCCTGAAATTTATTGTTACACTTAAACTGCCAGTGGGCATTGTCGGTTGTGTCCTCATCACAGTGCCACGGGCGACAGCCTGTGGGAAACTTGTAGCAGCATTTGGCTTCAAGTGTCCCGATAGTCTGTTCAGAGGTATTGCCATAGTTGTCGTAGAGCCTCTGCCTGCATTCAATCTTATTGGGACATTGGTAACCCAGAACCGGCCCCTGTGCAAGGCAGGAGAATGATATGAGCAGACTTAGCAAAAGTGTCACGAAAATTGGCATGCACAACTCCTTTCATTGATAGTGAAAAAGTTTGAAACAACATCATTCCGCCAGAAAAGCGGCGAAAAACATCTGCATTGAATACTGCCTTCAGGAGGCTGCCTTAATACCTTGATAAGGTATTTTTTTAAGACAATTTATGCGCCACAAAGATCTCGTGTGTCAAGGTAATAATGGTCATCGAATTGCCCGATAAAATGTTGAATAAGATTATGTATTTTACCGGTAATGCTTGCATTTTCATGACATGCACAGTATATGAGCAGTCAGTTCTTTCCCGGTTTCGCTAGAGATATAATGATAAAGACAAATAGAGTCTCAACCAATCTATGGTGGATATCGGGAAAAAGGATCTTTCTACCACTTGAATGTATTATGTTGGAGTTCATAAACACATAACGGGTTCATAAGCTCAAAAAGACTTATGGAGGATTTATTGATGGTCGGGCCGCCATCTGATTGATGATAATCAGTTGGCGGCCATTTTTATGGATATCCAAGATGCAGATACATTTCAACATCGAGAATAGCTGCTTATTGCAGCTATTAGCGTAATTGCCATTTTCCGGCTGTGGCCAACAATTCCCATGGGAATTGTTAATCGTCTAAAGAATATTGGCGGATTCAAGAAAAAAGATTAGAATTGGCTCGATTAAAAATTTATAAAATTCAAGATTCATGTTTGTAAGGATAGAGTTTCATGACAGAGCATTATTATCCACTCGAACCCCTGTTCGGGAAAATTATCGGTCCATTTGAGCGGTTTCTTCGGCAAACCACTGCGGGCGGAATTGTACTCATGGGCATGACCCTGCTGACCTTGATTGTGGCTAGTTCACCTTTGGGTGATGCTTATAGACATTTGTGGGAGATGCCCATCCGCATTGGGATAGGCTCTCACAATATGGAAATGTCGCTTCATGCTTGGGTGAATGAAGGTTTGATGGCCCTGTTCTTTTTGCTCGTTGGTCTCGAATTGAAGCGTGAAATAATGGTCGGTGAGCTTGCCGCACTGCGCAATGCTGCCCTTCCGGTTGCGGGAGCAATGGGAGGTATGTTGGTGCCGGCACTCATCTACTTCTTGTTCAATCCTTCCGGTCCGGCTTCAGTGGGCTGGGGCGTACCGATGGCCACGGACATTGCCTTTTCCGTGGGCATCCTTGTTCTTCTCGCATGGCGCATCCACAGAAATCTCATTATTTTTTTGACCGCTTTGGCCATTGCGGACGATTTGGGTGCGGTGCTGGTTATTGCTCTCTTTTATACGCAGACCATTGATATGAAACTTCTGGGCGCAGCATTTGGACTACTGTGTATTCTGTTTCTTTGCAACCGGGGAGGCATCCGCCACACCCTGCCTTATGCGATCCTGGGTATTTTGCTTTGGCTGGCCTTCTTGAAATCGGGAGTACACGCCACCTTGGCCGGTGTGATTCTGGCTTTCGCTATCCCCGCACGGCCGGTTTATACCCCGCAACAATTTGACGAACATCTGAATAAAATGAGTAATGCCTTCCACTCATCAGCCGTCAATCTTGACGACCCCAACATGCCGTTGGAAATTAATAACATGTATGCTGTTGCTGAGAGCCTCGAAAAAGCATCCTCCGCCGTACAGTCGCCGCAGCAACGTATGGAGCATCACCTTGCCCCCTGGGTTACTTTCGGAGTGATCCCGCTGTTTGCCATGGCGAATGCCGGACTGGATCTGCTGGCCTTGCCTTTCCGGGAGGTTATCGTTCAGCCTGTAACGTTGGGGGTGATGCTTGGTTTAGTTTTGGGGAAATTTATCGGAATATCCAGTTTTGCTTGGCTGGCCGTAAAACTTGGTTTAGCAAGACTACCCCGTGGCGTCCAATGGCGTCATATCTTGGGCGCGGCCTGGCTCGGGGGGATTGGCTTTACAATGTCCCTCTTTATCGCGCAATTGGCTTTTGCCACGAGCCCGATGTTCTTTGAAGCGGCGAGACTTGGCATTATCATGGCATCGGTGATGGCCGCGATCGTTGGCCTTACCTGGCTCTACATCAGCGCACGAAAATCCAAGATCAATGATTAATTCCCGCACCTTTTACAAAAATAAAGGTGCGGAGGGAGGATAAAAAGTGAACACTTTGAAAGGAGGAACACATTGTAACCTCTGGCTCCGCACCAGTTTTAATCTGCAAGCGGTTTTTCTCTCTTGAGTCTGCCTACTATAATTTCGAAATCAGAATAAAAATTTTTCAAATGAATCTTCATGAAATTTTTCGTTAAAAGGTAGCCGATATTTAGATCACTATCTTGTATCACTATGCCGAAGTACCAAAGGTAACCTTCCCGTTCATTAAGAAAACCGGAAAAATTGCGTATCCGTGTTACTTCATCATCCTGCAGTTCAATGTTTCCACTGAATTGAAGACCTGATTGTTTCAATATGTTCAGCCTAATAATGTTTTTTGATGTATGGAATTTCTTCGAATCGGCGGATAAATAAGATACACCACTCCATTTGCCTTTGAGATCAGGTATGGGATCCTGTGCGGCTGATATGAATGAATAAAAAAAAACGCAAAAAATAATAACGGTGAAAATAATCTTATTTTGGATGTCCATGATGTATCACCCGTAAAATACATATTTATTATTGGCATATTGTTTGCTGATATGCTAGGCATGGCAGCAAAGAAGAAATTGTATGCAAATAATAGGTACACCTATTATAATAACATTGATTAAAAATCAACTTTTAAAACGTGAGATTATAAAATGACCGACAAATCCGTTGTAATTACAGACATCATTGATAATTTGCGAAGAGTGTTCCAGATATTGAATGAACAATCAAAAAAAGTGGAGAAGGATACCGGCTTGACGGGCCCGCAACTTTGGACGATAAAAGTTATCTGCGAAAATGCGCCGATCAACCTCTCCGATCTTTCCCGCCGCCTTTATCTTCATCCCACAACAGTTGGCGGGATTATCGATCGTCTTGAAACGCGTAAGCTGGTTAGAAGAACACGCGCCAAGGAAGACCGGCGGGTCGTGCGGGTAGAATTAACTCCAGCAGGTCAATTGCTTGTAAAATCTGCCCCGCAAGTAGCACAAGGCTTACTTGTGGCGGGGTTGGAGGAATTACCCATCATGAATCTGAAGGACATTAATAAAAGCATGAAGAATCTTGTGAAAATATTTGGCGCACAGAAAACACCTCCTAAATTAATACGTTCAGTAGAAATAAATTATCCGGTTAGAAAAACAAGCGCTGAACGATCCAAAGGAAGCAAGACATAGATAGATATTATTAATTTGAGGAGTATTACCTCATTCCTAACAGCAACCTCAAGAATTTTCACTTTAGCGAATACGAGAAAACTTTGCCTCCACAGGCTCCGACATATGCCTTGAAATATCTTGACATTTTCTAACCTAACGCGGGGTGAGGAGATCGACAATATTAGAGCGGGCGATCAGGCACCTAATTTCCTCTTAGAGGATTTGAATGGTCATAAGGTCAAGTTTAGTGACTACAAGTTGAATCCTATTACTTTGTTATTCATGACTGCCTGGATTCGCGGCACTTGGAAAATGATTCCTCACATGAAGGAAAGCTATTCCCTTTATAAGTCGAAGGGCTTAGTTATTTTCAATATCGAGGTCATGGAACCGGGAGAAAAGGCGGAGGGATTTGCAAAGGGACATGACATTCTATATCCAACGCTTCTCGATAAGGACGGCGAAGTCTCTCGCAAGGTCGGTATCGTTGGCGTGCCGATGGTCGTTTTGATCAATCGCGATGGCAGGATCACCTGCTGAGATTGTTCGGACCTTGCCGATCTTTTGGAAGAACTATTCCCTCTGCGAACCAGCAATTTCCCATGCCAGCTTCTGCAAGCTGTTCTTCTATTGGCCAGCTTAACCGTTTTCCCTTCATTCCGGACCTATTCCCGTTTCCATGTTGAGTCATATATTTTGATAATCTCTTCCATTCTAATTTCATCATTATTTCGGGGTCATAGTTTCCTTTATCTTTTGTGCTAAAGTTTTACCTTCTGCAAATACTATTTTATTACGTCACCCAGAACAGCACTCAACTGGACACCAATTTCTTCTTCAGAAAACGAAACACCATTTCCGGCCAAGGTGAACTTTCTGCCTTGCTTTTAGACATGTCATAAGCAAACCCAGCAACTCTGCCTGCCATGATGTGGGCGACCACTAAAAATTTGATATTTCTGTTTTGTTGCACAGCTTATCCTCCTCTGCTTCATAATTCATTCTCTTTCCTTGCGCTAATGGACCTGGGGAAGCACTGTTAAAATTCATTATCAGGATCGGACTTAATGGGATGACGATCGGAAGATGACCACCTGGTAATGTTGGGACGGAAAAAAAATACTGCGGAGTAGGAAGGACCGCTATTCCGTATCATTATTTCTTTAAACGCATCTCAGCCTGAGTGTCGGCGACTTCTTTTTTTATTTTTTGATAAGCGATATAGCTATGCAGAAACCACCCAAGAACAAAACCGATGGCCAGCGCAAAAAAAATCAGCAGCGCGAGAGACAGGGAAATCGACCAGAAAAAGAAGCTGACAGTAACAGCGGACACATTTTGTGTTACAAAAAGTACGACAAGACAGGCCATAATAATCAGAAGAATGATCTTAAAATTCATTCACGACCTCCTTGTAGATAGACTGATAATTAAGTTTAAATTTTGGGAAAAATGTATTTATTGAAATATTACCTCATGTTATTTGTGAATGCAATCCAAATGTTGATGCGGAACACAACCATCTTGCGGCACATTTACAAGAGAAGTTTATGGATACACAAAACAGCCGGCAAATAAATCCTATCATTGCATACCTTCCTCCAGAGCATTTCTGCATATTGGCACGATAAATAACGAATTTCGTATTTGCCGTTGGGATAAATTATGTATCCAGATCGTGCTTCATCCGGTCATAGTCTTCTTTTGTGATTTCACCCTTAGCGTAACGCTTCTTCAGGATATCCAGGTGACTTTCACCCTGTGCCGGTGTCTGATCCTTTTTTTTCTGAGTCTGAACAAAGAAATAGATCAGCAATCCAATGACGATCAAAAAAATAATCCACATAAACATTCCTCCATATCCAAATCCATAGTGCATCATGGGTCCCCAACCGCCTGGACCTTGATCGCCATATCCACCCATACCTCTGCAGGACACAAGCAATCCTGCCATCATAAAAGCAAATATTTTAAAAAATGTATTCATCTTCGTTATCTCCTTTTCAGATTTGATTCTATTATTCCAGCTTAAGAGTTGTTTCGCACGTTTTGCTGTCTCTATTGGTAAATATTTTCCCGGTTGCAGTTTTGCCTTTAGCGCTAACTTTTATGTCAATGGCTTGATTTCTGGGGAGCCAAAGATCCAGAAAACCGGTCGGTGCCGTTTTCATGGTCTTGCTAATCAGGGTTTTGCCACTGCCGGTAACAGCTACGACTTTTATACTTGTGTTCTTTAATTCCGCATCACAACTTGATATATAATGTGTTGCGCACGTATGAGTTTTGTCAATGTATGGGGCGATTGAAACCATCATGGAATCATTGGGCAGTGGGATGCTGATAACCTGTCCATCCTTGAACTTGAAATTAACTTTCTCCGGCGTAACAAAAGTTACCGCGTCCATTTTATCGCTGTGCCATTTGTTGGCGATGGCCACAGCTGTTTTCCCGTCAATTCCCGTCAGTTTTTCTTTCAGCTGTTCATCAGAACTATTTTTTGTGGGCGCCGTATTTTCGACGGCATAAACGTTGAATACGGACAGGGCTGTTAACATGATCGACAACGCAAAGATTGTCATGATATTTATTTTCATTCGATCATCCTCTCCTTCCTTCGTTAATCCAGAGATCTTTATTGCCAACATGCCATAAAAAGAAAAAAGCAAAAATGCCTGATTTTCATCACATTACCGCATTAAAGGCCTTCTTTAACTTTTCTTCAACCGCCGGAGCTATTTTTTGAAGTTCCGCATTTTCAATCATCTGCATGGCCACCATGGGCCTGATCACGGATAACACCGTCTTATCGCCCTTTTCAAAAACTATAACGTTACAGGGCAGAAGGAGCCCGATGTTTTCCTCGGCAAGGATCGCCTGATAGGCATTCGGCGGATTGCAGGCGCCCAGGATCATGTATTTTTTCATATCAACATCCAGCTTCTCCTTCATTTTTTTCTGGACATCGATTTCAGTCAGAATCCCGAATCCCTCTTTCTTTAAAGCTTCCGTGATCTGTTCGACGACTCTCTCACAAGAGGCATTAAGCTCTTTGGTAAAACCATAACTGATCATTCCTTTTCTCCCTCCAAGATCATAATCTCTGATCTCTAACAAGGGGAGACAGCGTAGAGATGCTGTCTCCCTATATTGCTGCCTTAAAAAGGTATGACGGTCAATGGATACGATCCGCTCCTTTGTCAATAGGCCGATTTTATATACCCCGTTGCCTTGTCAATATGAACCTTGTCGGCGATATCGTTCTTCTTTGTCAGGATCTCTGCCTCAAAGGCATTACCCGTGTCTTTTATCTTGCCCAGCTTCAGATTGGGGTTTCTGGAAGACTTCAAATAGTCTTTCATCATGGCTTCGGCTTCCTTTGCATCAATGGGTTTGCCGCTTGATGGGTATTGCCGTCCATAGCCGCGGCCTGTGCCATAATAACCACCCATCATGCCATATCCCCTTCCATAATCAGATCCATATCTGCCGCCCATCATGCCGGGTCCCATCCCCCGCCCTCTGCTGAATCCATAGCCATGGCCCATGCGCAACGCATGATCAAACATCACCAAATGCCAGCGGCTCTGAAGGAGGATGACATTCAACACCTGCGCCGTATCGCGATCCTCTGCCTTTTTTACAAGCCATTCATAACGGGGCAGTAAATCGTTTTCCATTTTTACACTGAGTTCGTAGGCATTCGTCAAGGTCTTATTGTCGACAACCGGTGGCGTCTTACCATCGGCATCCAATCCATAAGCTTTAAACAGTTGCCCGATCCATTCAACGTGATTCTCTTCCTGAGGGATGACCATCATATATGGCATATAGGTGTTGAACTTTTCCTGATCCGCCGTATACTGGGCCAGAGATTCTTTTTCCAGCGTCAGAATCTCCCGGAGTTTTTGCACCCATTCTGAGCTTTTAGGTGCGGGCAGTTTATCCGGCACATCAATCCAGCCATCACCCATCATGCCGGGGCCCATGCCATAACCACCATCGCCCCTCATCATTCCCGGACCCATGCCATATCCGTATCCCTGCCCCATACCGTAACCATAGCCGCCTCTGCCAGTCTGACTCTGAACCGTAGCAGTGCTGAAAACAAATGCTACGAAAAACACCAATGAAATAATAAAGATGATTTTTTTCATTTTTTGCCTCCATAATTTAATTTATTTCCCATGTTATCGATAATTTCGCAGTTTACAATGAGGGTTGTTCCATAGGTTAGTAATAGCACAAGCCTATCATTTTAAAACTGCCCGCCGGGTGAAGGAAGAACTATTGGATTGGATGATGTAGAAAGCGACGCAAGAGAAATATCCGTCTTCACTTTCGAATATTGTTCAGGATTAGGTCCGTCAGTGCCTCACAAGGTGTGCGGAGTATTGGCGTCCTCCATGACCTTCTCTGAAACTAACCCCATCATGAGCTTGAGCAGTCCCGTTTTGCCGTGTGATGGCATTACGATCAAATCGACACCGGCTTCATCATGTTCTTTGAGATTATGAGCCACCGGATCGCCTTCCCGGCTATCGTTGATCACTTCGATCTCCTGGCCTTCGGGAAATTGTAACAGTCCTTTCTGCATCATCTCCTTCGCCCGAAGGATTTCCGCCGCCTCGGCCTGTTTGACAACTGATGCATCAGGAACATAATCCACCGCCCATTGTGTGATCGGTGGTGCGACATGCAGCAAATAGACTTTGGCATGGTATTACTTTGCCAATTCCAATGACTGCTTCAGTGCTTCGTCTGAGTTACCGGAAAAGTCTGTCGGTACAAGAATTCTTTTTGGTGTAAACATAGTCATTCCTCCATTCATGAATAAATGCCACCGTTGACTTGTTAACTCACCATCATTTTTACGCTTTTCCTCTCATTTCCCTGATAGTTTTTTGCCTTGTCATTCATAGCTATACAAATGATTTGCATAGCTATAAATTAAGCAGTACCCATTAAAAAGTCAATGCCATCTTTTTGATTATTAGAAGAACGGAAATGGCTTGTAGAATTATTTATCGAGGGGGAAATTACGTAAATTACCTAATAATTCTGTTGATTACGCGTAGGAGCCGGGCGATTTCCTGCTGGTTTCGCAGGTAGAAACGTGAGAGACTTCCGACTTTCCTTCCCACACGGACGGTCAAAATGCTTTCTTTATCCAGTCGAAACACGTCTTCATCCGTTTCATCATCTCCGACGAAAAAACCTTTCGGGCACCCTGCCTGATTCATCAAGTGCTTGAGGGCAACACCCTTGTCCGGAGCGCCTTTCGGAACAAGGTTCTCGATATAAATACCGCTGATTAGCCGCGGTTGAGGAAACAGCCGGTTAATGGCGCTCAGGATCATTACACGGGCTGTTTTGGAGTCGGCGGCATGTCGGTAATGAACAGATAATGTCGGACCTTTATTTTCGATCAATATGCCATTTTGATCTTTGTTCGACAGCCCGCTTGTCAGTTGATCTTGCCACTCTTTAACCGTCTGGATAAACTCTAGCGTCCGGGATTCCCAGCCGGGCAACCCTTCAGCACCATGATTGCCGATCAGGTAGCGCGGTAAGACGGAAAGGCGCTGCAGTGCGTCTGAACGGGAACGGCCGGTGATGATCGCGACTTGAGCTACCCCGCCGAGCGTGATAATTTCTTTTTGAATGGTTACAGGAATACCGATGGTGTCCGGATCGGGGCCGATGGGGGCCAGCGTGCCGTCGAGATCAAAGGCAAACAAGGTTGTCCGGTCAATGAAACACTCCATGGCGGTGCGGGCCGTGTCCGAAAAAAGATAGGTCGATGGTTGGTCCGAACTCATAACTGAACACCGATCCTGTCCGCCAGTTTTTCGCGCTGCCGGATGCGCGCCGCATCCAGAAGCATCCGGGCCGCCCACCGGTATACATTGAAATCGCGGACCATTGACCGCATGGAGCGCATCCGCGCCTGTTGTTCAAATTCGGGCATGGTCAGGGCTTGGTAGAGGGCCTCAGCCGTTTGTTCAATATGATAAGGATTGACGATCAAAGCCTCGTATAATTCATGGGCCGCTCCGGTAAACTGGCTGAGCACAAGAACGCCTCTTTCATCATCGCGGGAAGCCACATATTCCTTGGCTACCAGGTTCATGCCGTCATGCAGACTTGTCACCACGCAAACGTCGGCGGCCCGGTAATAAAGGTTAACATCTTCCGGTTCATGATGTTCGACTTTCAGATGAACAGGCAGATAGGCGCCATTTGCAAACCGCAAATTGATCTGTGTAGCTAGGGCACGGACACGGGCATCGAAGGCCTGGTATTCTTCCAGTGCCGAGCGTGACGGGGCGGCAATCTGGATAAAGGTAAACCGCCCGATCATTTCCGGGTGGGTCTCCAGAAGGCACTCGACGGCCCGCAGACGTTCGAGGATACCTTTGGTATAGTCCAGTCTATCCACACCAAGTCCAATAAGACAATCCTCACTGATTTTAAGTGATTTACGGATTTCAGCCCGGCAGGCAGCGATGGACGGTTGACTTTCCTGCCAGGGTGGCGGCCACTGGATGGAGATCGGATAGGCTTCCACCAGTGTCAGATTTCCGCCGTGAGAAATCGTTGACGAGGCGTGCTCAATCCGGGTTTCCAGATACCGGTCCACCGTTTCCAGGAAATTCTTACAATGAAAAGGCGTGTGGAAACCGAGAATCGTGCTTCCCAACATGCCTCTGAGCAACTCTTCCCGCCAGGGGCAGATGCCGAAAGATTCCGGATTGGGCCAGGGAATATGCCAGAAGGTGATGATGGTCGCTTTGGGCAGGGACTTGCGGAGCATGCCCGGCAGCAGGGCGAAATGATAGTCCTGCACAAGAACAACGGGATCTTCCCTTTCCGCTTCTTTAACCACAGCATCCGCAAAACGCTGATTAATCGCCACGTAATGGTTCCAGTCGCTGGTCCGGAAGATGGGGCGCACATGCGCGATATGACAAAGCGGCCATAATCCCTCATTGGCAAAACCGTAGTAATAACCTTTTTCCTCCTCTTTGGTCAGCCAGATACGCCGCAAAGTGTAGTCCGGGTGTTCCGGTGGTACCCGAACATGATCTTTTTTGTCTACGACTTCAAGATCGGCCGTACCACCGCCATGAGCGATCCATATCCCCGAACAGGCCCGCATTACCGGCTCCACCGCTGTCACCAATCCGCTGGCCGGACGCTGAATTTCAATGCCATCCCTGCCTTTTGTGTGAATGTAAGGTTCGCGGTTGGAGACGACAAGAATTTGTTCTCCCGCTAATTGTTTAAACAGCAGGTTCCGGAGGGCATCCGGATTCCAGGAGATAGTGACATCGTCGGTAATTCGCCTTTCTGAATCTATGGTGCGCAGAAGGGCGCGCAGATCGCCTACCAGAGGCTGCAGCTCGGAGTTGGAAGACTTGTCAAAAGGCTTGATCAGGCCGTCACCGCGCAGGAGGGCGCGGACACCGGACATCCAGCCGCGCCAGCTTAAATGGGCGACCAGTACGGTAATCAGGGATGTAATCAGGCAAAGGGCGGCAAACAGAATCACGATATACTTGCGTGTGTCCGTACTGCGTCGTTCGACAAAGCTCATGTCGTGGACCAAAACGAGGGAGCCGGATGGTACGCCCTCAATGAGAAGAGGATTGACGGCGACATGAACCAGACCCCTCGGCAATTGGAGAAGCGCCGGCGATTTGTGGACGGATGAACCGGGCAGGGTGCATCCAAGGTCAAGGGGAAACGTTTGTGTATGGTAGCGTAATTTGCTTTGCCCGTCACAGTAACCCAGGGCAAAGAGGCGCTCATCCTGAGTGGCCCGTGTGAGCAGGGAATTGATCTTCGCTTTGTTTCCCTGCCCCAGAAGTTCAGAAAGCGGTTCCTGGAGGGCGTTGGTAATCAGCTTGGAACGGATGTCCAGATCGCGAACAGACCACCGCAGCGTCAGGTTATCCACCAGGGGTACCACGAGGAAGGCCAGGAGCGTCATGACCACAATCAAAGGAACAACAAAACGTAGCGTCAAACGCAAGGACCGGGAAGACTTTATTTTTTGAAAACTCATCAATACTGCTCCTTTCTAAAACGCGCTGTCCCACCGGCGGCTAAGGCGGATGGCCGAATTGATCAGTCCAACCATACTGTAGGTCTGAACAAAATTTCCCCATGGGTCACCCGTGCGCGGATCAACATGTTCGGCCAAAAGCCCGTGCCGGTTGCGACGGTTCAGAAGATTTTCAAACAACGTACGGGCTTCGTCGCCCCGGTTGAGGGCGGCCAGGGCATAGATGTACCAGAAGGTGCAAACCACAAAGGCATTTTCCGGGACGCCGAAATCGTCATTTTCGACATAGCGGTAAATATAGTTGCCGTGCTTGAGCTCACGTTCAATGGCAGCTACGGTTTGGGCAAAGCGCGGATCATCGGCGGGCAGAAATCCGGTATCGTGGAGCAGGAGAAGACTGGCATCGAGAGAATCACTGTCAAATGCGGCGGTAAAAGCCTGCTTTTTTTTGCTCCATGCGTGCCGGCAAATCGTAGCATGGATTTTATCCGCCTGACTCCGCCAATAATCGGCGCGATCCGCAAGTCCGATATAAACGGCAATTCTGGCCAGGCGGTCACAGGCCGCCCAGCACATGATGCTGGAAAAAGTATGAACGCGCAAAGTATTGCGCGTTTCCCAGGGCCCCGAATCCGGCTGATCATGTACGGCAATAGCCATCTCACCCAGCGGCTCCAGCCTCGTGAAGAGGGCAACACCGCCCCGGTGCGCGAGCCTGCGATCAAAGAAGACATGGGCCACCGCCAGGATGGCCGAACCGTAAACGTCATGCTGAATCTGCTCGCAAGCCTGATTGCCGATCCGGACAGGCCCCATCCCGCGGTAGCCGGGCAGACTGTTCACCACGCACTCCTCCAGCCTTGCTCTGCCGTCGATCCCATAAACGGGTTGGATACGGCCTTCAGGCGCACCGGCAACCACATTAATCAGATAGTTTAAATATCGCTCCATCGTGTTTGTTGTGCTGAGGCGATTTAAGGCATTCACAACGAAGTAGGAATCCCGTAACCAACAATAGCGGTAATCCCAGTTGCGTCCCGAACCAGCCGCTTCTGGAATGGATGTGGTTATGGCCGCAATAATAGCGCCTGTGTCCTCAAAGGCGTTGAGTTTCAAAGTGATCGCGGCGCGGATGACTTCTTCCTGCCATTCGTAGGGAATGGACAAATCTCTGACCCAGTCACGCCAGCTGTGAATGGTTTCATTGAGAAAATTCAGCGAAAGTTCTTCGATAGCTGCCGGGATGGTTTCATCAGGACCCAGAATAAGTGAGGCCGTGGTTTCGAGGAAAAAAGGGAGTTCCTGGAGCACCGCGGTGACGGAGATGTCCGTGGTCAGCCGCAGAATCCAGGACGGCGCGACATAACGGATATGATGGCTGCCGTGGGTTATCGTACAGCTTTGACTGCCGTATTCGCATAAGGGACGAACGCGCACGCAGATGCGGGGATTGCCGCTGATACGGCGGATTTGCCGGATGATCATCATGGGCATGAACATGCGGCCGTATTGATAAAAACGGGGTGAGAAGTCCGTGATTTCAATCACGGCCCCGCGACTGTCTGTCAGGCGGGTAACCATGACGGCCGTATTGGGCAGATAGGACTGGGATGCCTCCACCTGATCCAGCAGCTCAATGACACAAAAGCCTGCACCCTCACCGTCAGAATGTTCATTCAGGAGTGAACAGAAAACCGGGTCGCCGTCAAAGCGGGGCAGGCAGCTCCAGACAATTTCGCCCCGCTCATCGATCAGTGCTCCGATGCGGCAATTGCCGATCAGGCCGAGTTCAAGAGAATTCTTCATAGGAATTCCTTCCGTGTTGGTGGTTCGACTGTTTTTACAATTTAAGTTCGCTCCAGATAAGTGCTGCCGCTCCCAGAATGGCGCTTGTACCCGTTTCCAATCCGGAAGGCATCAGTTTCACTGTGCCCCGGTAAGCACGAAACAGAAAATCATTCATATATTGCTCTGTGGGAACAAGTAGAATCTCTCCGGCTGCGGCTAATCCCCCTGCCAGGAAGATGGCTTCTGGGCTCAGGTGAGCCACAGCGTCGGCCAGTTTCATCCCCAGAATCCGTGCGGTACGCTCAAAGGCTTCCGATGCAATGGCATCGCCCGCCTCCGCCAGGTCAAAGATTTGTTTCGATGTCATATCCTGATCGTTTATTTCTCTGAGCGCACTTGAATTGCATCGCGTGGCCAGCAGTTCCCGTGCAGTCCTCGTCAGACCGGTGGCCGACACATAAGTTTCCAGACAGCCTCGTTTTCCGCAGCTGCATTGGCGTCCCTCCGGATCCACGACGGTGTGGCCGAGCTCCCCGGCAAAGCCGCTGGCGCCATAAAGCAGGTGTCCGTCAACAACGATACCGCTGCCCAGACCAGTGCCCAGGGTAATAACCAGAAAGTGCTTCATGCCGCGGGCGTTCCCAAAAAGCATCTCTCCTGCGGCTGCGGCGTTGGCGTCATTGGTGATGGAGACGGGAAGGTCGTAATATTTCCGGACCAGTTCGACAAAATCAACACTCTCACCCCAATTCAGATTGACGGCTTTTTCGATTTTTCCGCGATCATGATGGGCGTTGGGTGCGCCAATGCCGATTCCACGCAAACCATGCGGGGAAGAGAGATTAATCCTGCTCTTTTCGATGCGCTGATGAAGCCTGGATACAAAGGTTTGAGCAGACGCATCTGCATGAGTTAGCATAGACGTGGCGTTAAAGATGGTGCCTTCACGATCCACAAATCCAAAGGCTGTTTTCGTTCCGCCGATATCAATACCCAGCACCAGATCTCTGTCCTGCATCCAGCCCTCCCAAAAATCATATTATCCAAAACTGATGGCGAAAATGACGGGTGATACGAATAGTTTTAGCCCAAAACGCGTACCGGATTCGCCCGTGTTTCATTATTAGGAAACAAAGTATATGTCAGATAGGATCAGCGTCACGATATTTTTCGAACTTCAAAACCCTGCATATCCATGGTTGGAAGATGCTAGCGCGTATAAGAAGTATAGGGAAAGTATTTCTTTATGTCAATGATGAACATGTTAAGCAAAAATCAGGTTAAATCTCTAATATATGGTTTCATGAATTTATGGATCAAAGAAAGCAGAATGATGCTTATGCTAACTGCAGCAAATACATCAAAAGAGATACCTGTCATTGCAACTCCAAGAGCAGTGCCGGCTGCAGGTGGATGTTCCATGTCTATGACTACCATGATGAATATGGCAGCCCCTACGGCAAATGAACATACAACAGTGGAATATATTAAAGCCGGTTGTGGTATTAAGGAAAACAAAAATCCGCAGAGAAGACCAACCAGTTGACCTCCTATGACATTTCTGGGCTGCGCCGTTATACTATCAGGCATTGCGAATACGATAAAAGCGGTAGAACCGATGGATGCTATTATGACTGCATGTTGTAGACTCAAGAAATAAAGAACGATAAAAACAGATAAAGTGGCGAGGAGACTTTGCATCACATAGTGCTTCCAATATTGCCTGAATTCTGTATCGATTTTTTTGATAGATTTTTTCATATCTCCATCTTTATTAAAATTTATGTTTACATAATGACATTCTAGTTACGAATTATTTTATGGGTATTCACGTAAAATATTGTTCCCTAAACCATATGCTCACAAAGGCGGCCAACACAACATGCATTGGCAAAACAAGAGGGACAGAGTAAGCTGTCCCTCTTTGATTCCATATGAATAGTTTATTCAATTTACGCAACACTTCCTTTTGCCCTGGCGCCGTCGTTCCTTAATTCCTGCCATTTCTTGTAAGCCAGAATAATAACACCGATGGCCAGAACGATCAGCAGGATATCCACCAGCGCCAGCGCAACATTGTTCTTGGGAATATATTTATTAATGAGCAGGGAAACCAGTGAATAAAGGGTGGTAGCCATCATGAAAATCGCAGGCAGTACGGTAAACCAAGTTGTTTTCTTTCTGATAGCCAGCCATGCCGACACGGCAATCAGCGCCAGTGACGCCAGCAATTGATTGGCGGAACCGAAGATCGGCCAGATCGCAGCAAACGCGTTGGTGTAAGCCAGGATATACATCAACACGACACACAAGAGCGCATTGAAGAGATAGGAGTTCATGATGGTCGGAACATTTTTGAAAATCACCTGCCACACCTCTTCTAAAAGATAACGATTCAGACGGACGGCCGTATCCAGCGTCGTAACGACAAAACCTTCGACGAGCAGGATGCCGAAGATGGTACCGTAAATGGGAGCGATCCCGAGGGATTTATCCATCAGTCCGCCGACACCGGCGGCAAATGCCAGAATCGGGTTGGCCTTTACTCCGGCAGCGGTCGGAAAAACAATATTGACATAATCACTGAACATAATGCCGCAGCCGACCGCAATCATCACGCCGATGGCCAGCAATCCCTCCAGCAGCATCCCGCCATAAGCAATCGGCTTAACATGTGATTCTTTGGAAATTTGCTTGGAGGTTGTACCGCCAGCAACCAGTGAATGGAAACCTGAAATGGCGCCGCACGCCACCGTGATGAACAGAAAAGGCCAGATGGGACCCAGTTTACTGGTTCCTTCCGCCATGTTGAGAGCCGGAGCCGAAAAGGTAACACCTTTAAATCCGGCCACAATACCGCCGATGAACAGGGCGGCAGCGCCAAGGTAAAGTAAAAAGGAGTTGGTAAAATCACGGGGCTGCAGGATAATCCAGACGGGAATTCCCGCCGCAAGCAGCGTATAGACGCAAAGAATAATCATCCAAGTGCTGGGTTCAAAAGTGATCGGGAAATTAATTCCTACAAAAATAGAAGTAATACATACGACTATGGCGATAGCGGCCGCCAGATAAACGTTGATATTCTTTTTATAGACGAGCCAGCCGATCACCGGCGCACAGCAGGTGATGAAAATGACGGACGTCGAAGCAATGCCACCGATCTGTGCCTTTTCCACACCTCCAACCATAATCGTTCTCACCACGGTCTGGCTGTGATCCAGCCTCAGGATATCCAGTGAAATGGTAGAGGTGAGAGCTGTGGCCGTCAACCCCAGAAATGCGGAGGTTAGCAGTAAAAGCATCAGGATGGCAAAACTGACAAATAAAAAGAATCCGGTGTTTCCCAGAGATTCTTTGGCAATCTCGGCTACGGACTTGCCTTTTTCCCGGACGCTGGCAAACAAAACAGTCATATCATGGACTGCACCGATGAAGATGGTACCTAAAATCGCCCATAGCCACAAGGGCAGAAATCCAAAAAGCAGAGCAACGGTGGGCCCGATAATGGGTCCCCCTCCGGCGATGCTTGCAAAATGATGGCCGAACAGAACAATGGGTTTTGTCGGCACGTAATCGCAATCATCCTGCAAGGCACAAGCCGGCGTTGGCTTTTTGTCGTCTTCTCCAAAGAGCCTAGCAATAAATCTTCCATAAAAACGATAGGCTAATAAGAATAGAACTGCTGATATAATCAATAATATTGCTACATTCATAGTCTCCTCCTTTTCCGCATGGCGAACAAACCTTATCGCCACAGCTTCAATTGGTTATTGTATCTACTCGCCTCCCTCCCATATGGATTCGGTTTTCGGGACATAGCTCCCCTGTCCTGTTAGAATATTTTCCTGAATATTATTTACTGAATGATGATAATGAATGGTCATGGCAGAGTACGCCCGCCGCTTTGGTTTTTTACAATATACCTTATTATACAGGATTCAAGTGAAATATTAATATCTGTTTCTTCTTGACACACATAAAGGTTCTTTCTATACTGCCGGGTATTAAAAAGAAATATTGATATCTAAAATATTTTTTCAAAAAAATCATTACCACAGGAGGAATGAAATGGCTTTTGAGTATGAGAAGTTAACAGTGGAACAAGACGGTATGGTCGTGGTGGCGGCAATCAATCATCCCCCGGCAAATGCAATGGCTCAGGGCGTATTGAGAGATTTAAACGATCTTCTGGACAAATGCGAAAACGATGACAGTGTGCGCGTCATCATCATCACCGGCACCGGCACCAAGTGTTTTTCGGCAGGCGCGGACATCACCGAATTTGCCGACCTGCAGAAGGGCAAAATTCCCGAATATGACGGCAACACCATTTATTTCAAAATCGAAAATTATCCTAAAATCGTCATCGCAGCCATGCAGGGTATGGCCCTGGGTGGCGGTTGTGAACTGGCCTGTGTCTGCACCCTGAGAATCATGGCGGAAGAAGCGGTTGTCGGCCTTCCCGAAGTCAAACTGGGCCTGAACCCCGGCTGGGGCGGAACACAGAGACTGCCGCGCTACATCGGCAAAACAAAGGCTCTCGAATTGATGCTGACCGGCGATTTTATGCCGGCTAAAGATGCTCTGGCGCTCGGCCTCTTGAACAAAGTCGTTCCGCAGGCTGAAGTTCTGGCCACCGCCAAAAAGCTGGCCAAGAAACTGGCCGGCGGCGCTCCGGTTGCTCAGCGCGAAATCATGAAGGCCGTACGCCTGGGTCTGGACACCGATATTCGCGACGGCGTCTTAAATATCGAACTTAACGCCAGCAAGGCATTGCAGTACACTGAAGATTTCAAGGAAGGTGCGGCCGCTTTCCTGGAAAAGAGAGCCCCGAATTTCAAGGGCCGTTAGTAAGTTCACAAAAAGAGCGGCATTCGAAAGAATGCCGCCCTTTTTCCTTTTAGCCTTCAGACTTCGGCCTTCAGCCTAACAACCTTTTCTACTTTCTCAGTTCCGCCGGTCTCTTGTAGCGTTTCGGATCAACCCACTTGGCCACGTATTTTTCATTTTCCTGAGCGGACTCATGCAGGAAAGCGATCTTGCCGCCCTGCTGGAACTGGACAATCAACTGATAGTAGTAACCGGGCAACGTCTTCCAGGGATTGTTCGGATCAACCCTCACCCGTGAATGATAGAAGGGTTTCACTTTTTTGGTCTCATATTTCATTTTGCCCAGAGAATAGGTGGTTTCCACGTCTTCCATTGCTTTGATCAATGCTTTAATATTACCGGTTCCCTTGGCTTTTTCGATGGCCGCCTTGAAATGATAAATATCCGCATAGGCAATATGGACATGAATCTGCATGGGAATTTTACGTGCATGTGCTTTTTTCACCAGCGGAATTGTTTTGTCCGTGAGAGGAATATCGTCAAGATCGGTAAATGAACTGATAATCCCCAGTCCCTTTCCGCCTGTCATGCGCCAGAAATCCTTGGTCTGGGCAACACCGCCATACACGTTGACCTGAATGTCACGGGCTGCGGAATCCGACCACTGCTTGGCAAAGGATTCGACATCGGTAAACCAGGAGCTGATGTAGAAAATTACATCTGCATCGGCTTTCTTGATGTCCTGGAGAAGCGGCAGATACATGGTACCACGGGGTTTAACCGCCTTGCTGTAAACAACCTGCAGACCGCAATCTTTAGCCATTTTTTCCCAGGTGGGCAATTTAACGTAGTCAATGCCTTTGCGCCATTCGGTCGTCCAGGATAAGTCTTCCCACAGAAAGGCAATTTTCTTGACTTTCATATATTCAGGAAATGTTTTGCAGAAGAAATACTTTGTCTGCGCGTAATGCGCGGGCTCCGGATCCCAGTCACGGAAGTTATGATCATACTTCGGCGCCTGGTCGATAATGCGTGCCGTCAGTTCCGAGCCCATCGGCCCGTTGAAAACCAGAATATGGGGATATTCCTTAGCCAGCATGCCGGAGGCTTCCTGAACAGCCAGACAGATTTCCGTTCGGCCTTCGACGGAAATAAACTTGGCCTTGTCCTCAATGACCAGTTTACGAAACGCCTCCACGGACAGTGACGTATCGCCCTTGTTATCCATAACCACATACTTGACCGGCCGTCCCAGAATGCCGCCGGTGGCGTTGATTTCTTCCACCGCCATTTTCTGGATGTCCATGCAAGGCCTGGTGCCGGGTGAAGCCACCATGCCGATGTAGCCGATGACAAACGGCTCACCTTTCGGCTGTGCAACTGAGATGGATGGTGCACCGATTGCAATGGCAACCAGCAGCATCAATGCTATAAAAACGACAATGTTAACCCTTCTTGATCGCTTCATCATTGTACCCCTCCTCCTCCTCAAAAAACCCCAAAAATTTATGATCAGAGATTTCGCCGAATATCTGATCCTTCCCATCGTTATTCGTTCAGATATTTCTTATTGACATAGTCATTATCCTTGCCGATTTCACTCGACACCCATTTTACCCGGGGAGGCGATGCGGACATTTTTACAAAATTCGTGCTGATCGTGTATTTCCCGAGTTTTTCATCTTCCACTTCCTGAAAGGCTTTGCGGATCTGCCATTGTTTATTTTTCATCGCCGCTTCCGGCGTCATGAGTTTCATGACAATCGGTACGCCGCCGCCCCGCCATTTGGACCTGGCCGATTTTTTGCTGTAATTCAGAGCCATTTTCACCAGTTCATCGGCGCTGTATTGAACTGTTTTTTCTTCAATGATCTTGTGCAGATGAATGGCCTGCTCCAGTATATCGGGGATGCGGTCCGACGAATAACGCCAATCGTCCTCCTGCTCCCAGAGACCGAGAATTTTAAGCAGAGCGCGAAAGTCGTGATCACGGGGCGCGGCAATCGCCACAAAGCCGTCTTTGCATTTCCAGTGTCCGTAAGGATAAAGGATAAAATCCAGAACGCCGATGCGCGGGCGCGCTTTTTCCCAGGTACAACCAATGGTGGCCGGCATGCCGACCATGGAAGAGTACGCATCCATGCCGGCAACATCCACCATCTGGCCCTGGCCGGTGTTTTGCCTGTGGATCAGGGCGACCGTTCCGCCCAGGGCGGCGGAAAGCCCGGAAATATACCAGCCTGCCCACATCCCGCCACGGAGCGGCCAGTTCAGCGGTTCGGGTTCATTAGGCAGCCCGCCCATTTGCGCGGGAAGTCCGGAACCCGCCTGAGAGGTAATGTCCGTATCCGGCACTTTCGCGGACTCTTTGGCTTTATCCGTATATTGGCCATATGCGGAAAGCGCTATGTATACCAAACCAGGATTATCCGCACTGAGTTGACGGTAGCCGATTCCCCAGCTATCCATTTCACCCGGCGTAAAGCTCTCAATCACCACCGCGGCTTTTTTGGCCAGTTTTGCAAAAGTCTTTCGGTCTTCGGGATTATTTTTGATGTCGAGCGTCATGTATCGTTTGTTACGTCCCTCGAACATAAACGGAATACCTACTCCCTTGACCGTAACGCCAAAGGGCGTGATCTGGCGCGCCGGATCGCCCTCCGAAGGCTCAATTTTGATAACCTCCGCTCCAAACTCCGCCAGATAACTCGCACAGATAATGCCCGCAAAATTGGCCGAACTTACATCGAGCACCAGGATGTCGTCGAGCACTTCCGGTTTTCCTTCGGCGTTCATCATTTCCGCGATTATTTTACCGCGATCCGCTCCACCGCCCCCGCCATGCCGGGTATAGATTTCTTCCTTGGCGCTCATTTTTTTACCTCTTTTCCGTAGTTATAAATAGGATCTTCACACAGATTATAATAGACAGGAGGTTTCAGTCCCGGCCGGTCATCAAATGTCCCGATGACTTTTTTCTTTTCCAATTTTTGAATTTCTTCCTCCGACATTCCCAGAAACTTTTTCAGTACAAGCCGGTTATGATAACCGAGCGGCCGTGCAAGCCACTTGGTGCGTGACGGCGTACCGGAGAGCTGAGCGGATGGACCGGCTATCGTCAGATTGCCGTAAACATCATCCTTGAAAAGAACCACACTCCCCCGCTTTCGCCGCCACTCCTCATTGGCGATCATCAAGTCGTCCGCCACTTCCGCCGCCGGAAAATTCATTTCATCGGCCAGTTTGATGATCTCGGCGCCAGATTTCGATTTAACCCAGTCAACCGCTATGGCCGTCAGCGCTTTCGCGTTTTCCGGCTTTAATCTTTCCAGCGTGTCGGCAAAACGTCCATCCGCCGCCAGATCCGATCTGCCCATGGCGGTCGTAAAATTTTTAAACTGATCAGCCGTTGCGCAGGCTAGGGCCAGAAATTTGTTATCGGCCGTTTTAAAGATGGAGGCAGGCACCATCGTCGGATCCGTGTTGCCGGTGCGCCCGATCGCGTCCTTGGTCACGGAATGATAAGTATAATGAAACAGCATGCGCATCAGGCCTTCGGTTTGCGCCATATCAATATACTGTCCTTTGCCGGTTTTCTTCCGGTGATAGAGAGCCATCAGCACGGCGAGCGCTCCGAAATTACCGGGGACGAAATCCCCGACATAATCGGGCAGTTTGTAATAAATATCCGTATCCGGATAACCGTTTAGAGTCAGAACGCCGCTGGCGCCCTGAGCCAGGAGATCCCAGCCCGGGAAATAGCGCATCGGTCCAAACTGGCCGTACGTGGAACAGCTCAGGAAAACGATATTGGGGTTAATCTTGGATATTTTTTCATAACCGATACCCCAGGCATCCGCTGTGCCGGGCGCAAAGTTTTCAATCACGACATCGGCGCTCTCGGCCATTTTGTAAATGAGCTCCTTGGACTCTTTAAGCGCCAGATTGACGGAAAGAAAATATTTATTTTTGGTAATATTATGCCAGATGGGATTGGAATGTTTCCAGTATTTACCCCAATAAGTCGCCGGACGCCAGAGATCCCCGTAGAAAGGCAACTCCAGCTTAATGACTTCCGCACCGTAATCCGCAAGGAGTCTTGCGGCAATCGGTCCGAAGATGACGTGAGAAAAATCCAGCACCCGGATGCCTTTTAAAGCTTCGGGCTTCTGACTTGCCTCGTCGGGATTGAACAGTTTTGCCGTATAAGAAAAATAATCTTCCATTGCTATCTCCCTAAATATGCCTTTTTCACGAGATTGTTCTTCATCAGATCCTTCCCACTTCCCTCGAGAACGATTCGTCCTTCCTGAATAATATAACCACGGTCGGCCAGTTGCAGGGCTCTGAGCGCATTTTGCTCGGTCAGCAGAATAGTCAGGCCGGTTGTCCGCAGTTTGCTCAGCGTTTCGTAAACTTCGTCAACGATCAACGGAGCCAGTCCGATGGACGGTTCATCCACCATCAGCAACTGCGGAATGGCCATCAGTCCCCGGCCGATCTTCAGCATCTGCTGCTCGCCGCCCGACAGAAGACGGGCCGACATATTGGATCTTTCTTTTAATCTGGGGAAAAGGCTGTAAACATATTCGATCGTTTGCTTTCTTTTGGACCAGGATGATTTCCGGTAGGCTCCCAGCAAAAGATTTTCTCTCACAGTCATATAGGGAAAGCTTTTCATGCCTTCCGGAACCTGTACAATACCCCGGTTGACAATTTTATGCGACGGCAGCCCCTGAATGGCTTCATCGCGAAAAAGCACCCGGCCGCTGGTCGGCTGCATCAGACCCTGAATCACATTCAAAATCGAGCTTTTCCCTGTTCCGTTGGACCCCAGGATCGTTACAATTTCCGATTGCCGGACATTAAAATTTACTCCATTCAGCGCCGGAATGACGCCGTAAGATGCGCTCAGATCACTAACTTCAAGCATATTCCCTCCAGCCTCTGCCCAGATACGCTTCAATGACATCATCATTATTGACTACTTGATCCGGTGTGCCTTCCGCTAATTTAGCGCCGTAATTGATCGCGACAATCCGGTCGGCAGCTTCCATCAGAACCGCCATAACATGTTCAATCCAGAAAATCGTGACACCGAATTCTTCTTTGGCTTTTCGAATCATATTGATGGCGTTTTTTGCCTCGCCGGGATTGAGACCCGCCATAACTTCATCGATAAACAGCAACTGCGGCGTGGTGGCCAGGGCACGGGCTAATTCCAGCATTCGCAGTTCATAAAAAGTCAGGTCGCGCGCCAGAATATTTCTTTTGCTGAAGAGACCGACAAACTCCAGATAATGCGTCGCATCATACATCGCATCCTGAAAACTCTGGTTGATTCTTTTCTTGCCGGCAACGGAACTGGCCAGAACACTGGTCAGCGCCGTCAATTCCGGAAAGGGACGCGGAATCTGATACGTGCGGGCAAGCCCCATATGCGCTCTTTGATGCGGCTTCATATTCGTAATGTCCACGCCGTTCATTTCAATTTTGCCGGACGTAGCGGGGAAGTAGCCCGTCAGACAATTGACCACCGTGGATTTACCGGCGCCGTTGGGACCGATAAATCCCAGCGTTTCCCCCTGATAAATCTCGAAGGATACATCGTTGACCGCCACGATTCCGCCGAACCGTTTGACCAGATTGCTCACTTTAACTAAGGGCGCCATGGATTCTTACCTCCGCACATGAATGGTTGGCAAATATTCGCGATAACGGCGCTTCCGATACAGGCCGAATAAACCTTCCGGGAGAACAAACAGCAGAACCAGCAGGATAATCGGGAAAACCAGCGGTTGGATCGGCCCCATATATCGAATCATCAGCATCTCCAAGAAAGCGACAAAATAACCGCCAACCACGCAGCCGAAAACCTGGGCACGCCCGCCGATCATCAGTACCAGCAGGACCTTCAGCATAAACGTCAGCGGCAGATAAGTAATTCCGGCGAACGAACTGAAGTAATGCGCGTAAAACCATCCGATAATACCGATCATGGTCGAAGCGGTAACAAACGCGATAATTTTAATTTTATTGATATTGATGCCGATGGAATGGGCGACATCTTCATCATCGTTGATCGCCGCCATTAAAAGACCGTAGCGGGATTTCAGGACTTTGTTGATGAACCACAAATAAGCATACATGATCACGATGGAAAGATAGCCGATGATCAGAAAATTGTTTTTAGCATTGCCGGTGTCCAGAAGCGGCACAATACCGAACAGGCCGGTGTCGCCTTTGAAAATATCGGTATAAATGAAGGTCACTTCCAGGAACACCAGCGGTAAAAGCAGCGTCAGGAGAACATAGTAAAGCCCCCTCGCCATGATGACCAGCGGGCTGAACATAAGAGCTGAAACGATGCACATCAGGATGGCAAACGGCAAGGTGGTCAATGGCCCCCAGCCATAGGCAATACTGAGCAGCGCTGCCGTATAGCCTCCCACGCCGATGTAAAATTGAGGGCCGAAGTTCATTCGTCCCGTGCCGATGGTCATTAGCGCCAGAGGCATCGCAATGGCGGCATAGATATTGGCCGAAATCATGGTATTGATCAGGCCGGGACTGACAAAGTAGGATACCGTCGGAAAAAGAAAAAGGATAAAAGCCCACAGCAGTGTGTTGCGCCAGTAGCGAGGCTCCAGGGTCCATTCCCATTTTTTTGTTCCAAGCCGGATGACGATGCGGTCTCGCTTTAATTCCATTTTTACCATAACGATTCACTCCTTGCTAATCCCTGGGGTCGGATAACTAAAATAACCATGACCAGAATCAATGCTGACAAATTCATAAAGCGCGGTTCCCCGATGACATTACAGACGATGGCGTGGGTAAACCCGATTAAAAAACTGGCAATGATCGTCCCTTTTATATTGCCCAATCCGCCTAGAACCGCGACAAGAATCGCGGTAACCATGTACATCCAGCCCATGCCCGGCTCGACCGACCACACCGGCGCGACAATGAGCATTCCGATAATAACGGGCAACAGGACGATCATCATCGTAAACATATAGAGCGTTTCAACATTGATGCCGACAATTCGCGAGGAATAAATGTCCTGAGACAAAGCCCGGATGGCCATGCCGGTTTTTGTTTTAACAAAAAAGAAAACGAAAATGCCGGTCATCGCAAGAGCAACCACGGCGCCGACCATCAGCTGATTGGGAACCACCACCGCGCCAAGTTGAAAGACGCCGTCGATCAGCGTTGTCTCCAGATAAACTCCCGCCTGAACGGGATAATAGTAATTGGCCGCTTGTTCAATAATCAACGCCACCAGCAGAAGAGCGGTTAGCAGAACATCTTCCGTATACATGTATTTTTTAATCATGCCTTTGTAAATGAGGATGGAGACAATAAATTGGACGACAACCATGGCAAAAATGGAGGGTATCAGGGGCCATTCAAGCGCCGACATGAACATCCAGGTGCCGTAAACCGTAAGAGGAAAGATATAGGCGTATCCGAGATGGAAAATCCGCAGCACCCCGCAGATCAGTGAAAACCCCAGTGAAATGAGAAGATATATTGAGCCCAGCACAAACGTATAAATGACAACAGTCTGAATATAAGTCCACATGCCTTTTCACCCTCTATTGATGAAACTAAAATTTTCTCAAAACAACGATTATGAAAAGTTCCCGAAGTTCTCAGAAACCACTTCTTGCGCTTTGATCATCGCCGGATAACAGGGAATCCGGCACGCCGGGCAAGGACACAAAAACAGACGTATCCGAACACGGCCAGTGCAATTGCTGTCGAAAAAATTGTAAATTCAAATTTTGAAACTTTCTGAAAAACTGATAAGAATTAAACGTTGGGAAAGTGCTGTTGACCGGCAACAAATCTTTCCGGGATGGTTGCGGAATGACATTGTTACCGATGATGCATTGAGACGGAAAAAATGTTGCGAACACCAGGCCTCCAAAGCTATCAGATTTTGAATCTGTTCCATCTTCAGGAAAACCGTTTGGCAGTAAGCTCCAGCAGTCGACTCCTTAATGATCACGCGTTTTCAGCTGCTTTGAAATGGTTCACATACGACGACCGCATCAAGTTTAAAAAATGCGAAGTTGATTCATTTATTAGGTCATGATGAACATTTTGTCAATATGAAATTTAATTTATCCTCAAAATAAATAGATTTCAATAATCTGCGGCTATCCCCCGGCAGTAATCTTTTGTGCCCTGGTGATTTTTCCCCCTTCCGAAAGCACGATCTAAACGGGGCAGCGGCAGGAATTTACCGCGTCATTCCGGTTACAGCCGTTCGTTTCAGGCGATCAGCTTTTTAACAGTTTGAGAACCGCTTCACTGGCCGCATCTACCTCCTGCCCGGTGTTGAAAAATCCAAAACTGAAACGGATGGTCCCTCGTGGAAAGGTTCCAATCGTATGATGTGCGGAGGGCGCGCAATGCAGGCCGGGACGGCACAGGATTCCAAAGTTTTCTTCGAAATACTGAGCGGCATCCGAGGATGCGATATTTTGTACGTTGAAAGAAACAACCGCCGTTTGTTTCGAGACGTCTTTCGGACCGTAAAGCATCACCCGGTCGCTCATCGTTTTCAACTGGTCAAGAAAACGCGACGTTAATAATTTTTCTTTGGCTCTGATCGCTTCTACCGTCTGCTCTAAAACAAAGGTCACTCCCGCGCCGAGACCGGCGAAGCCTATCGTATTCGGCGTCCCGCTTTCATACTTGTCGGGCATAAAGTCCGGCTGATTCTCAAATTCCGAGTGGCTGCCCGTTCCCCCCATCATCAACGGGGCGACGCTCTTTTCCAACCCCTTACGGATATAGAGGCCGCCTGTCCCCTGGGGGCCGAAAAGGGATTTATGTCCGGTGAAAGCCAGCAGATCGATCCCCATCGTTTGAACATCAACGGGCAAAGCTCCGGCGGTCTGCGCGGCATCTACGCAAAAAATCACGTCGCCTCTTTCCCGGAGAAGCGACCCGACCGCTTCAACCGGCATAATCGTTCCCGTCACATTCGAGGCGTGGGTCAACACCACCATTTTAGTATTTTTCCGCAAAGCCCTTTGAATGTCGCGAGGATCAAGCTCACCTTGCGGCGAACAGGGAAGCACTGTCAGCTCTACACCGCGCGCTTCAAGAAAGCGCAGCGGGCGCATGACGGAGTTATGTTCCATGGCGCTGGTCATCACGTGATCACCGGATTGCAACGCACCAATAATAGCGATGTTCAATGCTTCCGTGGAATTTTTCGTGAGCACAATCCGCAGTGGATCATCGACGTTGAAAAGGCGCCCGAGAACTTCGCGCGTTTCATAAATGATTCGTCCGGCGTCGATTGCGCGTCCGTAACCTGCGCGGCCGGGATTGGCGCCGACCGCTTGCTGAAAACGACTCATGGCCGCCAGCGTCGCTTCCGGTTTGGGAAAAGATGTTGCCGCATTGTCCAGGTAAATACATTCCATGAGTTTTTATTATCATTCCCCTGTTAATTAATCAAACGGTGATCTTGTCCCGCCGTTTGCACCCCGCAGAGTATCAGTTGAACGATCTATGGATATTGTTTTGATTGAGCAAAAATCAGAAAAAGTGATTCCCGCCGGCTGCAAGACGGGAATCACTTCAAGAAGAAGATCACCCGCTGAAGATGAAATGCCATTCAGCTTCGCGGGCGATCGGGTATGCCGCGCTCTAATAAAGAGCCTGGAGCTGCTCTCCGTATTTCTTCATAACATTGTTCCTTTTGACTTTCATGGTCTGCGTCACCATCCCGTTTTCGAGCGTCAAATCCTCCGCAACAAAAAGAAATTTCTGCGGCACTTCATAGCTGCCGTAGGTTTTACGCAGATGCGCCGTAATGTCTTTCGACAGATAATCCTGTACGGCCTGATCGGCCAGGGATTCCGCCAGGGTGGCTTTTAAAAGCGGCGAGATATTCGGATCGGCCTTCAAAACATCAAAATTCGGCACAATCATGGCAACGTTGTAATCTCTGCCGTCGCCATACAGCATCGCATGGAGAATGTAGCGCAGCAACTTGATCTCGTTTTCAATACCTTCCGGATGAACGTACTTGCCGTTGGCCAGTTTGTATTCATCCTTGAAGCGCCCGGTAATATGCAGGAAACCGTCTTCGTCGAACCAGCCGCGGTCTCCGGTTCGAAGCCCCGAAAAGCCATTCCATTTATCCGGCATCATGATTTCTGCCGTTGCCTGGGGTTTGTTGCGATATCCCAGCATGACCTGAGGACCGTAGACGACTACTTCGCCGTCTTTGCTGTCTTCGCCGACGCGGGATTTGTCAATAACAACATTGTGGTATTTCATCGGTTTGCCGACAGTGCCCAGCTTATTGCCCCGTGTGGGTGAATTATTGGTGATCCCTGATGCGGTTTCCGTCATGCCATAGCCATCATAAGTAGGCTGACCGATATCCTTGAAGAACAAAGCGATGTCGCGTTTCAAAAGCGCGCCGCCGGTTACAAAAAATCTCAAACTGCCGCCGAAAATATTGCGCACCTGGGAGAAAACCAGCGCATCATAATCTTTAAATTCTTTCGTTTTTTCCGGCAGGTCTCTGTTTTTAACCGCTTCCGCCACCGCGGCATCAAAAAATTGCTTTTTAACCGGATCGGCGGCAACCCCCATCATGACGTTATCGTAAATGGTGGAGCAGATTTTGGGAACAACGGAAAGCCCGGTGGGTTTGACTTCCTGGAAATTCTGAATCAGCTTGAGCAGAGATTCGGCAAACGCGACGCCACCGCCGCAGTGGATATAAGTGAAGAGATCGCAAGTCATGCCGAAGACATGCGCCCAGGGAAGGATAGCGACGACATGCATGGTTTCATCCAGATTGAAAGATTCAACTCCCGATGTTGTGCTCAATGTCAGGTTTCCGTGGGATAACATAACGCCTTTCGGATCACCGGTCGTCCCAGAGGTATAGATGATGCAGGCCAGATCATTCCAGTGCGGTTTGACGGAAGGAACCGTATCTTTCCTGCCCGTTTCTTCCAGCGCCTTCATGGATTTCTCGCCGTCACCGTAAATAATGAAAATATCTTTCAGTGTGGAAATTTCATCCTTGAATTCTTTGACCTGGTCATAAATGCTCTGGTCCCGGACAAAAAGATATTTTACGGCGCCGTCAGTAATAATGTATTGCCAGATCTTTTTGAGTTCCTTCTGGTACATGGGCACGAATGCTGCGCCCAGGCCATGAGTCGCCTGCTGGCAGATGAACCATTCCACGCTGTTGTCGATAATGACGCCCACGGATTCGCCCTTGGCTAAACCAAGTTTTTTCAGAGCGGCGCGCAGGTTATTCACTCTTTCGGCCACCTGCGTGCGGTTTTGCCACTCATATTGCCCCGAATCCGGATTCTTGACGCCAAATAATCTTTTATTTGGCCATTTGGCTACGCTCATCTCAAATAAATCGACCAGATTGTTCGGGCTTTTGTATACGTCATTCATGTCTACTTCTTTTGCCATACTTTCACCTCGTTGTGTTTCGAAATATATTTTACGCCCCGATCGGAGAGTAATATTATTAATTGAAGCGTGCCGTTCCGGTTCGCTGCTATGCGGATAATATCGCCTTGAATTTAACAGGATCTGTCGCATAGAGAACGGCGCGTTCCACACCTTCCGCGCGGAATTCATGAACCTTGAGATAATCGGGATTATTGGCCATTTCAAGAAACGCCTTGCGCGACGGGTACGAGACGAGCATTAGGAGATCCCAATCCTCCTCCCCCTGAAGCAATTCCTTCGGTTTCCCAAAATAGAGCACCTTCGCTCCGACAGCCTCGACAAAGGGACCCGATTCCCTGATATAACGAAAGTAAGCCTCCCTGCCGCCTTCCTTTTTAAACTTCAGCAGGTTGAGCATAACAAATGATTCTTCATTGGGATTATCGGCTAACTCCTGAAATTGATCTTTGTTGCTTTTGAGACCGGACATGATATTTTGCTCCTTAAAGAATGGAATATGGTGATTTCTCAGACCAGCTCACTGGGTAGGAATTTATACCCGGCGCCAGACGGCTCCATACTGCGGCCACAAGTGCGAGCATCAGAACACCCAGACCAACCGGTTGCCACAGAGCAGAAAAGCCTGCGTGACCCTGTACCATAATCAGCGGATTGGCGCCGGCAGGAGGATGGACGGTTCTTGTGGCCATCATGAAAACAAACGACAATACGACGGCCAGCACGCAAACCCAAAGTTTATCTCCAAATGCCTGGAAACAGAGCACGCCTATTGCCGCACTGCCCAGATGTCCGCCGAATAAAGCTCGGGGCTGCGCTGCGGCTGCGCCCGTCAGGCCGAACAAAAACACCGTGGAGCCTCCCAGGGAAGCAAGTAAAAACGGCGAGGAAGGCACTCCCACAAACCACAGCGCCAAACCAATGCCGGTGGCGGCGCCCAGCGCACACCAGATCAAGCGGACAATATTTTTGCAGGCATGGTCTGGCCTTCCCTGTTCTCCGGAATCCATGATTATTTAAAAAATCCGTTCATCAGTTCGGCGACTTCTTGAGGTTTCTCCTCCTGGAGAAAGTGCGCCGCCTTGACCTGTTCGACTTTAATCGAATCAAAGCAATCTTCAAGGTGGGTGATGTTTGCCGGAATAATCACCGAGTCCTCGTTTCCGTAAATATAGAGTGACGGCATGGCAAACCTCTTGCCGGCAAGCGTCGCCCAGTGCGGAGCATCAAGAGCCATGGAACGATAATAAGAGGCGGCCGTGGCCGGCGTATTTTCAATGCTGTAACAGCGGATATATTCGGCGATGGATTCCTTCGGAATGGTGCCGTCCTGGCCCTGCCTGCCGAAGAAAAAGCTAACCCAGACGCGTTCGTTGCCCTTGATCATGGCTTCAGGCAGCACCGGCATCATTTGAAAATATTGATACCAATAAGGGATGTATCTGATGGCGATCATGGCTTTGGTTACTTCTTCCGCGCCTTTGACGTTTGCGAGGATGGGGATATTCAGGATGACAAATTTTTTCACCCGATCAGGAATCAAGTAAGCAAGTTCCTGGGCTACGATGCCGCCCCAGTCGTGGCCAACCAGGAAGAATTCATGGATCCCGAGAGCATCGATGATTTCGATGACGTCCCTGGCCAGTTCCACTTTCTGGTACGCCTTCACGTCCTTGGTGCGTTCGCTGTCGCCAAGACCCCGCAAATCCGGAGCAATAACGCGCCAATTCGGGTCAAGGAACTCAGTAACGCCTTCCCAGCAATAGGAACTTTCCGGCCATCCATGCAGCATGATTACAGGGAATCCATCCTTGTTTCCCCGATCGCGAACATTAAATGTTCCTCTTGAAACGCTGATTTTACTGGTGTTCATAGTCATAATAATCCTTTCACGCAATCATCTGTAATGCATACAACGAACGTTGGTTGTATTATTGACCCGTATTTATTTTGTCAAGGATTATTTTTTGAATGAACTGTAAAAAACGCTTGACAAAACAACCTCTGCTCCATTAGGTCATACAATCAACGCTCGTTGTAATATCCGGCCGGGGCAAGCCCAATATTAAACATCAATCGCGTTAAAAACCGGGGAGATCCGAAAATGAATTACTTGCCGCAGCCGAAAAAGTATGAGAACCTTATAACCGATGCGGGCAAACCGTATCACAGCGTTTGGACAAAGCACGTAGAGCCGCGAAATGGCAAATACACCATGAATAAATAAACTAAAATAGAAGGAGATGTTTTATGATTAAATCAAGACTTACTGAGAAGCTCGGGATCAAATATCCCATCATCCAGGCCGGCATGGGCCCGTTTTCCAACAACAATCTTTGTGTCGCAGCCGCCAATGCGGGCGTTCTGGGATTGCTTTCCACAAGCGGCCTTTTCGACAAAGAACAGCAGCCCTGGATTTATAACGCCTTTATTCAATCGGCGGAGTCGACCATGGAAGATGACATGGCGACCGTGATGGAAAAACTTCTGAAACGCACCTACCGCCTGGTGAAAGATAAGGGCGGCATCTTCGGTATCAATGTCATGGTGTCGGCGGAACTGATGACCCAGGCCAACATTATCATCGATACGGCAATTAAGGTCCGTGAAGCAAATCCGGATATGAAGAATAATTTCAAGGTCATCTTCACATCCGCCGGCGACCCCGTCGGCTGGAAAGACAAGATCAAGGGCGCAGGCTTTACCTGGATGCATGTCGTCCCGTCCGTCAAAGGCGCGCAGCGCTGCAAGAAGGCCGGCGTGGATGTCATTGTGGCCTCCGGCCATGAGGGCGGATTCCATACCTCCTGGGAGCCGGTCCACTCCATGATTCTCCTCCCCGCCGTGGTCGAAGCCGTTTCCGATGAGAACACCCTGGTGTGCGGCGCCGGCGGGTATGCCGACGGTAAGACGCTGGCGGCGGCACTGGTCATGGGCGCCGACGGCGCGCAGATGGGAACCCGATTCCTGGCCACTCAGGAAAGCGACTTCCATCAGATCTGGAAAGAGGCCGTCGTGGAAGCCGGTGACCGGTCAACACTGGTGGCCCGCGGCTTTGTCGGTCCGGCGCGGTGGATCAAAAACCCGCGCAGCTCGGAACATGCCGTCAACACCCTGAAGAAATCACCCGGTATTTTTCTGGGATTCCCGGATGATTATGCAAGCCCGGAAGCACAAAGCCTGATTGAATTTGAAAAGCAATCCATCAAAGCCGTATGCGAAGGGGATAAAGGAATGGCCATGATGGCCGCCGGGGAAGTTGCTCAGCGCATCAGCAGCATGCCGAAAGTCGAGGACCTGGTGCAAACCATCGCCAAGGAAACTGAAGATATTCTTCGCGGTGTTCAGAAATATCTCGTATAAGCTAAAATGGCAATAACCTAACAAAAAGCCGGGAGATGAACTCCCGGCTTTTTACTTTTACGATGGTGGAAAATAATCAAACCATGACTGTCTTCATGACATTCTTTTCCAGCAGATTGTTCACCTCTTCTTTGGAATATTTTTTCATATTCCAGCGACGCAGGGGACGCAGGGCCAGCTGGTAAACAATCATGTTGGCGGTAAAAGAAGTGTCCTCGCAGTGAAAGACCTTCCTCTCCATGCCTTTTTGCAGGATTTCTTCTATCCGCGTGACAACCTGACTCTCCCTGGCCAAAATGATCTTGAGTAAACGTTTCGGAAGAGATTTGGACTCCCTGTACAAAAGCAGGACTTCATCTCCATAGTCAAAACCGTTATCAATCAACTCACGGATAACAGCCCTCAGTTGTTCAACCGGATCATCAATACTCACAATGCTCTGCTTTTCGAAAAGTTCGATTTCCGGCTTGTGAATCATGTTAATAACCAGAAAAAGGATATCTTCCTTACTTTTAATGAAATAATACAAATTCCGGATATCGATTCCCGTTGCCTTGGATATTTCACGCATGGACGTCTGCGCGTAGCCTTTCTTCATAAAAAGCTTCGTGGCTTTTTTAATGATCTGCATTTGTCTTTTTTGAAACAGATCATTATTTTTCTTTGGCTTGACCTCTTTGTCGGAGGCTGCGTTCTTTCCCATTGATTTAAAAGAAATCCTTTCAAGAGTATTGATGTCACTATAACAAAACTGGTCTGTCTGTCAATGTAAATCGAAAATAATACTTGACAAAATGGCCCCGGCAAAATAGTCCATACAATCAACACTCGTTGTATGATGATTTCAGGAACCGGAGCCGTTTTTAACGGCTCCTGCAATATGACAATTAAGGAAATTAAGGAGGAAACATGAAGATCGATGATGTAAAAAATGTGTGTGTCGTGGGCGCCGGAAACATGGGGCATCAGATTGCACTCCAGTGCGCTCTTTCCGGATTTAAGACCGTCAGCACAGATGTCGTTCCGGCTGTTCTCGAAAAAGCCGAGAAATTTGTCGACAGCTACCTGGCCGGCCGCGTGCAAAAGGGAAAGATGACGGAGGATGCGGCCAAAAAAACCAGAAGCCTGATTTCGTTTACGGGTGAGCTCAAAGAAGCCGTAAAGGATGCCGATGTGGTCATCGAAGCCGTTCTGGAAAGAATCGACCTGAAGCGCAAAATCTTTGCCGATCTGGACAAGTTTGCACCCGCCAACGCCATTCTGGCAACGAATAGTTCTTTCATCGTGAGCTCACGCATTGCCGATGTCACCAAGCGACCCGCTCAGGTCTGCAATCTTCACTTCTTCAACCCGGCTCTGGTCATGAAACTGGTGGAAGTGGTTCAGGGCCCCCACGTTTCGGACGAAACGGCACAGTGCATGATGGACTTCTGCCTGAAAATCGACAAAATTCCCATCCATGTCAAGAAGGAAGTCGATGGGTTTGTCTTGAACCGCATTTTCAGTGTGATCCATAAGGAAGCTCTCTGGATGCTGGAAATGGGTGTTGCGTCTTTTGAAGACATCGATAAAGCCTGTGTCTATGGCGCCGGCCACCCGATGGGTCCCTTCCGTCTGCTGGATCTGACCGGTATCGATCTGGCCTACGATATCGGCATGAGCCACTTCTATGAGTCCGGCAATCCGGCCGACCTGCCTTCCCCGAGCATTGTGAAGAGATATACCGAAGGCAAATACGGTCAGAAGACCGGTGAAGGCTGGTACAGTTATAAAAAATAATCAACCGATAATTTCATAAATTCAACAGTTGTTTCTCCTGCTGCCACAAACGGCGGCAGGAGATTTATTAAACATAAGGAAAGGAAAAAGGGAGGATTTTACATGTCTGAAGTTTCTAGTGGAGCTATTGTTGATCCTGCAAAGTACAGGATAAAGGTATTGGTTGCTTCGATTTTCGGTTTTGCCTTTGATGGAATGGATATTTGGGTTTTCGCACTGGCGGCGCCTTTACTTTTGGAGGCCTGGCCGACGCTGACGCTGGTCCAAATCGGTTTTGTCGCCACATGCATGCTGTTGGGTATGAGCGCAGGCGGGTATGTTTTTGGCCCAATAGCTGATAAATACGGCAGAAAAAAAGCTTTGGTCTGGTGTATTGCCTTCTTTGGTATAGCCACCGGTCTCACCGGCTTTGCTACAGATTATATTCAACTGGCCATACTGCGATTTATAGCGGGCCTGGGACTTGGCGCGGAATGGGCGCTGGCCGGAACGCTTTTACAGGAATACACGGAACCTGCCAAACGCGCGAAATACAGCTCCTGGATGCAGCTGGGCTGGCCGGTGGGCATCGCGATAATCGTTGCAATCAATCATTTTCTTTGTCCGATTTATGGCTGGCCGATTCTTTATTTCTTCGGCGCCACAGCCGTTTTCCTTGCCATTTACATTCAGGTTGCCATTCCTGAATCACCCGTCTGGCTCCAAATGCAGGAAGCCAAGAAAAAAGGCATCGCATCAGGTGCACCGGCTGCTGCTGCGGCTGGCATCAGTGACCTGTTCAAGAAAGAAAACTTCAGGTCGTTCCTCTTTGTCGTTGTCATTTGCACCTCTCTCATGTTCACCTATTGGGCCGTCAATACCTGGCTGCCCACGATTCTGGCCAGAGAAAGAGGCATGTCTCCGAAAGCATTTTCGTCCTTCCTGCTGATCCTGCAGTTTTCAGCGATTGCGGGTTATTTCGTTGCCGGGTGGGCCGGCGACAAATTCGGCAAGCGTCCGGTGATGGCGATCAGTGCGTTTCTTGCAGCCGTCACACTGTTCTTGTGGATGGGAGTCGAATGGGAAGACCAAAGAATGTTCTATATCCTGGGTGTCATTGCCTGGGCATGCCCCTCTGTCATCTGGGCCATTCTGCTGGCTTACCTGGTTGAACAGTTCCCCACGCATATCCGTGCGGTGGGCGTTTCGACCGGATACTCCACCGGACGTTTAATTTCGACTATTGTACCGGTCGTCATGGGCGCCGCGGCTCAGGCAGTAGGACTGACCCTGGTGATGGCTTTCATCTCCGTATTCTACCTCATTTGCATGTTTGGTGTGCTGATGTTGAAAGATTCAAGCGCCCATATATAAGCATCTCACGGTGATCGGAAACCAAATTATGATTTTATAGTTTGGCACCATTATTAACCGGTCTTAACAGTACCGGGCGCCGCCCGGTACTGTTAAGACTGAAAATTGCGCAATCCGGATCGGATCTGCCAGAAGCCCATACAGATATCACGCATTTGCTGATTGTACAGACTTGTCATAGGATTCAGCGAGGAATATTAATTTGATTTTCCATGAGAGTTTGTATAAGAGGTAGAGCATTCCAAAAAAAGTCTTTGTATCAAGCACCAGATTTCACGTCTCAAGCATAACAAGTGCAGTGCCAGAAAAAAGTTTCTCGAATACTCGGTTGTAACTGAAAAAGTAGTCGCAACAAAAGGGTCAGACGAACTTAGTCTATTAACGGCGCGTGGGGGAAATATTAAAATGCCACTGCTCGCTACGCACCGGTGATATATACCTAAGGAGGGAGGGACGGCGGATTTACGGTAACAACGACGTATCAGATGCATGAATCCAATCATGTATGAATTACAATTCTTACAAATACGGGAGGGTTTTTCATGTCAGAGGTTTCGAGTGGAGCTGTTGTTGATCCTGCAAAGTACAGAGGAAAGGTGTTGGCGATTTCGATTGCCGGTTATGCTTTTGATGGAATGGACATCATGGTTTTTGCGCTTGCCGCGCCGTTATTATTAGAAGCTTGGCCGACGCTAACATTGGTTCAGATCGGTGTTATTGCAACGTCTATGCTGCTGGGCATGAGTTTTGGCGGCTATATTTTCGGTCCCATCGCCGATAGGATTGGCCGCAAAAGGGCATTGGTCATCTGCATCGCCTTTTTCGGTGTCATCACCGGTTTTACCGGTTTTTGTACAGATTACATTCAAATGAGCGTCATGCGCTTTCTGGCGGGACTGGGTCTTGGCGCGGAATGGGCGCTGGGCGGCACGATCTTGCAGGAATTTACAGAACCGGCCAAACGCGCTAAAGCCAGCTCCTTGATGCAGCTGGGTTGGCCGATCGGCTATGGTCTTACCGTATTAATCGGATATTTCCTGACGCCGATAATGGGCTGGCAGATTCTTTATTATACAGGTGCAACGGCTGTTTTGCTGGCCATTTACATTCAATATGCCATTCCGGAATCCCCCTCTTGGTTGAAAATGCACCATGACCGGCAAAAGGGTATTGCTGCCGGCACACCTCCTGCTGCAGCAACCGGCACCAAGGATCTTTTCAAAAAAGAAAATTTCCGGCCTTACCTGTTTGTCGTTGTGATCTGCACGTCAATGCTTTGTACCTACTGGGCGGTCAACACGTGGCTTCCCACGATTCTGGCCAGAGAAAGAGGCATGAGCCCCAAAGCCTTTTCCACATTGCTTATGACGCTGCAATTTGTAGCGGCCGGGCTTTATTTTGTTGGCGGCTGGGCCGGCGACAAATTCGGCAAGCGTCGGGTCATGGCCATCTGTGCTTTCATCTCCGCCATTACGATGTATTTGTGGCTGGGAATACAATGGGAATCGGACATGGTATTCAATATTCTTGCCGCCATCGCCTGGGGTTTCCCATCCATTATCTGGGCGATTCTGCTCGCTTATCTGGTTGAACAATTTCCCATCCATATCCGTGCGGTCGGTGTTGCATCCGCCTTCTCCACCGGACGCCTGATTGCAACCGTCATACCGATTGCCATGGGCGCCGTGGCGCAGCAAATCGGCTTAACCGTCGTTATGGCCGCCGTATCGGTATTCTATCTCATCGCCATGTTTGGCGTTCTGATGCTGAGAGATGAAAGCAAGCATATATGATGATCTGATTTTCATCAGATATTAAAACGGAAACAACCTTTATCACGAAAGGCCTGAAGGGAAAAAACCCTTCAGGCCTTTTCATTGGTCCGTCAACTGCAAGAGGGAAGCGGGGGCCATGAGCGTGCAGCGGTCATCAATCCGGAAAATTCATTATTTCACTGAGTGTCGGGTGGGGAATGACCCAGCAGGCGAGCTGCTTTCTGGTTAATTCATTGGAAACCGCCAGGGCAAGCGGTGAAAGAAGGTCGGCGGCATGGTCGCCGACGATGACCGCGCCGATGATTTTGTCCTGATGGAAGACAACCTTGACAAAACCCTGCCCCATCAACTCGGCGCGGGCAATGATGTTGGCGCTGTAATTGGATTTAACAATTTCTATGTTTAATCCTTCCTCCCGGGCCCGCCTCGGGGTGTAACCGACGCGCGCGATCTGTGGATGACTGTAAACAACGGATGGAATAAAGTTTTCCTGATAGGCATAATCACCGTCGCCAAACATCCTTTCCACAGCGACTTTGGCCTGCCTCGCTGCGCGGTGCGCCAGCATCATGCCCCCTGTAACATCGCCTGCGGCATAAATCCCCCGGACGGTGGTCATCATATTCTCATCCACTTTGATTCCGGCTTTCGTATAGTCCATTCCCAATTTATCCAACTGTTCGACGTGTAAAAGCGGCTTCCGGCCTGTGCACAGCAGGGCGCATGCGGCGCGCATTTCCGTGGCTTCACCATTTTTTTCCACCTGCATCACAACACCGCCCGCTGACTCTTTGAGGCTGACAAGCTTAGTTGATGTGTGGACGGCAATTCCCTGCCGGGCCAGCTCCTGGTTGAGAAAATCCGCGGCTTCTTCATCCTCCAGCGGCAAAATATGATCCAGCAATTCCACCAGGATAACCTTCACGCCGAGTTCGGCAAATACCGTGGCGTATTCGACGCCGATAAAACTGCCGCCGACAATGATCATCGCGGAAGGCAGTGTTGCCATGCCGAGAATATCGTCCGAGGTAAGAATCCGTTCCGATGTCTGGAGACCCGCCAGGATTTGCGGCTGCGACCCCCACGCGATGAGAATATGATCCGTCATCAATATGCGGCTTTGTGCGGATGAATCCGTAAAACGCACCTCGTGAGGCGACACTATCTCACCCATACCCTGCCTGAATTCCACCCCGGCATCCGTAAGACTTTTCTGCGCGCCGAGGGCTGCGATTTTAACAATCTGCTGCTGGTGTTTCTTCATGGCAGGAAAATCGACGGCGGCATTGCCAATATTGACCCCGACGCGTTTGAGTTTTTTCAAATCAGAATAAAATTTGCTGCAGGTAAGCAGCGCTTTAGTGGGAATGCAGCCGCGGTGCGTGCAGGTGCCTCCCCAGCCGTCTTTTTCGATGATCAGGACTCGTTTTTTCTTTGCTGCCGCCAGTTCCGCCGCCGCCAGCCCCCCCGGACCGCCGCCAATGACAATCAGATCATACTTATCGGACATGTATGCACCCCCCTGTTTAACGGTCATTAACACAAGCCTCAATACCAGGCAAACGGAAATTCTTACGGAATTGAATCTTGTCTTACCCGCGAATATCTGGTACTCCACCAGTCAGGATTAGGTGGATGAAAGACTTTCTGACCGTTTCACAACTTAACGATAATATTAAAACCTTTCTGGAGGAAACCTTCGGTTCCCTCTGGGTGGAAGGTGAAGTTTCCAATTTGCGCAGGCCCCAGTCCGGCCACGTCTATTTCACACTGAAGGACGATAAAAGCCAGGTTCGTGCGGTTTATTTTCGCCCATACGGTTATTCTCAAAACCGCGCGCCAAAGTTTGATCTGGAAGACGGCATGAAAATTTTATGTCGGGCGCGCCTCAGCGCTTATCCGCCGCGCGGCGAATACCAGCTCCTTGTGGAATCCATCGAGCCACAGGGTGTGGGCGCGCTGCAAATCGCATTTGAGCAGCTTAAAATAAAACTGGCGACCGAAGGATTATTTGATGAGTCCCGTAAAAAAGCATTGCCTTTTCTGCCCCGCCGCATCGGCGTCGTCACCTCGCCGACCGGTGCGGTTATCCGGGATATTTTAAATATCACCCGCCGCCGCTTTCCCTCCGTTCATATTCTGATCGCCCCCACCCGGGTTCAGGGAAACGATGCCGCCGCTGAAATCATCTCCGCTCTGCGCCGACTTCACGCTCACGGCAGCGTCGATATCATTATTATTGCACGGGGAGGCGGCTCGCTGGAGGATCTTGCCCCTTTCAATGATGAATCCCTGGCCAGAGAAATTTTTCATTCACCCATTCCCATCGTCTCCGCAATCGGCCACGAAACCGACTTTACGATTTGTGATTTTGTCGCGGATCTGCGTGCACCCACGCCGTCGGCGGCGGCGGAGCTGGTGGTTCCGCTGCGAGTGCAGCTGCAGGACAGGATTCAGAATCTGCGGCAGCGGCTGGTGGCCGGCGAGCGCCGTCATCTTGATGATCAAAAAGAGCAGCTGGCGTCCCTGCAGGCCCGATTTAAAGATCCACGCCGCTTCCTGATTGATTATTCCATTCATCTGGATGATCTGCGCGAAAGAATTCAGCGCGCCGTCACGCAAAATACGCAAGCCGTGAAAAGCAAACTCCAGCGCTTGGAACTGGGTTTGCAAAGCCGGAATCCGGAGCGCCGGATCCGTGAAAAAAGAATTTCCCTCGACCATTTGGGAAAAGGCATCGCGGATGCCTGGAATTGCTATTTCAAAGATCGGGGAGGACGGCTGGAAAAAAACGCGGCCCTGCTTTCTTCCTTAAATCCGCTTGCGGTATTGCAGAGAGGTTACAGCATCACGCGGCGCTTATCGAATGGAGAAATCGTCCGTCAGGCCCGGGGGTTGACCCTGGACGAAAGCGTCAGTATCCAACTCGCTTCCGGAAGCATCCGGGCGCGGGTGGAAAAAATAAACGGGGAGTAAAAGATCATGGCGAAGGAAAAATTTGAAGATGCTTTGGAAAAACTCGAAAATATAGTAAGGGAAATGGAAGCGGGTGAAATGCCGCTGGATTCGGCGCTGAAATCTTTTGAAGAAGGCATTCGGCTGATCCGTTTCTGTTCCGCAAAACTCGATGAGACTCAGCGCCGCGTCGAACAGCTTCTGGAAAAAGATAATTCGCTGCAAACAAAAATATTTCAGGATGATAACACTGATGAACCATGAGGATTTCCTTGAGGCTTACTTAAAAGACCGGCAGAAAATTGTGGAAGAGGCGCTCGAACGATATCTTCCGGGGAAAGATAATAATCCGCAGGACTTACATGCCGCCTTGCACTACAGTGTATTCGCCGGCGGCAAGAGAATCCGGCCGATTCTTTGCCTGGCGGCGCTTGAGGCGTGCGGCGGCGATATGGCGCCGGCGATGCCTGTCGCCTGCGCGCTCGAATTGATTCATACTTATTCCCTGATCCATGACGATTTACCGGTTATGGACAATGATGATTTCCGGCGCGGCAAACCCACCAGCCACAAGGTTTTCGGTGAAGCGGTGGCCGTCCTCGCCGGCGATGCTCTTTTAACGGAGGCCTTTGTACTCCTGTCCCGTGCTGAAAAAGTCCGGCTGGCCGCGGAGAGGCGCCTGGCCGTCATCCAGGAAATTGCCCACGCCGCAGGTATTGCGGGTATGGTGGGAGGACAGGCGCTGGATATCCGGGCGGAAAAAATTGCGCCTGATTTTGAGGGGTTGATGGATATTCACCGGCGTAAAACCGGCGCGTTGATCGTGGCGGCCGTTAAATCCGGAGCGATTCTGGCCGGTGCAAGCGACACCAGAATTCAGGCGCTGGGTGTTTACGGCAGCCACATCGGCATCGCTTTTCAAATCGCCGACGACATTCTCAACGTGGAAGGCGACAGCGAACTCATGGGCAAAAAAACCGGCAGCGACGCCGCTCGCGGCAAGGTCACGTATCCGGTTCTCCTCGGATTGGAAAATGCAAAGGCAAAACTCGCCGACCATGTGGATGCGGCCACTGCCTCCATCGCTGCTTTTGATTCACGGGCACTGCCGTTGAGAGTCATCGCCCGCTATATTATGGATAGAAAATCTTAAAGGGTTACCCATACCAATGAAACCAGTTGAAATAACCGATTATGACGTTTTGCCGAAGGTGAATTTTCCTTCCGACATCCGGAAACTCAATCTGGCGGAACTCAACAAGCTGGCGCAGGAATTACGAACCTTCATCATCAATACCGTGGCATCGTCAGGCGGCCATCTCGCTTCATCGCTGGGCACGGTGGAACTGACTCTGGCGCTGCATTATGTTTTCAATACACCGGAAGACCGGCTCATCTGGGACGTCGGCCATCAGTCTTACGCCCACAAGATTGTTACGGGACGTAAGGATAAGTTTTCCACCTTGCGAAAGCAGGGCGGCCTGAGTGGTTTTCCCAAGCGGGAAGAAAGCATCTATGACGCTTTTAATGTCGGACACAGCGGAACCTCGATTGCGGCGGCGGCGGCGTTTGCCGAAGCCCAATGCCTGAAAAACGAACATTACAAAGCCATCGCGGTAATCGGCGACGGCTCCCTCACCACCGGCATGGCGTTTGAAGGATTAAACTGGTCGGGTGACCGCGATAAAGATTTGATCATTGTGTTAAATGATAATGAAATGTCCATTTCTCCGAATGTCGGCGCCTTATCGTCTTATTTAAACAGAATCATGACCGGCGACAGGGTCACCAAATTCAAAAGCGAGCTGAAAAACTTCCTGAAAAGCATTCCCGGTGTCGGCGAGCAGATTTTAAAGTTTTCGAAACAAATCGAGGAATCCGTGAAAACCTTTGTTGTTCCCGGCGCGTTGTTTGAAGAACTCGGTTTCACGTACGTCGGACCGCTGGAAGGGCATCGCCTGGATTACCTCATCAAAAATTTTGAAAACGTCAAGAAATTAAAGGGGCCGGTGCTGGTTCACGTCATTACGCAAAAAGGCCGGGGCTACAAATTTGCCGAGGATAATTCGCCGACCTATCACGGCATTGCGCCCTTTGACGTGGAAACCGGTTTGACGATTCCATCGGCCAATACCGCGCCTTCCTATACGGAGATTTTCGGCAAAACGCTCATTGATCTCGCCTCCGCCGACTCCCGCGTTGTCGCCGTTACGGCTGCCATGTGCGAAGGTACCGGTCTGGATAAATTTCGACAGGAATTCCCCCGGCGTTTGTATGATGTCGGCATTGCCGAACAGCTGGCCGTCACCTTTGCCGCCGGTTTGGCCATGGAAGGCCTCCGGCCGGTTGTGGCAATTTATTCAACTTTCCTGCAGCGCGCTTATGATCAGATATTACACGATGTCTGTCTGCAAAAGCTGCCCGTGGTTTTTGCAATCGACCGCGCCGGCTTTGTCGGTGAAGACGGTGCGACTCATCAGGGGCTGTTTGATTTTTCTTATTTGCGTAATCTTCCCCATATCATCATGATGGCCCCGAAAGATGAAAACGAACTGCGGCATATGCTCAAAACAGCCGTCAGCTGCGGCTCGCCCGTGTCTATTCGTTACCCGCGCGGCAGGGGCATCGGCATTCCCCTCGATGACGAGCTTTCTACATTGCCCATCGGCCGCGGCGAAGTGCTTTGCGAGGGTTCCGATCTGGCCATCATTGCCGTAGGCGCAACCGTCGAGCCGGCCATGAAGGCGGCTCGCTCACTGGCGGATAAAGGAATCTTCGTTCAAGTCATCAACGCCAGGTTTATCAAACCGCTCGACGCGGCATTACTCTTAAAAACAGCGGCGTCCGTTCATAAAATTCTGACGGTCGAAGAAAATGTTCTGGACGGCGGATTTGGCAGCGCCGTCCTGGAATTGTTCGCCGAAAACGGCATAACGGATGTAACGGTCAGAAGATTGGGAATCGCGGATGAATTTGTACAACACGCAACACAGGCCGAATTACGCTCTCAGTATGGCCTTGATGAAAAAGGCATCCTCCGGGCGGCAGAGAAAATGTTAAACGAAGATTCCTTATCAGCACATCATGAATAAGCACGGTAAAAAAATTCGTCTGGACGCCTTGCTGGTGGAGCGCGGCATTGCCCCCACTATAGAGAAGGCCCGCGTCCTGATTCTGTCCGGCGCCGTTAATATGGAAACACGCTGCATGGATAAAGCCGGTGCGCTGGTCTTCGGGGACGCAGCTCTTTCCATTAAGGGAGAAGATCACCCTTACGTCAGCCGCGGCGGTTTGAAGTTAAGGGGCGCCCTGGATCATTTTGCGCTGGATGTAAACGGTTTTGCCGTTCTGGACGTCGGAGCATCCACAGGCGGTTTCACCGACTGCCTGCTTGCGGCCGGCGCGCGCAAAGTGTTTGCCGTTGATGTCGGCTACGGCCAACTGGCCTGGAAGCTGCGTGAAGACCCGCGTGTAGTGGTCATTGAGCGCACCAACATCCGCCATTACGACGGCGCAGACCTCGATGAAAAGCCCGCGCTTGCCGTTATTGATGTTTCGTTTATTTCGCTGAAAACCGTCATCCCCGCAGTGCTGCCGCTCATCGCTGATCATGCCCGAATCCTGGCTCTGATCAAGCCGCAGTTTGAAGCAAAAAGAGATGAAGTCGGCAAAAACGGGGTGGTGGAAGACACAAATGTTCATGAGCGTGTCGTAGAGGAAATCCGCTTCTTTTGTCAATCAAAAGAACTGGAGGTGCAGGGAACCTGCACTTCTGCTCTTTTAGGACCGGCCGGCAACAAGGAATTTTTCATTTTGGCACGGAAGACAAACTGAATGGAAATAAAACTCGCCAAAACAGCCGGATTTTGCATGGGCGTGCGCCGGGCGGTGGATACGGTTCTGGATATTGCCCAGCATGAGAAAGGCAGGCGCATCTATACTTACGGCCCCCTGATCCATAATCCCCAAACCATTGAACTCCTGAAAAATCGCGGGATTACGGCCATCAGCGATATCCATGAAATCCCGGACAAAAAACAGGCGGGGCTGATTATCCGGGCGCACGGCATCGCGCCCGGCGAAAGGAAAAAAATCAAGGAAAGCGGCATTAAAATTATTGATGCCACCTGTCCCAAGGTCGGCTACGTGCAGGCCATTATCAAAAAGCACACGGCTCTGGGCTACACGGTCATCATCGCCGGAGACCGTGAACACCCGGAAGTGGATGGTCTGTGGGGTTATACCGAAGGCCGGGGCATTATTGTCTCGACCCTTACGGACGCGGAAAAATTACCCGCTATGGACAAAGTCTGCATCGTGGCCCAGACCACCCAGGACACGGATCATTACACCAACATCGTTAATAAAATTCAGGAGAAAAATCCGCAGGCCGTCGTTTTCAACACGATCTGTTCCTCCACGGAAAGAAGGCAGGAAGACATTATCACCCTGGCTTCCGAAATGGACGCTTTATTCGTCGTCGGCGGCAAAAACAGCGCGAATACCTGCCGCCTGGCCGATCTGGCCAAAAAACAAAACACACCGACTTTTCATATCGAAACGGCTGAAGAAATAAAAGATATTGACCTGACCCCTTATAAAAGCATCGGGGTTTCCGCCGGCGCTTCCACGCCAAACTGGATTATCGACCAGGTCATGGACAATATAGCGGAAGGATACGGCACGCCATACAAAAAAGCGGGGTTCCTCCTTAAACTGTGGTTATGGGCGGTCAAAACGGACTTCTATTCCGCATTGGGTGCGGGATGTCTCGCCTGGGCGGGCATGCATCTGCAAAAAATCCCCGTCCATATTTCATCCATTGCCGTTGCTTCTTTTTTTGTTTATGCCATGCACGTGCTGAACCGGCTGGTGAGCCGCAAGGAATCGGGGCTGATCGGCTCTTTCCGCGAGAAATCCTATTTACTCCACGAAAAACATTATCGTCTGGCGGCCATTGTTTCACTGCTGATTGCTCTGATCCTGTCGTTCATGAACAGTCTGTTTTCTTTCTTACTGTTATTTATTATTTCGCTCGCCGGCGGCTTATACAATATGAAAATCCTGCCTGAGGGATGGCGTTTTCAGAGTCTGAAAGATATTCCCGGTTCCAAAAACTTTTTTACGGCGGCGGCCTGGGGAATAGTGACAGCCGTTTTACCGGCTTTAAGTCTGAACCGCCATTTCGATGCCGGGACGGCAGTCGCTTTTATTTTTACATTCACCCTGGTCTTCACACGGTCAGCCATGTCGGACATGATGGATATTCAAAGCGACAAACTCCTGGGGCGGGAAACCATCCCTGTTGTCATCGGCAAGGAAAAAACCCAAGTGTTGCTGAAAATTATCATTCTGATATTATTGATTATTTTACTAATATCCCACCCTGCCTCGTGGAGCTCAACTTTAAGTTATTTCCTGGTTTTGTGTATATTATATATATGGATTTGTTTCCGACTTTGTGATAGAAGGGCGGGGCTTTCAGGAGGGATCATCGAGGGGCTCCTGGAAACAAGCTATATCATTGCTGGTTTTGCTGTTTTCTGCTGTTACGTTCTGGGCTGAGTTTACGATGCAAAGCAAATGAAAGGAGTAAAGATAATGCTAAAAAAATTCTTAACTCGAATTATTTTGATTAGTACCGTCTTGAGCGTTATCGGCTGCGGCGGATTGCGCTATTCTCAACTGGATCCTGCGGCAAAAGATTATCATCCCAAGCGAATCGCAGTTTTTACCGCGGATGTCGGAACATTTGAGGAAGCGCGCCAGCCTATTGAACAGATCGTTCCCGGCGTGCTCATGGATAAGAAATGGTTTAGCGACGTTACGGATACGGCAAGCCTGAATCGCCAGATGAACAGCAACCCGGAGTTGAACAAAACCATGGTGGACTACCTGGCCAAGCTTAACACCGTGAATTACTCCGATGCGGCATTAAGCAAGAAAATCGGTGAGTTGACAAAAACGGATGCTTTTTTATTAGTCGCTGTTGATTTTTGGAATTATACCGTGGAAAAAGACAAGCTGGCAAAAGTCAGCATCGGTTTAAAGTTGATTGATGCGGAAACCGGAAAAATCATGTGGAAAGCGGGTCATCAGCTGAAAAAAACCTACACGTTTTTCAAGCCGGAACTGGCCGATGTCGCCCGTTCGGTCGTCAGTGACATGGTAAACGAGATGCCGCATTGATTTCAGGTGTGGTCGACTATCCAACCAGCAGAAAAATGGAGAATATTTTATGAAGGAAGAAGTACAAAAAGCGCTCGATAAAGTCCGACCCGGACTGCAGGCGGACGGCGGTGATGTTGAACTGGTCGATGTTTCCGCAGACGGCGTGGTCAAGGTCAGACTGACCGGCGCCTGCCACGGCTGCCCGATGTCGCAAATGACCTTGAAAATGGGCATCGAAAAGATTCTTAAACAGCAAGTGCCTTCCGTCAAGGAAGTGGTGTCTGTCTGAAACCGGCTTGAATTGGAAGAACGCGAATATTTTTAATTAAAGGAGATTTATAAAAACATGGCATATGTGATTACAGATGAATGCATTGCTTGCGGCTCATGTGAGGATGAGTGTCCGGTAGAAGCAATATCCGAAGGCGATGACAAATACGTGATTGATCCCAAGTTATGTACAGACTGCGGCGCTTGCTGCGATCAGTGCCCGGTGGAAGCAATTGTTCCCGGAGAGGAAAAATAGCAAAATCAGTTTTACTTTAATGTTGGGGGGAATGTCCGTCCTGACCGGCGGATCTTTCCCCTGCTTTTTTAATACGGTTTCCGTATTGGATTCTTTTAAACCGGACGAAAAAAACGGGACAACGTTTTCTTCATCAATTTATTCAGCTCATTAGCTGCGGGAAAAAATCGCCCATGAATAAATTTATTACCTTTGAAGGAGTTGAAGGCTCCGGCAAATCCACACAAGTGAAACTTCTGGGCGAATATTTGATCGCGAAAAACATTCCCATAATGCTGACGCAGGAACCATCGGGAACCCCGATCGGCAGGAAAATAGGCGATATTCTCTTCAACCGCGGCCATCAGGCCATGTGCCCGGAAACGGAACTGCTTTTGTTTTGCGCGGCGCGCGCGCAGCACGTCAGAGAAGTCGTTCTGCCGGCATTGAATGAAGCGAAATATGTCTTATGCGACCGGTTTTCCGACGCAACCTTCGCCTATCAGGCGGCAGGACGCGGTCTTAATCCCGATTTCATCAAAACAATTAATGATTATTGCGCCGGACAGCTAAAACCGGCTTTGACGCTGCTTTTTGATTTACCGGTGGAAATCGGTCTGCAAAGAGCAGGCAGGCGTGACGCCGAACTCAAAGACCCGTCATCCGCCGACCGCTTCGAGAAAGAAAAACTTGATTTTCATAACCGTGTACGGCAGGGTTACCTGAATCTCCGATCGGCGGAGCCCGGACGTTTTCGGGTGATTGACGCAGCGCGGACCGTGGACAGGATTGCCGAAGACGTCCGCGGGCATATTATGGAATTCATGGACAGGCAAAGCTAACTTTCCGGACAGTTGCGTTATCGTTATGTCTTTTAAAAACATTTACGGCCATCAAAAGCAAATCGGTATGCTGCAGAAAGCCATGGCGCTTTCGCGGGTCGGGCATTCTTATATTTTCAGCGGGCTTGATGCCATCGGCAAGAAAGCACTGGCGCTGGCCTTTACGCAAGCGCTGACCTGTGAAAACGCATCATCTTTAAATGACGCCTGCGGCAACTGTCCCTCCTGCAGGAAAATGGCCTCCGGCAACCACCCCGACATTCATCTAGTGGAAACACAGGCACAATTTATCCGCATCGACGCCATCCGCAACATTCAGCAGCAAATGACCTTTAAACCTCTGGAAGGACAGAGGCGCGTGTTTATTATCGACGACGCGGATAAAATGAATGAACAGGCCGCCAACGCCCTTTTAAAGACACTGGAAGAACCATCACATGACAATATCATCATGCTGGTAACCGCCCGTCCTTACTGGCTGCCTCAAACCATCCTTTCGCGCTGCCGTCATGTGCGCATGAACCCGCTTACGGCGGAAACCGTGGCAACGTTCCTGATCGAACAAAGGCAAATGAATCCATCCAAAGCTTTATTGCTCGCCTCCCTTTCCGGAGGTTCGATTGGACAGGCGCTGGAACTGAATTCCGAAGACATGATCGCTTTTCGCACCGAGTTAAGCCGTATCCTGACTGCCGCAGGCAGAAAGGATCCCCTGAGTCTGCTGACGCTTGCCTCTTTTCTGGGACAGGACAAAAAGGAGATCAGGCAGGGACTCAGGATTCTCAATACCTATTTTCGCGACGCACTCGTCTATAAAGAAACGGCTCAGGCCGCCATGATCATCAATGCGGATGATCTGCCCGCCATTGCTTCTTTAGCCGGGCGTTTAGGCGGTGAACAGATTCTGCAGAATATCGCTCTGGTGGATAAATCAAACGAAGCGATTGAAATGAACGTGAACAAATCGTTGACATTAGAAGCAATGGCATTTAAGCTTCATTTATAAAATTAAATCGTAAAGCAGGACTAAACGTGTTGACCAATATCATCGGCGTAAAATTTAAAAAAGAAGGAAGAATTTACAATTTCGACGCGGGCGACCTGATCGTTCATAAGGACGATCAGGTGCTGGTCAATACGGACAACGGCGTTGCGCTGGGAGTTGTCGTAACCGACGTCTGTCGGTGCGAATCTCATCAGCTGCCACCCAATCTCAAGAATGTTTTGCGCAAAGTGACCGCAGATGATCTGCGCGTCAGAGAAGAACTGGAGCTGCTTGAAGAAGAAGCCAGAAAATATTGCATGGAAAAAATCCAGGAAAAAAATCTGGCCATGAAGCTGATTACAGTGGAATGCCTCTTTGATAAAAGCAAAATGATCTTTTACTTCACGGCGGAAAGCCGTGTGGATTTCCGTGAACTCGTCAAAGACCTGGTTGCTAAATTCAAAACCCGGATCGAACTCAAACAAATCGGCGCACGGCAGCAGGCGAGAATCATCAAGGGTCTCGCCGTCTGCGGCCGGACGGTTTGCTGCGCCGGCATCCTGCAAAATCTTGATCGCGTTACCGTGAAGATGGCCAAGGAACAAAGCATGTCGCTCAATCCGGAAAAAATATCCGGTTTATGCGGAAGGCTGATGTGTTGTCTGTCATTCGAACATGAGGGCTACGCGGGAGCCAAAAAATGCGCGCGGGGCGCGAAAACCGAAACCGAGCCGGCAGCTGGCGAGCCGCAGCCGGCAAAACATAAAATAACAAATGCGCGGGACGCCAATAAAAAGCGCACGGAGTCCTAAGGAGCTGCCAACCATCATGTCCAAGCCATTTTATATTACAACCCCTATTTATTACGTTAACGCGTCCCCGCACATCGGGCACGCTTATACTACCATAGTTGCCGACGTTCTGGCCCGTTACGCCCGCATGGCGGGAAGCGAAACTTTTTTTGCCACCGGCACGGACGAACATGGCGACAAAATCGCCGAAGCTGCGCAAAAAGCGGGCGTCAGCCCCAAGCAATACGCGGATGGAATCAGCGCTCAGTTCCGTAATCTGTGGCCTGAACTGGCGATCACCAACGATTACTTCATCCGAACTACCGACGCAAATCACATGGCAACCGTTCGCGCCATTTTGCAGAAAGTCTACGACGCGGGCGATATTTACTTCGGGGCATATGAAGGATTTTATTGCGTCGGCTGCGAACGTTTTTACATGGAAAAAGAGCTGGTGGACGGCAAGTGCCCGGACCATCAAACCGTTCCGGAACACCGCAAGGAAAGCAATTACTTCTTCCGCATGAGCAAATATCAGGACTGGCTGATCCGGCATATTCAGGACAATCCGGATTTCATCCGTCCGGAGCGGTATCGCAACGAAGTCCTGGCGTTTCTAAGGGAACCGCTGGAAGACCTCTGCATTTCACGTCCCAAGACGCGCCTGGAATGGGGCATCACCCTGCCGTTTGATGACCAGTATGTAACCTATGTATGGTTTGATGCGCTGATTAATTACGTCACTGCGGTTGGCTATCCCGACGGAGAAAATTTTAACAAATTCTGGCCGCAGGCCCAGCACCTGATCGCCAAGGATATTCTGAAACCCCATGGCATTTACTGGCCCACCATGCTCAAGGCCGCGGGCATTTTGCCTTATCAGCACCTTAATGTCCATGGGTACTGGAACTCGGATGCAAGCAAGATGTCCAAAAGTCTGGGCAACGTTGTCCGGCCGCTGGATTTAAAAGATAAATACGGCCTGGATGCTTTCCGCTACTTCCTGCTCAGGGACATGGTTTTCGGCCTGGATTCCAACTTTTCCGAAGAGGCCTTTGTCCAGCGACTCAATTCCGATCTGGCCAACGATCTGGGGAATCTGCTCAGCCGTACCGTCACCATGGCTGTTAAATATTGCGACGGGAAAATTCCCGATCCGCCGGCATCCGACCAGGAAAGCAGCTTGCCTGTCGCAGCGCTTAAAGCAGTGGCGGACGTGGAGGCTTCTTTTGCCGACATGGCGCTCCATAAGGCGCTGATGGCTATCTGGGAGTTGATCAGTGTCGCTAATAAATACATCGTGGAAAACGAACCCTGGTCTCTGGCCAGGGACACAGCCAACCAGAAAAGACTGGTGGCGATTATGTACCGGCTGCTGGAGGCATTACGCGCCATCGCCATTTTAATCTCTCCGTTCATGCCGCAGGCGGCAGAAAAAATACTGCGGCAAGTCGGCCTGGATCCATCGCAAAAATTCAATATGGACGTGATTCGCCGAAACGACGTCCTGCCCGCAGGCAATGCTCTGATTCGTGGTGAGTCGCTCTTTCCACGGGTAAGCGCTGAAAAAGAACCGACTCCTCAGCCCAGGAAGGCATCCATCGACCTGAAACCGGAAATTGAGTATGACGAATTCGCCAAAGCAGATTTACGGGTGGCAAAAATTCTGGCGGCCGAAGCGGTTCCCAAATCCAACAAGCTGGTCAAACTAAGGATCGATATTGGTGAAGAGCGGACCATCGTAGCGGGAATCGGCAAGGATTACAAACCGGAAGAGCTTATCGGCAAATCCATTATTGTGGTGGCCAATCTCAAACCGGCAAAATTGATGGGCGTGGAATCACACGGCATGCTGCTGGCGACAGACGGTGTTGCCGGATTGACGCTGATCGGATTTGACCGGGAACCCAAAACGGGTGCAAAAGTTCGCTAGAATTGAATATGAATTTTTCAGGAACGGGTTAACCGGCACGCTTTCCCCGCGGATTAATCACCGGACAGGCAAACACCTCAGGGTATCAGGTCATCAGGCATGCGGGCGGCAAGACCATTCCCTCTTACTGAAAAAAAAGCGGCTGCCCCCTCTGGGAGACAGCCGCTTTTTCATTTATTTGTTCAATGTGTTGAGGTATTTCAGAACAGAATCTCTTTCTTCCGACTTAATGTTTGCGCCTTTTTTAATCATCCGATCGAGAGTAGCTCCCCATTCGGAGGCATTTTTCCTGGCGGCTTCCACCCTTTTAATGCTGTGACACTTGGAACAGGCATTGTCCACAATCGCCTTACCCGCCGGTTGGGCAAAAACAACCCCAACGGCAAAAGCACATAAAAATATCCCGCTTGCCAGAGCCATCCATACTCTCTTCATCATAAATAGATCCTCACAATTTTATTTAGCTAAGATTTTCTCAATCGCCGGCTGGTCAAAACCGGGCACAACCTCTCCTTTGATGTAAAATAACGGCGTTGCCTGGACGCCGACTTTAGCACTGACCTGCCGATGATTTTGCAGCATGCTTTCCGCTTCTTTACTGTTGCATAAATTCAATTGAGCATTTCCATCCAGTTTTCCGCTTAAAACATCTTCGTAGGTTTGAACCTTATCGCCGGCACAGACAATGTGACGAACTTTCTTTGATGAATCTTCGGACAACGGATAGAAAAATACATACATCGTAATGTCTTTCTTACGCTCTTTAAAAAAATTGAAGGACAACCGGCAGTAATGGCAATTCGGATCTATGAATTCCACGATAGTCGTTTTCCCGTCACCGATTTTCAGCGCCTGCTCCAGAGGCAGATTGGTCAGCTTGGCAGCCATTCTTTTCGTGTTGCTTTCCTGCGTGATATTTTTACCGTCCTTGGAAAACATATTGCCCACGAAAACCACGTCGCCTTCCGGAAGGTAATAGAGAATCCGTTGTCCGTCATAAACCTCATAGACACCCTGCACGGATGCCTGTATAAACGTTTCGTATTTGACTTGAGGAAAACTAATTTTGAACTGCTGTTCCGGAGCCATTTTTTGCACTGAAGAACACCCCGGCAGCAGAAAAATAATACCGGCAACAACAACCAACAATTTTTTCATGATCGGACTCCTTTTATAATAAATTAACATGACGGGCCGCTACAGTCTGAAGCCTAGGCATAGAGAAATTCCATCTGGATGTCAATTAAAATCACCATCCTGGCTCATTCACCGAAATATTTTGACCCGCTGATCCTCAATGCCCGAGAACGTCATCATATCGCCCAAATGAGAATGGTTGAATCATGACCGGCCGCTTGCCCCTTCGACCTGTAAATCTTGAAATATTATTGATGGAAAATGGAACGGAAGTTTTTATTCATGGCATCGGATTCAAATGCCGATGGATACCATGCCGGAAGAAAAAGCACCGAAAGATATGCACTGATTCAACTTGATCAAAAAAAATTGATGGAGGAAAAACCGGGAAGCGAATCCTGACAGTCAATCAGTCTTTTTACAAAAGACCTGAATTTTGCCACTTAGCTGGTCTTATCAGCCATTTTCAAGGATCGGCCATAGACCGTCTGACCAAATTTTATTGCCAGGTCCTGAATGACCACGATTTCTCTTTGTGAAAATTTCAATTCGGCATCTGTTTTTTCGATGGTGATTGAAAAACCGTTGGCCGCGTTAAAGCCATGCATTCTGTTGGGATTGGGAAAACTGCTTTCAGGCTGTTTTGCGTAATCCAATGACGTAGTGTCAACAAGGCCATCGATAGATGAAACCATCACCATATAACCTTCTTTCTTTAATAAGGACATCAACTCACCAAGAAGAGTGGAGACCCGATTGTAGGGTCTGATTTTTTCAAAAATAAACCAAAGAGTAACCCTTTTATTTTTTGTCATGGGCGGCGAATCAGGATCCGTCAGAATTTCGCTAAAGCTCCCGCGATGTTCTATTCTGCTGTCGAATTCACCATAAAAACGTATGCCAAATGCATCGACATTTTCACCGCTTAAACCAAATTTTATTTTTAGTAATTTCATGATATCCGTACTCCACAGCAGACAGATTTTGAGCATTGGCTTATAACCGCGCTCTTACACGACTGACACACCATGATAATGATCCTATCACATGTACAGTTATAGTTCCGCAGTTTTTTAAATATGTCCGATTGAAATATTATAGAAATCGCAAAATATGAAAAGCCCCGTCATTAAAAGAAGGATCTTGTCGGAAACTCTGTCTGACAACGGCCTCTGAATTGAAAGGTTCAAGGCAACTGAAATATTTTTATTATGCCATTGACACACGAGGCGGTTCATTCTACTAATATCCTGTAAAAGCCAGTTTAAAAAAGGAGGATCTGTTAATGAAATGGATTAAAATCATCCTTATTCTTTTACTTACTGTTGCAATTGTATCTTGCCGGGCGCAGGAAGCCGGGCAGGAATCCAAAACGGAAAACAGCTCACCAGCCGTGTCTTTCAATCCCGATACCCTTAAAATACCGGATAAAGGCGGAAGGAAACTTAAGGGGCAAGTGCTGTATATGCCGATATATTCAAATATTCCGTCTAATTATAAACAACTTCATAATTTAAGCGCTTTTCTCGCTATTCACAACACTGATTTGAATCATCAGATCAAGATAACGAAGGCTGACTATTTTAATACGGAGGGCATAATAGTCAGAAGCTTTATCTCGGCGGAACAATCAGTTAAACCTCTTGCAACAATTATTTTTACTATTTCTAAAGAAGATCAGAGCGGCACCGGTTCCAACTTCATAGTTGAATGGATGGCCGAGCGGCCGGTCAACGAACCCTTGATAGAATCTGTCATGATAGATTTATCAGGAAACCTGGGGCTTTCTTTTTTAAGCTCCGGCAGGGTCATACGGGAGATACGTTAGAATCTCGTTCAGAAATGGCGTCCCCTGATGATCCGAAGGGTGATAGCGATTTCCCCATGAACAGCAAACCTTGGGACAAAGCGCTATGGGAGGATGCAATGTCTTGGCTCGGCGGCATTTCTCGAACAAAATCATTAACGCAAAATTACCTAAACACGCTTATCTTATTTACCTAACACCCAGCTTGAAGACTGAACTTTAGTATTACCGCCTAATTCCCAAATCAGGCCTATTCCCAGCTGGTTACATAATGCCTGTTCTTTACTGGGTGTTGAAACAGGATTTCGATCACCGCCATTGCCAAAATAGATCATATCATATTGCTTCTTATATTTTGCATACGCGCTTTTAATGCCGTCACAGGCACTGTCATCGTCATCATTCATGGGCAATACATCAATGACATATTTCATATCGCCTACAATGGTTGCTCGTTCAATCCAGGACATAAAAGGTTTGCCTTTTTTCCGGATCAGCCAATCATCACTATTCAGACAAATAACAATTTCACCGACTAATGACGCAGCTTTCATCATATACACATGTCCCATGTGAACGGGATCAAAACCACCTGATAAAATCACCAAATTCTTCACGTGTCTCCCCTTGTCAAGACATCTTTAATTTTTTCAACCGGATCATTATGCTTCTTTGTGTGACGAAGTATAGAAAACACCGTCTTGTGTGTCAAGTCAATCTTGACCGCAAAAAAGAGGGATAGGATTTTGTTGATGATTGATTAAGGTCCGGCTTTGAGGATGTTTTTTAATTCAAAAAAATCATGGAATGATTGGCGCTGGAACTCATCAGGCGCAAAATTTGCCGGGACATACCTGAAGAGAGCATTGAATAATGGCTGAACTCTAAATGAACATGTGGTACAAGTATCAGGACAGATCATTAAAATTAACAAAACTGAGAGGGCAGCATGAAGGTTGTGCTCATTTCCATGCCTGATGTCGTTCCCATCATCATTCATGAACAGGCAATCCATATGCCGAACCATGGGATTGCCTGCGTCGGTGGTAATATCGATGATCGGCATCAGGTTTATCTGATAGATCTCATACGAAAGCGAAATACGATCAGAAAATACCTTACAAACACCCTGACTAAAATCAGACCGGATATTATCGGTCTTTCCGCCATGACCTGGCAGTATGATACGTGCAACCGGATCATCCGCTTCATTAAGAGCATACTGCCGGATGTCAGGATTGCCCTGGGCGGATACCACGCAACCTTGATGGCTGAGGAAATTGCCGCCTCGCCTGACGCGGCTCTTATCGACTTTATCGTTCGGGGAGAGGGTGAAGTAACCTTCCGGCGGCTTGTCAATGCCCTGGATGGACAGGACAACTTTGCATCCATCCCCTCCCTCTCCTTCAAGGAAGACGGTTGTTTCATCCACAACGAACGGGCGACTCTTTGTGATCTTTCCACTTTAAAACTGCCAATCCGCGATCATCGCCGGTTGACATGGGGGTACCATTTCATGTTCAAAAATATTGAGATCATGGAAACCTCCCGAGGTTGCACCCGCAACTGCAACTTCTGCAGCATACAACATATGTACGGCAGGTCCTATCGCACTTATCCCGTCGAACGCGTCATTGACGATCTGGATTATATCTACCGCCGGAAGAAAACACGGTTGATCTTTGTGGCCGATGACAATCTGGTCTTGAATCCAAAGTGGGTGGACACCGTCTGTGAGGCAATCATCAAAAAAAATTACAAGGGACTGAACCTCGTGGTCCAGGCCGATTGCATTTCCATTGCCAGGAACCCGGAGATGGTCAGTAAGATGAGGCGGGCGGGATTCCGGGGAATGTTTCTGGGAATTGAGAACGCCTCGGAGGTTAACCTGGAGGAACTATCCAAAGGCAATGTGGCAGCCGTGTCTCAACAGGCAGTTGATATTTGCCATAAAAACGGAATCATGGTCGTAGGAGGTTTGATTTTTGGTCTGCCGAATGATGATGAAAGTGCCATTCACAGGAATTACACCTTCCTGAACAACATTGGTGTTGATGCGGCCTACTGCCAGATTGTGACTCCATACCCCAAAACCCGTCTCCGTGAACATCTCATCGATGACGGCCTTGTCACCAATCCGG